>CAZURA010000130.1:0-15199 GCA_964622985.1 uncultured Bacteroides sp. | reverse complement strand
GATTATAATACATGGGTTGAGGCTTTTAGGTAGTTAATAAAAACTTAAAAGTCCGCTTGGGCAACCGTTTCCATAAACGGCACATTAAACGATAACAGAAAATTTAAGCCAAACTTGCAGCGTCCGCTAGAATGCGTTGGTATGTGGCGTTTTGATTTTGAATGAAAAGGGGATAAAAGAAGATGAGTAATAATTTACATATTGCTACAAATTCCTATCCCACCCGGCGTTACAAATGTCAACAGAATAAAGGCTACTTACAGATTCGCACAATTACAATTTAATTATCTAAAAACCAGGTATTTATATAAAATATCTCATCTATTTCCTATGAAGATCTCACAGAAACAAGCGAATATGAGGTGTTAAACTGTCAATATCTACATTTAAACAGTTATAAATCAGATAAATATAGAATTTATCTAATATTTTTCTTCAAATAAGTAGGAATAGGAGGGATCCGGGGTAAAAAGAGGCTGTTTTACCTCTGTTTTAAGGGCTATTTGATGCGCTTACGAGGTTCTATTGCACTAATTACAGATCTTCTATAGATTATAATGAAATATATTTATAAGCTGCGTAAATGCGCAAATATCCAGGTTACTTGAGAAATCAGATATTGCAGCTAGAATAAGCTTATTTTGTTATATCGATAGATTATTTACAAATGTAAACATACTCAGTTAACATATGGCAACAAACTATTTATTACATTTGTGAATAAATCTAAAGGGTATGAAAGAGCGGCTTATTCAATTATTGGATATGGAGAAGTTGACCCCTTCCAAATTTGCAGACCTTATAGGGGTTCAGCGTAGCAGCGTTTCACATGTCATTTCAGGGAGGAACAATCCCAGCTTTGACTTTCTGCAAAAGACTTTGAAGGCATTTCCCGGATTACATGCGGAATGGCTAATTCTGGGTGAAGGCAACATGTACGAGCAAATGGGAAGAAGGATTACAGGTAACCTTTTTGACGCTCAGGAAGAAGATAAAAGCCTTTTTCAGGGGGATATTCAGATAAATGAGCAGGCTGATACCCAAATAGAGGAGAGAGAAGTTAAAATACAGGACGGCTCCAGTGAGGCGGAGCGAGGTGTGCAACAAAATTCGGGTGATGACAATGAAATGCCTCAGCCTATTGGGGATTCTGACGAAAAGAAGCAGCAGTCTGGGAATGATACGGTCAAGTCTGTCTTGGACGGAGTAGCAGCAGACCGGCATCGTGATCGCGATTCCAGACGGATTGTACAGGTGATGGTTTTCTATGACGATGATACCTTCAGGTCATTCCGGCCCTCCTAGCCGGGACTGGACTTCGGATTCGGAAATCTGTGTATATTTGCATTCAATATTAAGACACGCGTACAGTTGAATGTATAAGCAAAGTTGAATGTATAAGTATTTAGTCAGGCCTCTCCTATTTCTGCTCCCTCCCGAAACCATTCATAGATTTCTAGTTGCTTTTCTTCGCATTGTCTTTAAGATACCTGGAGCGCTCTGGATTACCCGGAAGATCTTTCAGGTAAGCCATCCTTCCCTGGAAACGGAATTCCTCGGTATGAAGTTTAGTCATCCGGTGGGACTGGCAGCGGGATTTGATAAAAATGCAGAAGTATTCAGGGAGTTTCAGGCATTTGGCTTCTCTTTCATTGAGGTGGGCACGGTAACGCCCCTGGGACAGAAGGGGAATCCGAGACCCAGGAGCTTCAGGATCCCACAGGATAAGGGATTGATCAACCGGATGGGATTCAATAACCACGGAGCCGAGGCTGCTGCTATGAAATTGAGCCGTAAAAGGCCCAAGGGGCTTATTTTAGGAGGAAACATTGGAAAAAACACCCTAACCCCCAATGAGCATGCAGTTCATGACTATGAGGCTGTTTTCAAGGCTATTTACGAGGGTGTGGATTATTTCGTGGTCAATGTAAGCTGTCCCAATATCACCGATCTCCATAAACTGCAGGACCAGGATTCCCTGGAGTTAATCCTTGGCAGGATCCTGGAACTCAGGAATCAGATGGATATCAGGAAACCTGTGCTCTTAAAAATCTCACCTGATCTGAATGAAAAGCAGTTGGATGAAACCATCGATCTTATTTTCAAACTGAAATTGGACGGTGTGGTGGCCACCAATACCACCATTTCCAGAGAGGGTTTACAAACAGCTCCCCGGCGAATTGAAACCATTGGAAACGGGGGAATGAGTGGAGCACCCATCACCTCCAGGAGTCTGGAGGTGGTGAAGTATATTCATGAAAAGACGGGAGGAAAGCTTCCCATCATTGCTGTGGGGGGAATCATGAGCGTAGCGGATGCGATGAACATGCTTGCTGCCGGAGCCACGCTCATTCAGTTGTATACAGGCTTTATTTATGAAGGCCCGGGTCTGGCTAAACGGATCAATCGGAAAATCGTAGAGATGAGAAGCCGGGAATCACAGATCAGTTCCTAATTCACTTCACGTTTACCTGGTTTATCCGGCCAATCGATCACACGCTCCACCACACGCTTTCTTGGCATGGGAATCTCAGTGAACTCAGGCAGTTGTTCCGCAGCTTTCTTTCTCTTTGGCAGAACTCCTGATATATCTTCCAGGGCTTTCTCCAATAAAGGATCGTGTACACTGCCAAAAGGTGCCGCATTCAGCAAGCTCTCTTCTCTGAAATAGTCGGGCGGGATACCATCGATGAAATCGGTATAACCCTCCGCATTGGCATATTTCAGTACGAGCGGCTGCATGGCCCAGTTGTGCCTTTTGGGCTTGTTCCAATCATCAATGGTAATTGACCCATAACATTTTCCGTAGGTTGTCCCACCAATCTGTATCACGTCGCAGTAAGGGTAGAGACCTACCATCAGTGACTCACTGGCAGAGGCGGTATAAGGGCTGGTCAGGAAGTATACTTTGTTAAGATTCAGGTTAGCGTCACTATCAGGGAACCTGACCACCAGTTGTTCCGAGTCTTCTCCATCAGGCTTGCCATCCTTATCCAGGTCTGCCTCCCGAAAATATTGATTTAATCCTTCATTCCAGATAAAATTAGCGAACACATCATGGTTGTTCATGGCTGAGACAGGTGCCAGGGAACTGGCCATATAGGCTGCAAGATCCAGTATTCCTCCGCGATTATACCTGAGATCGATCACCACATCGGTAACCCCCTCCGTTTTGAAATCAAGAAAAACATTTTTCAATGCTTCGAACCACTCATTTGAGGGACCTTTTACGAACTGTGCATATACCAGATATCCTATTTTATATCCTTGGTATTCAATTATCTCTGTATGTGTGATCGGATTTTGGTTCAATTCTACAGCAGTCAAGGTGATCGATATCCCGTTGGACTGCATGCTTGAACCATCCCAGGTTCCGAATCCGAATGTGGCAGTGGTCTGATAATAGAGGTCATAGAAATTATCTACGTTCAGTGATTGTCCATCAATGGTCATTACAATATCGCCGCGTGTGATCCCGGAATCGGCTGCAGGTGAATGGGGTGTGACATACCCCACAGGGGCGACCACCTCGGTTTCCCCGATTTTGCCGGGATAAACCTCCATACCTGTTGCCAGGTCCACCCCCGAGAAGCTGGCGATAAGTGTTTCATAATCATCTGTAATCCACGAGTCCCTGTCTCCTGCATAAAGAAGTTTCTGGAACAAACCCCTGGGATCTAGTTCCCGGGTAATATTCACAGTGGGCATGTGGGCCTCCCAAAGGTAATAATCGTTCATACCTTCCCAGATCCATTGATTCAACATGAGGGTATCCTTCGAAATAATATTCTCCGGATCCGGTCCCGGTTCTCGTTGACAGGAGAAAACCAGTAAAAGTAATCCTGCCCATCCTAACCAGGATGTTCTATATGAAAAGTACTCCTTCATCATCATCGTTTAATACAAAAATAGCACATATCTCAAAGGATATTTCAATCAGGACTTGCAAAAGTAATGTTCTGAGACGATATATCATTGAGAACTTCAAAATGATCTCTTTATTATGGACGGGTGAACAATAGAAGAGGTTGCGCCGTTTTTATAGAAAGAGCCGGTATCATGGCAGAAAACAAAACCAAGCCCACTTCTCACCGGGTAGACACACTTCCCGAGACCATAGCTGATCCTCTACATCTTATGAAATCTCCATTGATCGTTTAAAAAACCATCGTAATTAATGCCACATGCGCTCCCTGACAACTTCTCTAATGATCTGGTTCCTTTTATGGGGATTTCATGGCGTCTCTCAACAGAAGGGTGCTGCTCTGCAAGAGCATCCAGGGTTTTCTGAGCGGGTTGAAGAGCGAATTCAAATGGTGAAAAAGGGGATAGAGAACTATCCTTACCATCCGGTTAAAGATCCACAGGTCCTGAAAGCGATGCGCCGTGTGCCCCGGCATCTTTTTGTTCCTGAAGCCTACCAGGGGCAGGCCTATCGCAACTCCCCCCTATATATCGGATACAATCAAACCATCTCCCAGCCATTTATTGTGGCTCATATGACCGAGTTGCTGGAGATCCAACCGGATCACCGGGTGCTGGAGATAGGGACCGGATCTGGTTACCAGGCTGCTGTGCTGGGCGAATTGAGTAATCATGTATACACCATTGAGATTTTACCGCCCCTGGGCACCAGGGCAGAAGCGCTTTTGAAGGAGCTTGGATATCATCAGGTTCATGTGAGAATTGGAGATGGATATGAAGGATGGTCCGAAGCTGCACCGTTCGACAGAATCATAGTTACATGTGCCCCGGATGAAATACCACAGCCATTGACCGACCAGCTTGCTCCCGGAGGCCGGATGGTGATTCCGGTGGGAGAGCCACACCGGACTCAGTACCTGGTAGAAGTAAAGAAAGACAAAAAGGGACGGCTTACCAGAACAAGACACTACCCGGTACGTTTTGTACCCATGACAGGTAAGGTGGCCCAGTAGAACCTGAAGCCTATTCCTTTATCAGTTTTCCAACACAGGTTATCTCATTTACAATGACCTTATAGAAATATAGGTTTGCCTTAAGGTCTGATATATCCAGCTTTAAAGTCTCGTGGGTATTCACATTTACCTCTTTCAACACAGTGCCGGTAATATCATACAATTTCACAATCGCACTCCCTTTCAAACCAAATTCGAAATAGACAATCTCTCCGGCCGGAATGGGATATATTCTCGTGACCGGAACCCCGAGAGGCTCCACTCCGCTTGGATCCTGAACCTCTAGTGAGAAATTGTGCCCTACCTCTACGGTTCCGTCACTAACCCGGATGCCAATAGTGTAACTGCCCACATCAGAAATGGAGGGTGTTCCACGTAACATAGCTTCATGAGATGCGGGCGTAAGAGTGAGCCAACCGGGCAGATCAACTGCCGAAATTGTGAGTAGATCACCTGCATCCACATCTACTGCCGTGATTTGAAATTGATATTGTTCACCAGAGAAGATAATGGTATCATTTGGGACAGAGGTTAATACAGGTGGATCGTTGACGTTGAGCACAGTAATTTGAAATGAGTGATCGACATGCCTCTTTCCATCCGATACGCGAATTTTCACATCATGGATACCCACATGCTCATTTGTGGGAGTTCCTGTGAGATTGCGAAGTGTGACATCGAAGGTGAGCCAGTCGGGCAGGACCACTGCGGTAAAGGTGAGCTCGTCACCGTCAACATCCTGTGCCAGAAAGCTATAACTATAGACCGAATCCTCATACACGGTCAATACAGGAGAAGAGAGTATTTCTGGTGGATCGTTCACATCAATTACAGTGAGTTGAAAATCCTGGACTATCTCTGCTGTCCCATCTGAAATATGTATGGATACCGTTGAAATACCCACATCCTCTTGTTCGGGAATACCGCTTAGTGTATGGGTAATGGGATTAAATGTAAGCCAATCAGGTTTTCCCGGGAAAGAGAAGTTAAGCACATCCTGATCGGGATCAGAAACTATGATCTGATAGCTGAACAATGCACCCTGGTCAACCACCGTATCCGGCTCGGATGTGATGACAGGGGGATGATTGTAATCGATCACGGTAACCTGGAAGCTTTGTTCAACCGTTTCGGTGCCATCTGAGATCAGGATGGTAATATCATGTACTCCCACATCACCATTATCCGGAATACCAGTAAGAGTCAAAATCGATTCTTCAAACTGCATCCAATCAGGCTTTTGCGATATTTCAACAGTTAGAGGATCGTTATCAGGATCATTGAATTCAAGCGTATAGTTATATGCTTCATTCTTATTGACTTCCAGTACTGGATCTGAGGTGATGACCGGAGGATCATTTACATTGGCTACTTGTATGGTAAATGACTGTTCCACATTATTGAGACCATCATATACGTTGATTATCACCTCCTGATCTCCGGTATCCGCCTGGGCAGGAATCCCGATTAGTGTTTTTGAAACCGGATCGAATATCAACCAGTCAGGTTTCTGAAGAAAGGTGAAAACCAGGCTGTCTGCATCGGGATCGGAAGCATCAAAATCATACCGATACTCCACTCCTTGCGTAGCATCGGTATCAGGTGTGGTAATGAAGAGGGGAGGATCCAGGTGATCATTTCCCATTGCGACTAATTCGGCAAGGCAAATTTCCTGAGAATCAGAAAGCTGAAGCCGAATATATCGTCCTTTCCTTGCGACATTGAACAGGACCATTGGCTCCGGATACAGGTCCTCATACACGGTCCACACTCCCGGTTGTTCTAGAGTGGACTGGAAATCATAGGATTCGAAGGGCTCTTCACTCACAAATAGATTGAACCTTGCCATCCGGTCCTTGCAACAATTATCAGTTCTGTTCCAAACCTCTATGTAGTTAATATTATACACCGTCTGAAGATCCACTTCCCACCAGGCATTGAGCTCATAGGCTGTATGAGTGACCGATCCATTGCTGTACCTTCCGTCTGTATTGCCATCCACACCCAGGCTTGCCTCGCCTCCATACACTGTAGAGGACTGGGTGGCACTTTTATTTCTCGAGATATGGGTCAGGAAATCGTCGGAAAATGTCCTGACGCTGGTTACATTTGAGTATTCTGACTCCATGAAGTCATTCAGTGCCTTGATCCTGTAATAATACACGGTGTTTGCTGTTAGACCTGCATCCACATATTGGGTATTATTGTCGGGCACGGAAGAGACATACTGAAACAGGCCACTCTCAACTCTTCGTTCAATCACAAATCCCGTTTCATCATCAGAAAGATCATTCCAGGTGAGCTTGACCGCTACTGTAGATAAGGGTGTTGAACCCAGCGATCCGGGTTGCTCCGGAGGTATCATAGTTATAGGTTGATCTCCGAATCCTGCATCGTAGTTTTGTGTCACTTCGGCCTGTGAAAGGATACGGTTATAAATGGCTGTGAGAAATAACTTTCCTGTCCATGGATGCTCAAATCCCAAGCTGTTGCAAAGAGAGAGCTTAAATGTATGTTCATTCCAACCGGAGAAATCACCGGTTTTTGTTCCGCTACCCGCCTCCTGACCATTGATGTAGATCTTTTCGGTTCCGTCAGCATCTCTGGTATAGACCAGGTGCTGAATAGCAATGGAGCTGATATATGGGCTACTGTTCAGTACAGGTGTGCCTGCTGCAGTAAAATAATATCTTACCGAATCGGTGAATTCATTCTCCTGGGAGAGACTAATACCTGCGTTGAGAGGATCGGAGATCTGGACGATGTGTGCAGGGCCACCCTGTTCCATATTTCCTGTCCTGAGCCAGGTCTCTATAGTGATGGCACCTGATTCCATACATGAATCGATTATTTTTCGGTTCATATCGGAAGGAAGGAGAATAGACTCACGCGTTATTTCAAGACCCTGTTCAGGATCCCAAATGACATTTCCCTCATAATTGATATATAGGTTATCAGGCATACCCACACCTGATACATCGTGCACCAGGTTTCCTTCTCCTTCTGTGAATTCATAAAGTGCTACAAGTCCCTCCTTCACCCGGTTGTTAGCATCCCTCACTATAATTTCGAATTGCTGGGTATCTTTCCCAATGGCGTTTTCAGCCAAAATACGGACCATGTATGTGCCACTGGAGGAAGGTGTCCATGTGATGTCCCTGTTCCCATTAATGGCCATGCCTGAAGGAGATTCAAGCAGGCTGAACTGGGGTGAAGGATCTCCATCGGCTTCAACCTGGTATTCAAATAGGTCTCCTGAAAAGGTGAAGGGATTTGGTTCAGAAATGATATATGGTTTTTGATCGGGTCTGGGCAACACTTCCTGCAATACTTCAAACCACCTCACTGCCATCTTCTCGTGCCCCCCCACATAGGGATGCAGATTATCATTCATTTCACCCCCTGCCGTATTGATGCGATAATCGATCTCTGTTTCAAATTCCATATCAATAACCACAATGTCATCTCCATTGTTCTTGACCCTGTCCAGGGCCATCTTCTCAATATTCTGGTTGAATTGGGTCGTGAGCTGACTATAGGTGATCCTGTTTATGATTTTGGCAAGAATTACTTTTATGTGATGTCCGTGATTACTCTCATACCTATCTATCTCGTCCAGGATAGCTTCCACGTCTGATGGATCGGGATCCAGGCCATTGGTTCCAATATGCAAAATGATCACATCTGCCTCGTTGTTCCAAAGCCAATCGTATACATTCACCTCTATCTGATCATCCCTCCAGCCCGGATACCCTTCATTATGGGGATCAAATGCCGGAACAGCATCAGCTCCGGTGGTCCTGCTCCCCACAAAATCCACCTGATATCCGGCATTCGTTAACAGTAACCAGAGTGCCTGCCGGTAACCGGTAATTAATCCCTCGGGCCGGGGTTCAGGATGATAATTCCCATAGGTAATGGAATTACCCAAAGGCATGATACGAACGGGATCCTGGGAATATGCCGTTCCCTTTAATAGAATCAGAACAGTCACCAGCACAAGGTAAAGTGCTGAAAGACGAATGGTTAACACCGGATTGTGGAGAATTCGATTGGATAGTTTCATGACGTGGAGATTTTAACGAATATGAACCTCATTCAAAATTAAACCAAACAGGTTGAAAATGAATCTTTTGTTTGATAAATATATCTGATAATTTGAGTATTATTGAACTCATCAGGATGAATATGACAATTAATGTATTAATCTTAACGGATTCGCATCTTTTTGGCGCAAGGGACCGGGAGTTATTCGGAATGAATACTTTCGGGGCACTTAAGAAGCTGTCAGCACACTTGAATGAGGGAAACCACAAGTATGATTTGTTTGTTGCTACGGGGGATCTATCGGAAGATGGTCATCCTAAGGCATATGCTGACTTTCATCATCTGACCCGGGGGTTGGCTTCCTCCACAATCTGGATGAAAGGTAATCATGACCGGTTTTCAGAGATTCCGGATCACCTGGGCAAAGAGTACGTGCATAAGGAGTGGCACAGGGATCCATGGAGCCTGATATTTCTGGACACCTCATTAAACGGAAGAGATGAAGGCAAGTTGAGTGCCGGAGAATTGGCGCGGCTCGAGTCTTTTTTGAAACAGCATAAGGAGCGTCATGTCATGGTATATATGCATCACCAGCCTGTGGAGGTTGGTGCTGAGTTTATAGATATACTGGGACTTCAAAATAAACAGGAGTTTTGGGAAATTACCTCTCCATATAAGAATATCCGGAGCATAATTTTCGGTCATGTTCACCAGGAATATGACAAAAAGGTTAATGGTATACAGCTCCTGGCCACTCCCTCCACAGCCATGCAATTCAAACCGTTTTCCAGGGAATTGGATTTTGACCTGCCGACACATGGATATCGCACCCTGACCCTGAATGAAGATGGATCCATTGAAACGAATATCTTCAGAATCGATCCCTAACTCCTGCAATGGGGATTAAATATAGGATTCTGGTCATTTTTTAAGTTTTCTTTAACAAATCTGCACTGATAGATCCGGTATATTGCGGTTATTTAGATTGAATGAAAATAACATCAAATATCTGTTGTTTTTGGGCTTTGTTGATCATATCGTGCAATATCTGGTCTCAATCCCCTACACAGATATCCCAACCTGAGTTGGAACTGAGGGATAATCAGGTTATCATATCCTTTGAGATCCTGAATAGTAGCAGCAAAGATCTGTATAGGGTATGGATAGAAGTGGTGGATGATAATGATAGAGTCTTGAGTGCAAGATCATTACGAGGTGATATTGGTGAGAATATTCGAGGTGGGGGAGTAAAACAGATTGCCTGGGATTATGAACAGGATGTGATATCTGTCGATGCAGGGATCTATGTCCAGGTATTTGGAGAATTGATGAATGCCACTACCCGGGAACCGCAAACTCAGGAAAAAGAAGAGGCTGAAAAAAATTATAGTGAGTCTGGCCCCGCTCCTTCAAAATCAGGCAGTTCAGTCTCTAAATCCGGGGCATTGTTCCGGTCGGTTGTCATTCCCGGCTGGGGATTATCCGCAATGAACCCTGGAAAGCCTCACTGGTTGAAGGGAATTGTGGGTTACTCGGCCATTGGAGCAGCAGTAACCTTTAACAGAATGGCTCATAGTAGTTATGCCCTCTATTTGGAATCCAGCGATCAAAATGAGATAACCGGATTGTATGATCAGGCTGTTTCACAGCAAAAAATATCTAATATCTCTGCCTATGTGGCTGCAGGTATTTGGATTACCGATATTGTTTGGACTTTGGTGAGTAACCCGGGTCCTGGCAGGTATACCCACATGAATCAGAAAGGATTCAGGTTGGGGACCGGTTTTGAACCTTCTTCTCAAGCTCCTATGGTTGCCCTTAGGTATACATTCTGAGTTAATGAAACAGAAGAAATCTAATGACATGAAAACAAGAAGATTAGGAATTGGATTATTACTTCTCTCTACATTTTTCCTTGTTGATGCTCAGGTAATATCGAGCAAGAAGTCCTATTTGAAGGTCAAAAAGGAACCGACACGTTCGACCGTCAACCAGGAGCCCGCATATTTGGATATTAACGCTGAATCTGCAATCCAGAAACCCGAGGAAACCCAGAAGGAGGTCACCAGTCAAGCAGACATTTCACCTCCGGAGATTAAGCTGGTGTCTCACAATCTTACTGACCATGGAACTATTGAAACTCCGGATCCGGAAGCAGTGATCGTGGGAAAGGTATCTGACCAGAGTGAAATAAGTTCATTGATGGTCAATGCAAAGGTTGCGGAGGTTTCAGATGCAGGAATTTTTAGCGCCACTATATCCCTTGACCCCGGAAAGAACGATATCTCCATACTGGCACTGGATAGCCATGACAATTTAAAGAACTTCCGATTTTCCATACATTATAAGCCCATAAAACTTTCATTGGCAGAGACAGCCCATAGCGAATCGGTCTTCTATGGCCTGATCATAGGGATTAACAACTACACTGATCCCTCCATTAACTCACTGGATAGACCCATTGAAGATGCGCAGGCACTTTACGATATATTAACAGAAGAGTATACATTTGAACCTGAGAATATCCAGTATATACCCAATGCGAAAAGGGACGACATTATCTATGCATTGGACAATCTTTCCAGAACAGTAACCCCACAAGACAACCTGCTTATCTTTTATGCAGGACATGGCAAGTTTGATGAAAGCTCACACGTAGGCTACTGGCTTCCTTCCGATGCAAGGAAGATATCCAAAGCAGACTGGTTTAGGAACAGTACATTGGTGGACTACCTGAAGGAGATCGAGTCCAAGCATACTCTTCTCATTACCGATGCCTGTTTTGGGGGATCTATTTTCAAAACCAGGGCAGCATATGCTGATACTCCCAAAGCCATTGAGATATTGTATGAGTTGCCCAGCAGGAAAGCGATGACCAGTGGCAATCTTTCAGAAGTCCCGGACCAGAGTTCTTTCTCGAAATACCTGACTAATCGGTTAACATCTAATAAAGAACAATACCTCTCTTCCGAGCAGCTTTTCAGCAGCCTGAGGATAGCGGTGATCAATAACAGTGAAGCAGTGCCCATGTATGGAGAGATAAGGAACGTTGGGGATCAGGGAGGTGACTTCATCTTCATTAGGAAGTAGTAGTATGATGTAGAAACAGCATTTTTCGGATTTGTATGATGAAATATCCCAACAGGGCAATAGTGGTGACGGGTATACTGGCTGTGTTGTTCAGCTGTAAGAAGCTGGAATTGACCAGGATCAATAAAGTGACCACAGGTAGTGCTTCAGAAATAACTTACTCCTCGGCTATGATTGAAGGAGTTGTGTTGGAAAAAGGCGATCAGGGTATTGATCAGCATGGTTTTTATTATGCCACCCAGACCGATCCCACATCAGGCAGTTTTAATAAGTCCGAATTGGGTAATATGGCCACGAAAGGATCATTTTCTGAAGATCTTTCCGGGCTCAATCCGGGTACTAAATACTACTACGCCGCTTACCTGACCAATGCAAATGGTGTAGAGTTGGGAGAGATAAAATCCTTCGAAACACTGGCACCTGCTATCCCTGTAGTCACCACTGTTGATATTTCCAGTATATCCCAAACCTCAGCAGTCAGTGGTGGAAATGTGACAGATAATGGGGGTGCCACCGTGACTCAAAGGGGAGTCTGCTGGAGCATTTCCGAGAATCCCACCTATGAAGACAGCCGGTCCACCGACGGTAATGGTACAGGTAGCTATATCAGCTCGATCTCAGGTTTGACCTGCAATACACAGTATTACGTTCGAGCTTATGCTACAAACGAAGTGGGCAGAGCCTACGGGAATCAGGTAACCTTTATTACAAGTCCATGTGTATCAGATCCTCCAACTGTTACAACCTCTTCTATATCCAGCATCACTGATATGTCAGCACAAGGAGGAGGAAATGTGACAAACGATGGAGGCGCTGCGGTAACAGAAAAAGGTGTTTGCTGGAGCATTTCGCCGGATCCTACCGTTTCAGACAGCAAAACTATCGATGGAAATGGTACAGGAGGTTTTACCAGTGCAATTACTGGACTCGCCTGTGAAACTACCTATTATGTAAAGGCTTATGCACGCAACTCATCAGGAACCTCATACGGAGACCAGGTCACGTTTACCACAAGCGATTGCCAGACAGGGCTTCCAGTTGTTGCGACCTACTCAATCAACAGCATTCAGGAAAACTCGGCCCAGGGTGGAGGAACCGTTTCAGATGAAGGGGGCTCCGGTGTGACTGCCAAGGGGATTTGCTGGAGCACTTCCGAAAATCCGACCACCAACGAAAATTCAACCATTGATGGAGCCGGTCCAGGTGGTTTTACCAGCGCACTTTCAAACCTATCCTGTGGCACTACCTATTATGTAAGGGCTTATGCTACCAACGGAACGGGTACAGCCTATGGAATTCAGGAGTCCTTTACCACCAGTGATTGTCCTGCCACAGAAGCAACTGTTCAAACAATTGCTGTATCCGATATAACAGAAACCGGAGCACAGAGTGGGGGCACGATTACCGATGACGGAGGAGCAACCATCACGGCAAAAGGAGTAGTATGGAGCACCTCCTCGAATCCAACAACGGAAGATGACCATACTACAGATGGAAGCGGTACAGAAAGCTTTACCAGCATCCTGAGTGGACTCTCCTGCGGAACCACCTACTATGTAAGAGCTTATGCGACAAATGCGGCTGGCACAGCATATGGCAACGAGCTTACATTTAGTACCTCTTCGTGCCCGACGATAGCCACTGTGACCACAACCACCATATCTGATGTCACAGAAACTACTGCTATAAGTGGCGGAAATGTGACAGATGATGGCGGGGCTGTCGTTACAGCGAAAGGAATAGTATATGGTCCCACTTCCGGACCTCTTGTGAATGTGGATAACCAGACCACCAATGGTAGCGGAACCGGAAGTTTTACCAGCTATCTGGATTATTTGGATTGTGCAACTACCTATTATGTAAGGGCATATGCCACGAATGCGGCTGGCACAGCCTACGGTAATGAGATCACCTTTACCACATCGGAATGTTCCAATACGGTAACTGATTACGATGGAAATGTCTATCAAACTGTGGTGATTGGAGATCAAACCTGGATGGCTGAGAATCTCAGGGTTACGCATTATCCCGATGGGACGGAAATCACCTATGTAGGTAGCGATCTGGGCTGGGAAAATCTTGATTATGCGGATGCTGCATATAGCTATTTCGATAATAACAGCTCTTATGCTGATCCACATGGTGCACTATATACCTGGGGGGCAGTGATGTATCACGAATCATCAAGTGATGCTAATCCTAGCGGAGTGCAGGGAGTGTGTCCTTCGGGATGGCATGTACCCAGTGATGCAGAGTGGATTCAGCTGGAGGTCCATTTAGGGATGGATCCGGGAGAGGCGGCTACTACCGGAGAATCACGTGGTACTATTGCCGGTAAATTAAAAGAGACCGGACTTGACCATTGGGAATCTCCGAATACCGGAGCCACCAATGCAACCGGATTTACCGCTATAGGAACCGGATATCGCCGCTGGCAAGATGGTGATTCATGGTTTTTGCCCAAGTTGGCACCGTTCTGGACATGTACAGAATCCTACACTGACACAGGATATTCAAGATATATTCACTTTAATATCACAGGAATAAGTCGTTATAAGGATTTTAAAGAGAACGGTTTTGCTGTACGCTGCGTAAAAGATTAGAGGATTCAGCCTCGGGAAGTCCGATATTCATCTTGATAAAACCGGATTTGGTCAAATGCTGCCAAAGGATTCATTTCTTATGACCTTCATATACCCTTTTCTCATCATTGAAAGAGTTCTCCTGATCAAATCCTGGAGTAATTAACCATATCAGATACGTATATTTATAAGAGAGTTATCTGTATCAACTCTGTTGTTGTTCAATTGATTCAGGAGGAGGATAGGTGGTTTATATTCAGCACCACTATAGCAGGATTATCTACATATTAGGATTCGTTTTTTGTACCTTGGAGGCATCCTCCCAGTTGTATATAAATGAGTTCCAGGCGTATAATGCTTCAAGTTATCTGGAGGAATATTGGGGAAATTTTCCTGACTGGATAGAAATTTATAACGGGGGAGATGATCCTGTCAACATAGCAGGATGGTATATTACCGATGATATCAATGATCCGAGAAAATGGGAGTTATTAAATACTCCCCACCTTCAGACAACGATTCTTTAAAGTTAAGTTTGTTTTC
>CAZURA010000129.1:0-15455 GCA_964622985.1 uncultured Bacteroides sp. | reverse complement strand
GGGATTTTTATCTGAATCCTGAAGTGCATCAAAGCCTGGACCGTGCTGATTTATCACTGAATATCGCCTTGCGTAACACAGGAAAGAAGAAAGCGAAAAACCTTACGGCTGAGGTGGAGCTTATTGATCCGTCCGGCAATACGGTACTGACTGAGAAAGGAGAATTTCCACTTGTTCAGCCCGGCACGTCAGAAATATTGAACCTGAAAACAGAAATCACTGCTCCGAGGCTCTGGCACACCGAAGACCCGCAACTATATACCGCGCTAATCAAACTGCTGGATAAGGGAGAAGTGACAGAGGTAATCCGGCAGGATGTGGGTTTCCGCCGCTTTGAATGGGACAAGTTGGGCAACACTTACCTGAACGGGAAGCGCTATTACTTTCGTGGTGTAAACCGGAGCGATTGCAGTCCGGAAACCGGATATTACGTTGACTATGCCGATATGCTGAAAGATGCACTGACGATGAAAGAACTGAACATCGATAACGTTCGCACATCGCATAATCCGAGCGATATCCGCTGGTATGCACTCTGTAACCGGCTTGGCATAACCCTTATAGACGAAGCCAATGTGGAGGCGCACAGGCACGATAATATTTACAGCGATATGGAAATTGAAGAACCATGGCGCAAACAATCGGTGTTCCGGATGATCAATATGGTGGAGCGGGATAAAAATCAGCCTTCCGTCATCATCTGGTCGCTTGGCAATGAGCAGTTCCCTCGCGGCAAGGAGGTTCCGGCGATTCGTGAGATGTACGATGAAACCCGGAAGATCGATCAAAGTCGCGGGATGATTTGTGAGCGAAACTTTGATAAATCAAGCGGTAACTCTACAGCGAAGTATCTGGAATTCCACGCTCCGATGTACAGCGGAGAGAAGGCTTATGTAGAGCTTCACAAAAAGGGTGGAGACCGGCGTCCCTTCTTCATGAGCGAATATGCCCATGCGATGGGGAATACGGATATGCAATTAAAAGATAAGTGGAACTATTACGAAGAACATGATGGGCTCAACGGTGGTTGTATCTGGGACTGGCGCGACCAGTCGGTCTATTATCCCCTGCCCGGACTGGAAGGTAAGCACCTGACCTACGGCGGCGACTGGAATTCGGGAATCGGAAGCAGGGGCACCTTCTGCATGAACGGGATTGTGCTGCCCGACCGGGGCTTTACCGGAAAAACCTATGAGATAAAAGGCTGCTATCAGCAGGTGGAGGTTCTGCCTTCGGATACTCCCGGCAAAGTACTGGTGAAGAATAAATTTGCGACTAAGAATCTGGATGAGTTCGAAATAAAAGTTGCACTTATCAAAGACGGAATAGAGGTCAGGAGCATGGGTGTAGATATTTCTCTCGATCCGATTTCGGAGAAAGAATTCAGGCTTCCATTCGACCAGATCGCTTTTGATCCGGCAGCCGATTATCATCTTAACTACGATGTGTGCTCCAGAAAGAGAATGCCGTGGGCGGATGCCGGATTTGTACTTGCACGGGGTCAGGTAGAGCTCCAGAAAGGAAAAGACACGGCTGTTGCGCTTTCGCCGGAGGGTACGGTAGCTGTCTCAGAGACCGATGGAAAAATCGTGGTGAGCTCAGGAAAGAGGGTGCTGGAGTTTGACAAAGAGAAAGCTTTGCTCACACAGATTATCACGGAGGGTAAAAAAGTGCTGGCTCCGGATAATACACTTCAGGGTGTGGAACTGAACCTTAATTTCCATCCAACCGATGATTTGTCAAAACGTTCATATTTCACAGATAAACATAACATCCTGAAACGGGAGGGGATTGTGCTTAAGGTTCTGGAAAAGTCCGGCAACCGGGTTAGGGTGGAAACCCATAACAGGTATCTGCTCCCTGATGGTAAAAGCGGCTATCTGCACAAAGCGACCTATACGGTTCTTCCATCGGGTGCGATCCAGGTCGATAATTCCGTGGAAAAGTTCGGACTGGACGACAAGGCATTTGTTATGCGTATTGGTGCCCGCATTCCTGTAGTGAAATCATTCGAAAATGCCAGCTACCAGGCTTACGGTCCGTATGAGAACTACGAGAGTCGCAGGGCCTGGAATCGTTACGGCGTGCATCGTCATCATGCCATGGATTTTTTCTCTCCCTATGTGCGTCCGCAGGAATGCGGAAACCGCTCCGGGCTGAATTGGATTGCATTACAGAATGGAGAAGGGACCGGGCTGGAGATTGCCGGAGAAAAAGCGTCAAATGCTTCGGTGATGCCCTGGACAGTCGAGCAGTTCGATAAGGCGGCTCATATTCCGGAGCTGCCCGAACCCACACGCTGGATCCTTCGCTATGATGCCGAGCCCCCCTGTATCAACAAGCGCTCAACGATTAAAGTAAAGGACAGCTACAGCTTCAGTTATTCCATCCGCTTGCTGGGCGAAGGTGAGGATGCCGCAAAAGTGGCAGTCCCATAGGTTCGGGATTCCGTAAAAACAAATTTTCAGCAGATGAAAATACAGCGTATCGTATTCTTTTTGGGATTGTTCTATTGTCTGCCAGGCTTTTCGCAATCCGGGGAGTCGAGACCCAATGTCATTTATATCCTTGCCGACGATCTGGGCTATGGCGAGGTCGGGTATAACGGGCAGACAAAGATCAAAACTCCCGAGCTCGACGCGATGGCACAAGCCGGAATGAGGTTTACCGGGCACTATGCAGGGAACGCGGTTTGTGCGTCGTCGCGCTGTTCGCTGATGACGGGAATGCATCCGGGGCACGCCTATATCCGCGCCAATAGCAAGGGCTACCCGAACAGTCAGACGCCGATACCGGAAGATACGGAAACGGTTGCGAAACTGATGAAGCGTGCGGGTTATGAAACCGCGCTTATCGGGAAATGGGGACTCGGCGGTGTGTTGGATAATGTTGATAATCCCGTACTCAGCAGCGGTCATCCCAGCAAACAGGGCTTCGACCACTTCTTTGGTTATCTCGATCAGCGAAGAGCACACCAGTATTATCCCGATTTCCTGTGGAGGAACACCGAAAGGATTATGCTCAACAATAAAAGCAATGGTGCAGAAAGCGATAATGATTACAGTCATGACCTGCTGACCGATGAGGCGATGGAGTGGATCGCTGCGAACAAAGACAAGCCGATGTTCCTCTATCTGGCCTACTGCATTCCCCATACCAAATGGCAGGTTCCCGATCTTGGCGAATATGCAGATAAGGACTGGCCCGAGGAACATTTCAAAATCCAGGCGGCCATGGATACGCGGATGGACCGTGACATCGGACGAATCAAGCGATTGGTCGAAGAGCTCGGCATCGCGGAGAACACCCTGATCATGTTCAATTCCGATAACGGAGCCCATGCACTGGGCGGTACCCGTGAGTTTTTCCATGCGACCGGCGGACTCAGAAAATCGAAACGCTTTGTGTATGAAGGTGGCCTGCGCTCACCGATGTTTGCCTATTGGCCCGAAAAAATACCTGCGGGAACAACTTCCGACCACCTTTCTGCTTTCTGGGATCTCATGCCAACCATGGCAGAACTGACTGGCGAGCCAATCAATGGCCCGACCGACGGCATTTCGATGTTGCCGACCTTGCTCGGCGAGCCTGAAAAACAGGAGAAGCATGAATATCTCTACTGGGAAAACTATGCCGGGAGCCCCTCACGCGCTGTCAGGATGGGGAACTGGAAAGGGGTTGTCCCTGATATGCGAAAAGGAACGGAGATTGAGCTGTATAACCTGGAAAGCGATGAATTCGAAACGAACGATGTGGCGGATGAATATCCTGAGGTGATGGGGCAGATCAAAAAAATAATGAACGAAGCACATTCACCGAGCCCCCTCTATGACATACGTTTTGATAAGAATTTTAACGTCGAAGAAGCCTGCAGGATTAATGGAGTAAGTGAGAAATGAGAAGCGTAAAATTTATACTATTTGCCATATTTTTAAGCAGCGCGCTTTCGGCCTATGCGGCGAAAAAGCCAAATGTCTTGTTTATTTTGACCGATCAATGGCGGGCTCAGGCGACCGGGTATGCAGGAGATCCGAATGTGAAGACCCCGAACATCGACCAATTGGCAAAGCAGGGTGTTAATTTCAGCACGGCAGTTTCGGTTTGTGCCATTTGTACGCCCTATCGCGCCGCTTTGCAAACCGGACGGTTTCCTGTCAGCACGGGAATGTACAGAAATGACCTCTATCTTGACCCGGACGAATACTGTATGGCGGAAATATTCAAAGATGCTGGTTATCAGACTGCATATGTTGGAAAGTGGCATCTTGACGGACATGGTCGCCAATCTTATATTCCGCCGGAACGCAGACAGGGATATGACTACTGGAAAGTACTGGAGTGTACGCATGATTACCAGAATTCAATGTACTATGATGGGAATGACCCGGAACCAAAGTATTGGGAAGGCTACGATGTCTACGCCCAGACGAGAGATGCACAGCAATATATCAGGTCGCATGCATCAGATGAAAAACCTTTCCTCTTCGTTCTTGCCTATGGTGCTCCACATTTTCCACACGGATCTGCTCCTGAAGACCTGAAAGATCTCTATCCTCCGGAATCCCTGACCTTACGCCCGAATGTTCCGCCGGAGATGGCTGAATCTGCACGGATGGAGTTGCAGGGTTATTATGCGCATTGTACGGCCATCGACAGATCGGTCGGGGAACTTTTAAAGACGCTTTCAGAAACCGGTATGGCGGAGAATACGATTGTGGTTTTCACATCGGATCATGGTGAGATGATGGGTTCGCACGGTATAAAGCCCTTTCAGAAGAGGCATCCGCGGGACGAATCCATTTTAGTTCCGTTTTTGTTAAAATATCCAAAGATAAGGGGTACAAGAGGCAGAACGGTGCAGACGCCACTTAATACGCCGGATATTCTACCGACCCTGCTAGCCCTTGCCCAAATCGAAATTCCGGAAAGCATTGAAGGCGAAGATCTGTCGGTGCTGCTCAAGGAGCCGGGCAAGGAAATCGACCGGGCTGCATTGACCATGCAGGTGAGGCCCTATAGCAAGGATTTTCCTGTATACCGGGGTATTCGAACGGCTCATTGTTGGTATTCCGAAAATCCTGAACAGGAAGCTTTCTTTCTTTTTGATATGAAAAATGATCCGTATCAGACCAATAATCTGGTCGGTAATCCGGAGTTCGCTGATTTGCAGAAAGAAATGGAAAGACGCCTGAAAGAGGAATTGATCAAGATCGGGGATTATCCATTCAAAAGCAGCGAACACTATAATGCCCATCATAAGCGCAGCACCGGTATTGATAAAAAGGGAATGGAAATAAAGAAAAAGAAGAAATCAAGTTGAACGCAAAAAACATAGTTGTTGAGGCAAGCGCACTACTGTTTTTAGTTCTTTTAAACGTCCATGCACAGGAGGCGACTCCACCTAATGTGATCGATCCGATGCTCGAGCAATTGCGCCTGTTGAATCCCCCGGCGATGCGACGGGCCTTGGCGGATCTGGAAAAAATGTTTCCCGAAAGCTATCCCGGGTCCGACCGGCTCTCTGCCCGAATTGATGAACTGGAGAAAGAACTGCCGGCGCTAATTGAAGCCTGCAAAAACTCGCCGGACCTTGCGATCGTAAAGCGCGCCGGGGAGTTGCTTGCATTTCAGAGCGAGCTGCTGGTGGAGCGCAACCCACTGGTCGATTTTGACCGGATGATGCTCATCCGCCGACGGAGCCAGGGCGGAAAAAGCAATGACCTTGGCCTGCCGGATAACTCCTCGAGCAATCCGCAGATTTTTAATGAATTCAAGACCTGGGATCAGAAGATGGAAAATGAAATCGTCACCTTCTCCATCAAGGATTCCTATGCCAACCACCGGGTAATCTACCGTCCGGAAAACCCCGATTTTGTCGGCGATATTGATCTGCACTGGGATGCCGGAAAAATCCTGTTTTCGCAGGGTAACCCGAATCGATGGGATCTCTACGAAATGAATTTATCCGAAGCGGTGGCACAAAAAGTGACGACCATCCCGGATGGGGATGTGGCAAATTTTGACGGCTGTTACCTCGCCAATGATGATATTGCGTTTATGTCGACCGCCTGTTTTAAATCGATCCCCTGCCTGATGGCCCATGATGTCGCCAATATGTTCCGGCTTCACCGCGATTCCGGTAAAATCCGGCAACTGACTTTCGAACAGGATCAGGACTGGTACCCGGTTATGGCACCGGACGGATCCCTGCTCTACCTGCGTTGGGAATATGCAGGGATCTCGCATTTCGGGGCGCGAATATTGTTTAAGATGAACCCGGATGGAACCCGTCAGCGACCCTATATCGGGCGAGGCGAATACTGGCCGAATGCCATCTTCTTTGCCCGTCCATGTCCGGGTGCCAAGGGAAAGGTGATCGGAATCGTCTCCGGTCATCACGGGGTGCACCGGATGGGGGAGCTGGTGCTCTTCGATGCCAATAAGAAAGGGCCGGTTCAGGCGGTGCAAAAGATCCCGGGTTATGGCAAAAGTATTGTCCCTAAAATTGAGGATAAGTTGGTGGAAGACAGCTGGCCGAAGTTTTTACATCCCTTACCGCTCGGACGGGAATCGCATGCCGAATCGGCGGCAAAGTTTTTCCTGGTCTCCGCCCGGATCAGTCCAAATTCGGGTCGCAACTTCAGCATCTACCTCGCCGATGTCTATGACAACATGGTGCTGCTTGCAGCCGATCCTGATCCGGAGATAGCCTTGCTAGAACCGCTGCCGATCAGGAAAACAGAACGGGTTCCGCTCATCCCGGACCGGATCAACCCGGATATCAAGGAAGCGACCGTCTTCATCGAGGATATCTATGTCGGGCAGGGGCTGAAAGGGATTCCCCGCGGCAAGGTGAAAAAACTGCGGGTCATCGAATTTCATCACGCCTATCAAGGGATGAGCGGGAAACGAAATCAGATTGGGCTGGATGGCCCCTGGGATATTCAGCGGATTCTCGGCACGGTGGATGTGGGAGAAGATGGCTCCGCTTTCTTTAAGATTCCGGCCAATCAGCCCATCGCCCTGCAACCGACAACTGAAGAAGGCGATGCCCTGGCATTGATGCGCAGCTGGCTGACCGGGATGCCCGGTGAGACGGTATCCTGCATTGGATGTCATGAGAAGCTTTACGAAGCTCCGGTGAATTCAGCTAAGGCGATGGCCTTGCGCTCGGCTCCACAGAAGATCCAGCCCTGGTACGGCCCGGCCCGGGGGTTCAGTTTCGACCGGGAGGTCCAGCCGGTTTTGGATCACCACTGTATCGGGTGTCACGACGGGTCGCAAAACAAAGGAACGACCCTGGATCTGCGCCCAGGCGAACGGCAGCGCCCGCCAAATTCGAAGAAAGTAAAAATGGGGACCTTAAGCTTCTCTCCATCATATTTCGCGCTGCGCAAATATGTCCGTGGTCATACCATGGAGGGGGACATTCGTACGCTGATGCCCACCGAACACCGGGCCAATACCACCCGGCTCGTGCAGCTGCTGAAGAAGGGGCATCATGGTGTAGAGCTGGACCCGGAGGCCTTTGAACGCCTCTATGCCTGGATCGATTTGAATACTCCCTGCTGGGGAACCTGGGGGGAAGCGACCGGTCAAGGGAAGATTCCGCAAAACGATCGGCGGATGACCATGCTCAATACCTACGCCGGGCTTGAGGCCTATGATCCGGAAGCCATTTATCCGGTGAGCTATAAAGCTCAGGCTCCCAAACCGAAAACGGATGTGAAAAGGGAAAAGGCGGAAGATATAGCTTGTGCCGGCTGGCCTTTTAGTGCGGAAGAGGCAACACGGCGTCAGGCTGCCGGAGGCGTCTTGGATTGTGAAGTAAAGCTTCCGGGATACGGTGTTATTCGCTTGAAACGAATTCCGGCAGGTCAATTTGTGATGGGTGATCCCGAAGGCCATCCCGCGGATCGAAATCTGCGAGCTGTTCAAATCAAATCCGATTTCTGGATGGCGGAAACCGAGGTGTCCAATGCCTTGTACAAGCAATTTGATGCGGAGCATAACAGCCGCCTCGAGCCGGGGGATAATTCACCGTTTTATAAGGAGGATATCGGGTTTCCATGCAACGAACCGAATCAAGCTGTTGTGCGTGTATCCCAGGAACAGGCGGTCGCATTCTGCGAATGGCTGTCTGAAAAGACGGGGCGTAGCTTCCGGCTTCCGACGGAGGAGGAGTGGGAGTATGCGTGCCGTGCCGGTTCTGCATCACCCATGTGGTGGGGTGAGCCGAACGCGGACTTTACAGCCTATGCCAATTTAGCGGATTGGCAACTGGGTAAAGAACAAGGCATATACGGAGGGAAAGACATCCGCGTTCCCTCATGGCGGCCGGCTGTGATGACGCTGGACGATGGCTACCATGTTGCTGCGCCCGTCGGCACTTTTGCCCCAAACGCCTGGGGGCTATATGACATGCATGGGAACGTTGCCGAGTGGACTTCCAGCCCGGTTGAGGGAAAGGGGCGGGACCTGCGGATCATTCGGGGCGGATCATGGTACATGCTGCCGGAGCAGGCCACAGCCGGGCATCGAATGTGGTATCCTAAATGGCAGCCGGTCTACGATGTGGGCTTCCGGGTAGTGATGGTCGGTGAGTAAAATTTGGAAATGCCCAAAACCAATTATTAAAGAAAGGAAAATGACTGCGAGATTGATTTTATTGATTCCTGTACTCCTGGCAGCCTGTGCCCCGGGACCGGATGCTACATTGCGGCTCGACGAGGTGGAAGTGAGCATGCACATGGTACTTCCTGTCGAATCGGAAGGAAGGTATTACATTACCGGGACCACGGATCTTCCCAATGTATGGAAGGGAGAAACGGATGGTTTTCATGTTTACTCCAGCCAGGACCTGGAGAACTGGGACCGGACGCTGGCGTGGACACCTACTCCTGGAAGCGAGTGGAACAGCCGTGCCTGGGGGGCTGTCATTCTTCCCCTGGAGGATAAATACATCATGGTCGGGGCCCTCTATTCTTCAAAAAGAGAGCAACATGGGATACTGACCATGGAGGCAGATATGCCGGGAGGGCCCTATAAACTGAGGTCTGAGGAGCCCCTGATGGAAGGTATTGACCCGCAGGTAGTCCGGGGGAAAGATGGAACACTCTGGCTGGTGACAGGTGGAAGGGATGCCATTGTGGCTGCACCACTTTCCGATGACGTGCTTTCTACCCTTGCAGCGCCGGATACCCTCTTGCATGCCTCTCAGGTGCCCGGGGCAGAACCGGCTGCAGACGGAGGGTGGTTCCACGATGCCCCGGTTTTTCACCCCCTTCCCAACGGGGAACTGGTGATGCTCTTCAGTGCAAATTATACATATCCGGACGGGATCGCTTATGCTACCTTCAAGCTGAGGTCAAAAACAGGTGAACTCACAGGCCCCTGGATTCCCGAAGGGGTATTCCTTCCCAGGCAGCACGGGGCCTCCTTCTGGAGAAGGTTTGACGGGGAGCTGATGCTGACAGTCAAGCCTGCCGGGGTATCCATTGAGCGCGGCCATCCGGAGTTTATCCACCTGATAGAAACACGGGATGATATATCTCTGCATCCGGACCTTAGCAGCGAGGTACCACATTAAATATGGAAGACATGAAAAAAGAAACGAAAACTTTATATTCCGCCCTTCGGCGAGGAGTGAGCATTGGAATGCTTTGCTTAATGGGCGTACTTTCTGCGTTTGCACAACGAAAGCCTAACATCATATACATCTTCACCGACCAGCAGAGTGCGACGATGATGAGTTGCACCGGAAATAGATACCTGAAAACGCCGGCGGTGGACTATCTGGCAGCGAACGGGGTCCGTTTCGAAAAAGCCTACACACCCAACCCGGTATGCGTGCCTGCGCGTACCTCGATGATGACCGGCTGGTTGCCCGATTCGCACGACATCCGTCGCAATGGGAACGGCCCTAGATTCAATGGAAAGCACAATTACGAAGAGACCAATATCTCGGCGCAATTGAAAAAAGCGGGTTACCACACCGCGTTTGGTGGCAAAACACACCTGCCCAAAGAACTTTATCCGGATGTGTTGGGTTTTGAGGTGATGAGTACAGGGCGCAAAATGGATCTCTCCGAAGATGCGGTCGAGTTTATTAAGCGCAAGCACGACAAACCCTACTATCTCGTACTTTCTTACATCAACCCGCACGACATCTGTTATTTCTTCAGAACTGACCTTGGGAAAAAGCATGCGCTGGTTGAGGAGCTAAGAGCAAAGGCGGAAGCCATTCCGGATTTTTACGAGAGCGAGCAGTGTCCACCCGTACTCCCTAATTTTGAGCCGCAACCGGACGAGCCGGAGGCATATCAGGCGAAGAGACAAATTACGCTGGATAATAAGAAAAACATCACGGAAGACGACTGGCGACTGAGCCGCTGGATGTATGCGCGGATGACGGAAATCGTGGATGCCGAAATCCAGGTGGTGCTCGACGTGCTCAAAGAGACGGGACAGGAAGAAAATACGGTTGTCATTTTTTCGAGCGATCATGGCGATAATGAGGGCGCTTATCGCTTCCACGGCAAAGGTACGTTCAATGAGCAGAGCATCCGCATCCCCTTTATCGTGATGGATAAAGGCGGAAATCAAAAAGCAGGTCTAGTGGATGATACACATCTGATTGTAAATGGATTGGATTTGTTACCGACCGTACTCGATTATGCGGGAGTGCCGAACGCGCACGGCGATCCGCGGGGGCAGAGTGTCCGTCCGCTGGTCGAGGGTAAAGAGATCCCCTGGCGCGAAGATGTGGGAGTGGAAAGTGAGCTTGGGCGGATGGTGATGAATGACCGCTTTAAATACATCGAATACGATATTGACCGCAATATCGAAGTGCGCCTGCGCGATATGAAAAAGGATCCGAACGAAAAAACGCATTTCACGGGCGACCCGGAATATGCACCCGATTTAGCAAAAATGAAAGAAGTGTTCGACCGATGGTTTCCAAACGAAGGCAGTCCCGTAATTAATAAAAACAAAAGAAAATAGAATGATGCTAAAAAAGCTTATCGGTACAATGCTGCTATCTATGACTTTAGGTGCTTCATCTGCTTTTGCGGCTGAAAAACCGAATGTGCTCTTAATACTGCTTGACGATATTGGCTATTGCGACATAAATGCCTTTGCCGCACAGTTGCGAGAAGAGCCGATTGAAGCCTATTATGCTGAAACTCCGTGTATAGATCAGCTGGCAAAAGAGGGAACAATGTTGACCCAGTTTTATGCCTGCACTGTATGTGCGCCGACCCGGGCGAGCCTGATGACCGGCAAGATGAACAACCGCATGGGAATGTGGGACGCTTTTGCCAAAGTGAACACCACCTTTGAGAAAACCGGTAAGCCGATTCCGGAAGGCTGTCATTTTCTTGACTTACGATACCCCACATCCTCTGACAGAGGGGTCATAATACCACTTGCTGCAAGTGCGCTTCATGATGTAAAGACCATACCGCAAGGGCTTTCAGGATACCATAGCGCTTTTATCGGGAAGTGGCATATGGGCAGTCATAACCACGAAGGATTCCGTCCGAAAGACAAAGGCTTTCAAGAAGTTCTCGCTTATTTTGATGGTGGAGGCTCTCCTTATTTCGATGCTGTCAAAACATGGCATCATCCAGGGCAGGAATTGGATCCGCCGGAAGAGTATTTGTGTGATGACATTGCCGGACGGGTAAACCGCTTTCTTGAAAATCAGGCCAATTCTTCTTCCAAAAAACCCTTCTTCCTCTATCTGGCGCATCCTGCCGCCCATGCTCCCATACAGTCCCGTAAAGATGATTTGGACTATTTTACTGAAAAGGCGAAGACACCTGGTTTGATCGGGCACAAAGACCCTAATTACGCCGGGCTGATCAAGGGGATGGACCGCAGTATCGGTGCTGTGATGGATAAACTCGATGAGCTGAAACTCGCTGACAACACGGCGGTGATATTGATCTCCGATAACGGAGGGCATCCTCGATTTACGCGCAACACCCCGCTACGTGGCGGCAAGTCGATGCTTTACGAGGGGGGTGTCCGCGTGCCCATGATCGTGCGGTGGCCCGGTAAAACTCAGCCCGGAACCGTGTGTGATGTGGTCGCAGACATTGCTGATATCTATCCGACGATTATGGAGATCGCCGGCGTGGATTACAGCGACTTTAAAGCCGATGAAACCACCGACGGAGAGTCCCTGACTCCGCTCTTCAGCGATTTGCAAAACCGTAAGGAGCAGTACGGGCGCACCGAGTTTTACCAGTTTTACGGAAAGTTGGGCTACGGAGGTTTTCACAATTTTGCAACCTGGGCAAGCTTGCGCAAGGGGGACTATAAACTACACTATGATTACCAGGGTAAAGTTGAGCTCTACAATATTGCCGAGGATATGTTTGAGGAGAACAATCTGGTGGGAGAGCAGCCGGAGCGGTCTTATGCGATGCTCGTTCAGCTGACCGAATGGCTCAAAGATAATTGTAATCCAGCCTACCTGCCTACGCCGAATCCGGAGTTTGATCCTAACAGAGACCTTTCCTATGGTCCCTATGTGCCCCTGGAGCAGCTAAAGGAAATCCTGAAGACAGGCAATGGCGTGGTTCCATCAAACCCAATCCTAATGTCGGAGGCATACGAACAGCTTGAGAGAAAACAAGCGAAAAAAAAAGCCGCAGAGTAAGTGTTCGGTATTGAAGTATGAGTATAAAAAAAATATTGATTGCAGCATTGTTGGTTGGTTTTGCCTGTGGCCTTTCGGCTGAGGCGCAGAACAGAAAGAAAAAAGGCCAGGGGGCTCCCGCAAAGCTGCCCCCCCCCGAGGCCCATTTACCTTTTACGACAACATTTATAAATCCGCAAGAAGAAAGCAAGCCGTGGTGCTACTGGTACTGGCTGGATGGTGATATCTCAAAGGAAGGAATTACGAAAGACCTGGAGAATATGGCGGAGGTCGGCATCGCATGTGCCATGATTGGCAATGTCGCGAAGCCTGCGAAGACGGATAATGCCAGAGAGGACGTCGCCCGGGTAAAAGTGCTTTCGCCGGAGTGGCGCGAACTGAAAATGCACGCGCTGCGCGAAGCGAAGCGGGTGGGAGTCGACATCTATTTTTTCAATGCCCCGGGCTGGAGTCAGTCGGGCGGACCGTGGATTAAACCGGAGCAGTCGATGCGGCGTGTAATCTGGAAGGAGTTTGCCTTCAACGGGGGTGAATTTAAACAGAATGTCCGCGCGGACGGGGTTCCGGGCGGGGGCAGTCAGGATATCGCCGTGCTGGCTATTCCGAAGATCGACGGCGTCTCGATCCCAGGTGAAGGAACGGAAACACAATACGTCTTCTCACACAGCGAACCCTTCAGCGCACGTTCGTTATCCATTGATGGCGCCGTGAAAGGGAACTTGTTTGCCGTCCGCAAAGGAAAACGTGAACTCCTTGCAAAAATCGACGTTCAGGCAGGAAAACAGAAAACCGATTTTCTAGCTTTGGAGGAACAAACGGTCAGCTTTGCCGATGTTAGAGCGCAGCGCTTTGAACTTGATTATGAGCTGCCTGAAAAGCCAGGCCCAAAGAAAAAACACAATGCCGAAAAGGCCTTGGAACCCGCTCGTGTGACCCTCTCGTCCGAGCCGAAAGTCGCGCAGGTGCTGAACAAACAGATGGGGCGGATGCATCCTACACCCGCACCGACGTGGAACTCCTACATTTTTAAGGAGACCGTCGAGCCGAAGGATTCATCCGTGCTTATTCAGCAAAAACAGGTTCTCGATCTCAGCGATATGCTCGGTGCGGATGGTGTATTGAACTGCACCCTGCCACAAGGGGAGTGGCGAATTATCTATTTCGGGATGATCACCACAGGCAAACAGAATGGCCCGGCTGCACCGGAAGCAAAAGGTCTGGAAGTCGATAAAATGAGCCGGATGCACACGGAACATCATTTCGATTCGTATATCGGTTCACTTCTCAAACAGATGACTCCGGCGGAAAAGGCGGCCTTCAAGGGCATCACCAGCGACAGTTACGAAGTTGGCGCGCAGAACTGGACCGACGGATTTGCTGCCGCTTTTGAGAAGCGGAACGGCTACAATCCGATCCCCTTCCTGCCCACATTTACCGGTACGGTCATCGGTAGCGCAAAAAGCTCGGACCAGTTTCTTTGGGATCTGCGCCGCACGGTGGCGGATATGATTGCGGAGAATTATGTCGCGGGACTGAGGGATGTTGCTAACGAACACGGGCTGGTGCTCTGGTGCGAGCCCTATGGGCACTGGGGTTTTCCCGGCGACTTCACAATTTACGGCGGCTATGCGGACCAGATCGGTGGCGAGTTCTGGTCGAAAGGAAAGCTGGGCAACATTGAATGCCGCGCTACCAGTTCCGTTGCTCATACCTACGGGAAACGTCGAACCTATGCGGAAGCATTCACCAGCGGACTCAATCTTGCTGATAACCCCTACAACTTTAAGGCGCGCGGCGAACGGATGTTCTGTGACGGGATCAACCATTTCGTCCTTCACGTCTACGCCCATCAGCCACGGGACGGCGGAATGCCTGGAAAAAACGCCGGCTTCGGTACAGCTTTCCACCGCAACACGCCGTGGTTCAAGGAGGCCCGGAGCTGGGTGAAATACCTGCAACGTTGCCATACGATGCTGCAGTGGGGCAATCCTGCCAACGATGTGCTGGTTTATATCGGCGACTTCGCGCCGCAGATGACCGGTCCCGCCAACCCGGTTCCGGCAGGTTACCAGTACGATTATGTCGGGTCCGATGCGATCCTGCGCAAACTCGATGTGGTGGACGGAAAATGGGTCACCTATGACGAAAACGACCCAAGCCGGATTTCCGCGAGCTGGGAGCTAATGACGATTCCGAATACGCTCAAATATATCCGCCCGAACATCCAGAAGCGGATCGATGAGCTGGAGAAAAAAGGCGGCAGGATTATCCGCTCGGTTCCGGTAAGTGCAAAGCAATTAAACCTGCAACCCGCGGTTTCCGGTGAAAGCTGTTCGGTCCGCTGGATTGAACGGAAGCTCGGTGGTGAGCACCTATTCTTTCTTTCGAACTTTGAAAAAGCAGGAGCTTTTACGATGACCTTGCGCGTAAAAGGGAAACAGCCTGAACTATTGAACCCGGTGACGGGCGAAATAAAAAAAATCGCGCGTTACGAAGAGACGGCGAAGGGAACAAAAATCGAGATCAATGTAAACGACCCTGCCGATTCGTTTTTTGTGCTGTTCCGCGACAAAGCGGATGCTCCGTCGGTGGTAAAAGCGTCGGCTCTCGTTACCCAGCTCGACCTGTTTTATAACGACAAAAATGAACTCATCGCCCAAACCGATAATGCCGGGACCTACAAGTTGACTATGAGTGACGGCTCCACACGCTCGTTCACGATCAAAGAGGAGTCTCAAACGCTGGCAATTACCGGCTGGAAAACCGAATCGACCGACAACGAAGG
>CAZURA010000128.1:0-15518 GCA_964622985.1 uncultured Bacteroides sp. | reverse complement strand
GTAAAATTGATTACGTCGATTGTATGATCGGCACAGGTGGAGATTCTAATCTAATTCCTGTGGCCTCTGTTCCCTACGGATTGGTGCAGATGGGTGCCGATATGTACCTGAATAACTCAGGCTATAAATACGGAAGTTCCGATAAAATCATTGGTTTCAGCCACACACACATGACGGGGGGCGGGTGTACCGACTATAAAGACATCATGTTTTTCCCCCTGAATAAAGAAGGTTTGTTGGATGGTGAGAATTTCCCATCCTCGATTCAAGGGACTTTCTCCCACGATCAGGAGGTGGCACAGCCCGGTTATTATCAGGTGAAGCTGCTGGATTCAGATATTGATGTCCAGCTCACAGCTACGGCACGTTGTGGAATGCATCAATATACCTATCCCAGGGAGGCCAGACAGCAGTTGGTGATAGACCTGAAGTACGGGCATAACGCCGGCTGTACCGTTTGTCCCGGATACGACTTTGATACGGTAAGGACATCTTACATTGAAGTGGTCGACGAGAAAACAATCAAAGGATATCGGGTCTCCGATGGTTGGCTGGCGGGTGTAAATGTTCACTTTTACGCGGAGTTCTCAAAACCCATCAAAAACTACAAAATCTTTAAAGATAAAAAGGCTTTAGAGGCTATATCCCGCCTGGAAGGGCGTGATGTAAGAATGCTCCTGGAATTTGAAAACAGCGGCGATACGCCTCTAGTTGCCCGGGTAGGGATCTCACCGGTAGATACAGAAGGTGCACGACAAAACCTGAAGGCAGAAGTGGACACCTGGCAGTTCGGTACGGTAAAAGAACAGGCACAGCAATTCTGGGAGAACGCCCTCAGTGCCATACATATTGAGGATGACAACAGGGACAATAAGGAGATGTTCTATACCCTGCAATACCATGCCTTGTTCTACCCTCAAATATATTCCGATGTGGATGGGCGATTTCGCAGCTCTGATAACAAAGTGCATCAGAACAATTTCAACTATTATGGAGGCGCGCTCTCTTTGTGGGATGTTTTCAGGGCACAATTGCCCTTGGTTACATTGCTAAGGCCGGATGTTGCCAATGATCTAATGAAGACCTTTTTAGAGCATTACAACAACTTCGGTCAGCTGCCCCAATGGACCGGTGCCGGTGTGGAAAACTGGTGTATGATCGGATTGCCCGCGCATTCTGTCATTGCAGATATGTATAGCAAAGGCATACAGGATTACGACATTGACGCATTATATGAGGCCATGAAGGTTTCAGCCAACGTGGATACCTTTGGTTTTTCGGAGGGGAACTGCCTCTACAAAGGAACCTGGTTGTATAAGGAATATGACGGCTACATCCCCTGCGGAATGGATATCAACGCCGCTGCCAAATCCCTGGAATTCAACTACAGTGACTGGAGCCTGGCGCAGCTCGCCCGGATGCTGGGTAAAAAAGAGGACTATGATCAATACATCCACAGAGCTTCCGGATATAAAAAACTCTATGATCATTCCACCAAATTGCTTCGTCCCAAACATGCCAATGGCGGCTGGCGCGATCCATTTGACCCGGTACTGACGACTCATTATCACGAAGGGGATGACTACTGCGAAGGGACGGCTTATCAATGGACCTTTTTTGTGCCTCACGATATCAAAGGGCTGGCTCAGTTGATGGGTGGAAAAGAAGCATTTATTGAGCAGCTGGATTCTTTGTTTATCCGTGAATCCATCATACGCCATGGAGGGAAAGGTGCACCGGATTTGAATCCCAAGGGAATGATCGGGCAATATGCCCATTGCAACGAACCCAATCAGCATGTAATTTATATGTATAATGCCGTGGGTGAGCCCTGGAAAACCCAGAAATGGATAGACTATGTACGTACATCTTTATATCAGCATGCCCCGAATGGTTTGTATGGAAATGATGACCTCGGGCAGATGTCGGCATGGTATGTATTTAGTGCCATGGGCTTTTATCCTGTCACACATGGGCAGGGTCTCTATTACATTGGTACACCTATGTTTAAAGACCTCAAACTAACGCACGCCAAGGGGACGCTAACGATTAGGGCCAATCATGTATCCGACGAAAATATCTACATCCAGTCCCTAAAATTAAACGGAGAACCTTACACCAGGAACTACCTGGAACATGATGCCATTTTCAGCTCAGATGCAGTGCTGGAATTTGATATGGGCAATGAACCCAATACAGCATGGGGAAGCGCTGAAGCTGCACTTCCGCCATCGATGGTAGATGAGAAATTCTAAATTGAGCTTATCGTACATCCTATGAGATTTATTGACAGAGGTAGCTGGAGATTATTTATAACGTTTATTATTGTCGGAGGGTTAAGCAACTCTTGTACGAAGGAAGTAGAAAAACAGGCCGTTGATTACGTCAACCCCTATATGGGCAATATCAGTCATCTGCTGGTGCCTACATACCCTACGGTCCATCTGCCCAACAGCATGCTAAGGGTTCGCCCACAGCGTGCATCTTATACCGAAAGCAGGATAGACGGATTACAGGTGATGATGTACTCCCACCGAATGAATCCCGCATTCAGGATCAGTTGTTACCAGGGGCTTAAGGGAGAATTAAAGCCGGTCATATCCAATTACTATGACAATGAGGTAGTGAAGCCATACTTTTATTCGGTTTATCTCGATAGAGACCATATTGATGTGCAGTTCGCGCCTTCTCACCAATCGGCACTGTATCAAATTGCTTTTGAGGGAGATGATAAAGAAAAGTACCTCGTCTTACATGCTGAGAATGGTGAGCTGAGGTTTACGAATCAGACGATATCCGGTTACGAAAATATCGGAGGTCAAACTAAGGTTTACTGGTACTTAAAACTGGATGTTGCTCCTGAACAGGTAGGCTATTTTCAGAATGGCCTACCTGTATTTAAAGCCGAAGAAGGAAGGCAAGAGGCGGACATCATTTTAGATTTTGGAATACAGGCGAAACGTGTTACAGTAAAATATGGAGTCTCCTTTATAAGTGTCGATCAGGCAAAAATGAACCTGGAGCGGGAAATTGGGGACAGAACACTGGATCAGGTGGCACAGGCAGGTAGATCCATTTGGAATTCCACACTCAATAAGATCAGGGTGCAGGGTGGAACAGAAGCGCAGAAAACCATCTTTTATACCTCCTTGTACCGCACTTACGAACGGGCGGTAAAGATCTCTGAGGATGGTAAATACTGGAGTGGATTTGATAAGCAGGTGCATGATGACAAAGGAGCTCCATTTTATACAGACGATTGGATCTGGGATACTTACCTTGCTGCTCATCCACTCCGAACAATCATTAAGCCTACCATGCAAGAGCATATACTGGCATCCTACATCCGGATGGCACAGCAGAACAATGAGGGGTGGATGCCCACCTTCCCGGTTGTTTTCGGAGACTGGCATGCGATGAATGGCAATCATGCTGTTTCCCTTTTCCTCGATGCCGCTAATAAAAGCATTCCCTTCGATATGGATGCGGCGTACAATGCATGTAAGAAAAGTATTCTGGAAGAGACGCATATCCCCTGGAGGCGCATGCCGGCTGGTGAGTTCGACGCATTTTACAGGGAGCATGGTTATTTTCCGGGATTGCCTGAAGGCGAGAAAGAAAGCATACCCGGTGTGGATACAAACTGGGAGCAGCGACAAAGTGTAGCGGTGACACAGGCTGCTGCTTTTGATGAGTATTGTCTGGCCATGCTGGCTAAAGAGCTGGGGAAAACAGAAGATTATGACTACTTCATAGAGCAGTCGTACAACTACAGGAATCTATTCAATAAGGAAACAGGATTCTTTCATCCAAAAGACAGTAAAGGAGCTTTTATTGAACCTTTTGATTACAAATTCTCAAGAGGATATGGTGCCCGGCATTATTATGGTGAGAACAACGCCTACACCTACCAGTGGGGGGTGCAACATCGAATCAGCGACTTGATTGACCTGATGGGAGGAAAGGAAAAATTCTGTAAAAACCTGGATCAACTGTTTAATGAAGATCTGGGGCTGCCAAAATGGAAGTTCACTGGTCTGATGCCCGACCAGACGGGTAATGTGGGACAGTTCTCCATGGGAAATGAACCTTCATTCCATATTCCCTACCTGTACAATTATGCCGGGCGTCCGTGGGAGACACAAAAACGCATTCGTTCCTTGCTCGACCAGTGGTTCCGCAACGATCTGATGGGTGTCCCCGGTGATGAAGATGGGGGTGGCATGTCGGCATTTGTGGTTTTTAGTCAGATGGGTTTTTACCCGGTTTCGCCCGGAGAAGCAGTGTATTCCATTGGCAGCCCGGTTTTTGGCCAGGTGACTATTGATCTGGGCCAGGGTAAATCTTTTGAAATTGTTGCCCGAAATGCCTCTGCCCAAAACAAATACATTCAAGCGGCCACCCTGAATGGGAAAAAATTGGATACACCATGGATATCCCATCAGGACATAATAAGTGGAGGAGAACTGGTTTTTGAAATGGGGCCAAGGGCCAATGAAAAATGGGGAAGTTTCGAATGAAAAGAATCACATGCTATTTGTTGATGCTGCTTTATGCATCTGGTGCCTTTGGAAATGCCAGGGGAGTAGAAATGCCCGATGTGTTTTCGGATAACATGATCCTGCAGCGTGAGACCGTAGTGCCTGTTTGGGGCAGAGCAGAAGATGGAACAAAGGTAAGCGTTTCGTTTGCCGGAATAACGAAAAAAGCAAAGGCAAAAGAAGGCGTTTGGCGCGTTGAATTTCCACCTATGGAAGCGAATAAAATACCTCAGACGATGATGGTCAGCGCTTCGGGTGGATTTGAGAAGGAATTTAGAAATGTGCTAATCGGCGACGTCTGGTTTGCGTCTGGTCAGTCGAATATGGAGTTTAGCCTTCACATGGTGAATGGAGGAGCTGAAGCCATCTCAGCATCGGAGAACCCGATGCTGCGCTTGTTTAAAGTGCCCCGTATTCTGGAAGAAAAGGATTGGCCGCTTGGTACAAGCTGGCATGAGGCGAATCCTGAATCGACACCACCACAGAGTGCTGTTGGGTATTTCTTTGCGCAGGAATTGCAGAAGGAACTTGATATTCCCATCGGATTGCTCAATTGCAGCTATGGCGGAACGGTAACCGAAACCTGGTGCAGTCCGGAAGTGTTGAAAGCCTCATTCCCTGAATGGGAGGCATGGGAGAAAGCAAGACTTCAAGACCCAGAACATCCAAAACAAAATACCTCTTCATTTCTTTATAACAGGATGGTTAAGAGTGTACTCCCTTTTCCGGTGAAAGGTTTTATCTGGTATCAGGGTGAAGGAAATGCAGGGCGTCCTGAAGAACAGAAAAAACTCTTCCCTGCCATGGTTAACGACTGGCGCAAAAGTTGGGGGAACGAGGAACTCCCGTTTTATTTTGTCCAGCTTGCCCGATATGAAAGAGCCAACTGGCACAAGTTTCGTGATGCACAGCGTGAAATTGCAGAGAATCTTCCACATTCGTATCTGGCTGTTACAATCGATCTTTCGAAAGACTGGAATATAGATAATCACCCGATTCACCCGACCACCAAAAAACCAATTGGGCATCGGCTTGCACTTGCCGCATTGGCAAATGTGTACGGAAAAGAAATGGTCTATTCCGGACCTGTGGTGAAAGAGATGGAAGTGGAAACCGACATAGCAATTCTTTCCTTCAATCATATCGGTAGTAGGCTACAGGCACTGGACGGAAAACGCTTGCGTGGATTTTACATCAGCGACGATGGCGAGAATTTTGTGGAAGCAGAAGCGAAGATTAGCGGAAGCACGGTAAGCGTTTCAGGCGAAAGGGTGAGAGCACCTGTAGCAGTGCGTTACGGTGCGGAAGAGGATATGGGGGCAGAAGATTTGAATGTGAACCTGGGCAATGCAGAGGGACTTCCTGCATCACCCTTCACTATGGTGCTGCCGGCAGACCCCGAGCCGGTGGAGAATGCACAGAAAGCTGATAAGCCCAATGTGATTGTAATCATTGCCGATGACCTTGGCTATGCCGATCTGGGCTGTCACGGATCGCCGGATGTTAAAACCCCTTACATCGACCAGCTGGCAGAAAATGGTGTCCGCTTCACCTCGGGCTATGTGAGTGCTCCCCAGTGCGGGCCCTCGCGTGCGGGGCTTTTGACCGGGCGTTACCAGAACCGTTTTGGATTTGAATCCAACGAATTTGCCCGCATGCCGGCCATTCCGGTCTCGCAAAAGCTCATTTCCAACCGCTTTAAGGCGGAAGGCTACGTCACTGGTTACATGGGCAAATGGGGTGTGGGAAATTTGAGAGCCTGCGGGATGGAGTATATCCCGCCTCAGCGGGGCTTTGATGAGTCCTACTGGAATTCGGACGGCAATTTCCAGTTTGGTGCTATCCCGAGCATCCATGATGTACAGGTCTACCGGGACAATGAAGAGGTGGAGCAGCCATTTTACTCCACCGATGCTTTTGGCAGTGAGGCGGTGAAGTTCATCAAGCGGTACAAAGAAGATCCCTTCCTGCTCTTCGTTTCCTTCATCCCGCCCCATGTTCCCATGGAAGCTAAGGAGGAAGACCTCTTACGCTTTAAGGAGGCCGATTTTACCCTGCGCGACACCATGCTGGCCATGGTTGCCTGTGTGGACGACAACATCGGTAAGATCATGACTGCGCTGAGAGAAGAGAAGCTGGAAGAAAACACACTCGTATTTTTCATCAGCGATAACGGAGGAGCGACACTGACCAATGCTTCGCACAACGATCCCTTTAGAGGATATAAAGGTGATTTGCTTGAAGGGGGGATCCGGGAATCTTTCATCATGCAGTGGAAAGGTAAACTCCCGGCAGGCACGGTCTATAATGAGCCGGTCATCAGCCTGGACATACTGCCTACGGCCCTGGCAGCAGCAGAAGCTGTAATCAGGCCGGAGTGGCAACTTGATGGAGTCAACCTGCTTCCCTATATCACCGGCAAGAAACAGGGTTCTCCGCACGAAGCGCTTTACTGGCGGTTCAATATCTGGACACACAAACCGGACTGGAACCGTTGGGCCATCCGGCAGGGAGACTGGGTACTGGTGCACAACAGGGTAGGGCATTCCATGATGGGATTATATAACATTATCAAGGATCCAGGTCAGGAAAACAACCTGGTGAGAAAACACCCGGACAAGACTTCTGAAATGCTGATGAAATGGAGAGCGTGGGATGCACTCAATGTGGAAGGCGGGGGCGTGAAGTAGTTGAAAAAGCTTCCAGGAAGAAATCTAAAAGGAGACCCTAGCTATGAAACTAAAATACCTGATTCTATTGCTGCTCTGCATGGGTGAGGCCACCAGGTCCAAGGCCCAGGCGCCGAATTTCATCTTCATTCTGTGCGACGATTTAGGCTATGGTGATTTAAGCTGTTATAATCCTGAATCGGAGATTCAAACGCCTCATATGAATCGTCTGGCAGAAGAAGGTGTTCGGTTTACCCAGCATTATTCTGCGGCTCCTCTATGTTCTCCATCGCGCAGAGCATTTGTTACCGGACGATACCAAAGCCGCCTGGGAGAGTGGGCAGAAAGTTATACCGGCATACCCACATTTGATGGGCTTGCCGCCCATAGAGAACCCACCATCGCGATTTACCTGAAAAAGGCAGGGTATAAAAATGCTTGTTTCGGAAAATGGAATGTGGGAGAAGTCGATGGCGTTTCCAGGCCGGGAGCACATGGTTTCGATGATTATATCTGTATCGATCACAACACCGGATACTTTTATCATCGCAGATGGCTGTCAAAGGAGGACCTCTTTCAGGGAGAAAGAGGACTGTACGGTGCGGGAGGAAAAGTAATAAACAGAGACGGTGAGTATATGCCTGAAGTATTTACAGGCGCTGCCATCGATTTTATTAAAGAGAATAAGAAAGACCCTTTCTTTATCTATCTTCCTTATGCCGTTCCTCACGAACCCATGCAGGGGCCGGAAGACAACCCAGCATCGTGGAAGGAAGCTCCCGGTAAAAAACCAGAGGAAACCACCAATAGAGAGACCTATGTAAAGATGGTAGAACACCTTGATAAGTGTATTGGTGATGTATTGCAAACCCTGGAGGATATGAAAATTGACGACAACACCATCGTTGTTTTTTCAAGTGATAACGGAGGAATGCATCTTGCAAATAACACACCCTTAAGAGCCGGGAAACAACATCTGTTCGAAGGGGGGATCCGGGTGCCCATGTTAGTGCGGTGGACAGACAAGCTACCAGCAGGGAAAACGCTTTCTCAACCCACCATTATGATGGATATTACATCCACATTTATAAAGCTTGCCGGGGCAACTAAGTATGTGCCTGAGAAGCGTGTCCTGGACGGGAAAGACTTCATCCCTTATATCCTCGAAGAAAAATCCGAACTGAGAGAATTCGGATGGAGAAAAAGGGTTCGGAATGATGCAGCGGGCGTCAACTTCCTGAACAACGAGGCATACCGGTATGGAGATTGGAAATATGTGAAAGTATTTGAAGGTGATTCTAAGAAATACACCGAATATCTATTCGATTTAAAAAACGATGTGGGAGAGTCTGATAATCTTCGGGAAACCAATCCGGAAAAACTTGATGAAATGAAAACTCGTTTTAGAGACTGGAAACTGGAAGTTGTCAATACGGAAGATCCAACTTATATCTCCAGAGGAAAAGACCAGTATGGTAATGGAAGATAATTCAGACAGCGCTCACCTAAGGTAAAAGGGATGATGAAAGGAATAAAATTTGCCTTGCTTGCAGGATGTTGTCTTTTCTTTTGTTTCCGGACAGCAAGCGGTGTTCCCTGCGCGGGAAATTCAGATGCAAAGCAGCCCAATATTGTGTTTATCCTTGCGGACGATTTGGGCTATGCCGATTTGGCCTGTTACGGTCATCCCTATGCCCTTACCCCCGCCATTGACCTGCTGGCCTCGCAAGGGACCCGTTTTACACAGGCCTATGCCGCCGGACAGACCTGTTGTCCGAGCCGGACGGGGATCATGACGGGAATTGGCTATTACCGCTTCGAGAAGCATCCTGCAGATTTCGATTTTGGAGACCGTGTTACCTTTACTGAGCTGCTCCGGAAGGAGGGCTATACCACCGGACATTTCGGGAAGTGGCATATCGGGATGGATCGCCGGAATGGAGTGTACGGATTTGATGAAAACAAAAGCGGCGGAAAACCCGATATCGATTCTCCAGAGGGTAGGGATACCCCGATCTTTGACGCAGCCATTGACTTTATTACGCGGCACAAAGACGAACCGTTTTATGTGAATATTTGGGGATTTACCACCCACCACCCGGTGGTTTCGGCTCCCAATTTTTTATCAGAATTCTCCGATGTGACCGTAAACAGGAATGACTTTTCTGAGTTTATGCAGCCTGTTTTTGACGACTGCATGGACCTGGGTGGCGATCTGGATACGAGCATGAGGCATTACCTGGCGAACGTATATGCAATGGACCGCAATGTGAAGAGTGTAATGGATAAACTGGATGAACTGGGCCTTAGTGAAAACACCATACTAGTGTTTTCGAGTGATCAGGGACCACCGCGTCCGCGGGGGATTGGAATGAATGCAACTGGCCCTGTTTCTAGCCGAAAGTATTTGAAATATGATGAGAACATGCTCGGCAATGCCGGTGTTTTTCGGGGGAATAAAGGATTGGTAAGTGAGGGAGGACTAAGAGTTCCCTTTATTATCCGTTGGCCGGGCCGGGTACCCTCTGGTGTTGTGGACTCCGGGAATGTGATCGGGGGCATCGATTGGTTTCCGACCATTTGCAAGCTTGCCGGAGTCGGGGATTTGCCGGAGGATCTTGATGGCGAAGATGTTTCAGATATCTGGCTGGGGGCAAAGCGTAAAAGGCAAAAACCGCTTTTCTGGAATGGTCAGCCCGGCACCACCATTCGGAAGGGAAAGTGGAAATACTATCTCTCAGAAGCTGGAGAGGAACTCTTTGATGTGAGAGCGGACCCTGCAGAAGAAGTGAACCTGGTGGGAAAATACCCCGAGCTTGCCGCCAAACTGAAAAAGAAAGTGCTGGCATGGAAAGAGGAGTTGCCGAAAGAATATATCCGAACCTTTGAATACAGGCATCAGTATTAATGCTGACCGGGGATGCGTGGATAGCATCCTTCCAGAGCAAAAAAAAGGTAAATGATGAATAGAATTAACAAAATGAGCCTCATAGGGGGAGTGTTCATACTGAGTTTAACACTGCCTGAGTCCCACGCTCAGCAAGAGAATAAGCCAAACGTACTCTTCATTATCTCAGACGACCTGAATGTGGATTTGGCCTGTTACGGCCATCCGCAGGTCAGGACTCCACACCTTGATGAGTTTCGTAATCAGGCGGTGGTTTTCGCCCGCGCTTATGTGCAATACCCCATGTGCAATGCGAGCCGGATATCCTTTCTGACCGGATCCTATCCCACCAGGAACCGCTGTTATAACAACAATGAGTACCTGCGCGACAAAATGCCTGAGGCCGTAACCCTCCCCGAATTATTCAGGAAGAACGGATACAAAACCATCAGTACCGGGAAAGTATTTCATTGTACGGATCCCCAGTCGTGGACCGAAATCTCAGATTTGCATTCCGGGGAAGTCCTTCCGCAGGGTCATCCCAGGGAGTTTTACTGGCCACCCTATATGGATGAGGAGGCCTGTGTGGGCGAGGGGCGGAATTTAACCACCGGCAAGCAGAACTACCTGAAATGGATGGAATGGCGCTCGGTCAGCGAAAATGAAGAACTGCTGTTTGATGAGATGGTGGAAAATGCGGCAGTGAAGCGGATTGAGGAAGTGGCCGAAAGCGGAGATCCCTTTTTCATGGCCGTCGGATTCCGCCGTCCGCACGATCCCTATTATGCGCCCAAGCGCTTTTTTGACATGTATCCGCTCGAATCCATCGAGATACCTCGTAGCCCTGAGGATGTTTCACACATTCCGGATGAGGCCTTTGGCGCTTGGAAAGGGGTCTTTTCTCAGATCAACGAACAGGAAACCAGGGAGTTTATTCGCTCCTACTATGCCGGGATTTCCCACATGGACGAGCAGTTCGGAATACTGCAGGATCTGATGCAGGAGAAAGGATTGCTGGAAAATACCGTCATTGTATTTGCTGGTGACAACGGCTTTCTGACCGGTGAAAAGGGCTGGTACAACAAGGGGGTTCTGTTTGAACGCGCCTGTCAGGTGCCCCTTATGATTGGCTATCCGGGGATGAGAAACAAGGGGCAACGCTGCGGACGGGTCGTTCAGTTTGTGGACATCTTCCCCACGGTAACTGAGCTGTGCGGACTGGAGAATCCCCCGGGCCAGATCGATGGTAGTAGCCTTGTTCCCCTGCTCAAGAATCCGGACGCCGATTGGAAGGAGTTGGCCCTTACCTGGAATGGCTATGACCGTTCCATCCGTGATCAGCGTTACCGCTACATTCAATGGAGTGAGACGGGGGAGGCCCTGTACGACCATCAAAGCGACCGGGGCGAATTCTATAACCTGGCGGAACAGTCTGAATATGCCGAGCTTGTGGCCAGGATGCGGAGGCAACTTGAAAGCTTTCCAACGCGGGAATGAAGCAAGCTTTCGGGAGAATTTCAGCACTCTGCTAGATCCGGTCAGAGGCTACCACGTTCTTGATAGCGATCGCTGAAAGCTGCTGGTTGATGGCCGCCATTTGTCCCCTGGCCTGTTGGGTGACTACCACCTCCTCCAGGTCGTGGGACATGTTCTCAAGGGATACATCCAGCGAAAGCCGCTCATCCCCTCTGATCTCCACCTGCCGGGAGGCGTTTTCGTAGCCCATGTAAATGAACTCCAACTTGTAGGTGCCGCCAGGAATACCGGTCAACACATAGCTGCCGTCCATTTGCTGGGACCCTACAAATTTACTTGATTCTGGACCTTCACTATGTGGAAGCCTGCATTTTGAATATGATTTTGTGTTATTTTTCCGCTGCAAGCTTCTTATGCGGTGGGGAGCATTCCGATTACAAGCAGGTTTTCGACAGGACGTAGTCAATGTGTTCCTCATCGTTCCACACGATGCGGTCTTCGCCGTCTTCGAGGTCAGAGGGGCAATCCACCACCTCCACTTCGGAAGTAGGATAATCGCCGTCATAATTATAGGTTCTTTTGGTGCATTCGCAGTCATCAGTCTCACAGGAAAAAAGGAGAAATAGTGCAAGTGTGACAGGTACTATGGAAAGCTTTTTCATGCTTGAGTTTCTTATTGCTTGGTTCTAAAAATCATTTCAACTGATCACCACTTTAGGAAGATGCAATATTGCAAAGACAGGTGATATAGGGATTATGATTGTGTTTTTTTTCATATGAATTTGTGCTTTTTCCTGCGCTAAAACATGTAGCGAACCCCGAAATCGGCCGTCCATCCATAGGCCTGCAGGCTCGCAGGTCTGGATTCTCCCTTGAGGTATTCGGCTTCCACCACGTTGTTCAGATTGGCCACGTTAAAGAGGATCTCCAGGCCCTGCACGTTCTTGAAGGGAAGTTCATATTTTGCCTGTAGTCCGACCCTGGAAAAGGCAGTCTTGTAACGGTCTTTTTCAATCTGAGTGTTCTTCGAGATCAGGGTCTCACCAATGTACTGGTAGGAGATCCAGATATCGAAGTTCTTATATCCGAAGCCCAGTGAGACGTTGGCCAGGTGGGTGGGCTGGTTAGTCATGGGGCCTGTAAAGGTTGAATCTGATCTGACTTTCTCAAAGATGGGCCGGCCTCTGTCCGTAACGCCCACCTGCACAACGGATACCCTGGAGTCGGGGTATACTGCCTGGTTATTCATATAAGAATAGTTGGCAGTGAGTGTGAAGTAATTAAAAGGCCTGGGCAGGTACCAGAAATTGGTTTGCCACTCCACTTCAAATCCACGTACATAGGTTTCATGCTCATGGTTATACCAGGAAGTAACATCCACATCTGCATCGGCGGGAAAGTAAGGGACAGGTTCATCCTCCACAAGCCGGGTCCATGTGCGGCGCCAGATCTTATCGGTCACTGTCTTGTAAAAGCCATTCAGCGAGAGGAGGCCCAGCTTGCTGTTGTGAAATGCCACCATCAGATCAAGATTCTCCCAACGTTCCACATTGATGTTGGGAACTCCTGCTTCGTAGATGAAGGGGAGGAGGGCGTCGTCCACATATTCAAAGGGAACGATCATGTTGTATTCGGGCCGGTAAATGGTCTGGGTATAGGATGCCTGGATCTGGAGCCAGTCGATGGGCTTCACCTTCAGGTGCACCATGGGAAGGAGCAGGTTATTCTGCCGGGTGGCGGTGGTGTCATGTCCGGGAATCTTAAGGCCTTCATTGATCCTTCGTTCGATCCACCAGGCATACAAATCGTAGTTAACCGCTTCATAGCGGGCTCCCGGGATAAGGGTAAACATCTTGCCCAGTTTCAGTTCGGTCATCAGGTAGCCTGCATAAGAATTCTCATTCACCGAATTGTCGTTCTGAACACTGGGTCTGGGATCCAGCCATCCCATCATGCGGTCCTGGCCAAAAATTATAGCCCATCCGGGGATTTGCGGACTGACGAATTCCTGTCCCATGGGCCGGTAATAATTTGTCATGTCTTGCCACCAGTCATAGATCGAATTAACTCTGTCGATGTCAGGGACCCATCCATAGTTGAATCGTCCGTCGAGGAAGTCATCGATTTGCCCCCCAACCATGTTCTCCATGGAAGGAAAAAGCCTTTCATTGAGTGTGGCCCAGGGGATTCGCCAGTTAAGCCCATCGGGTGTGGTTTGTACGCCGGTCATGACATTGCGGAAGGCAGGACCTCCTCCATGTACGTATCTGTTGTAATCCCGCTTTCTGGTTTTGTTACGATACATTCCTCCGAATTTCACATAGCCTGAAAGCCAGTCTCCAGCAGTGAATGGAACTTTGATGTTCAATCGGGCATCGTATTGTTTCTCGGCCAGGTCATCAGTGACGGCAACTCCTGGTAATTGCATTCCAAAATCCCGGAGGTACTCATCGCTGTCGTCGTCGTTGGCCATGTCGATGACTTCTGCTAAGGGGAGGCTCCTATTCTGTTGGGTGGCGGAACCCTGCTCATAGCCTTGCGGATTTGCCAGGGCTATCTGCCTGATTTCATCAATCTTGTCCGATTGGGAGTAGGCCAGGCTGTAATCGATGTGGAAGATTCCCAACACGTGTTCACCCCGAAGGGCCCCGCTGTATAATCTGGAGTGTCCGCCTCTGTTCTGGTTTACATTATAGATCACACTGGCCAGGTTGTGATTCTTGCTGATGACCAGGTTGTCGGTGGGACTGGATGAGAAGAAGTTGGAGAACTCGATCTTGGAGCGGGGAGAAAACCGGTAATCGATGACCAGGCTCCCAGAGGTCCGCACGTTGATGCGTTCCCTGCTTTGCAAAGCCACGCTGTTCAGGAACATGGGCTGATACTCCAGGGAGTCATAGGCCGTTTCGATGGCATAAGCCGCACCCATGCTCTGGGTGCTCCGGTTGGTTCGTTCGTAGGAGGCATTGAAGTCCACCCCCAGCTTGTTGTCGAACCAGCGGTTGCTCAGGCTCACGTTGTACTTTTGGTTTTTAAAGTCGTCGTTCTGGTTGTTGTATCCGCCCTGGACCATGAGATTTCCGTGAAATCCTTCCGGTGCGGTCTTCATCCGCATGTTGACGGCCCCTGAAACCGTGTTAGCATCCATGTCCGGTGTGATGGCCTTGAACACCTCGATGCCCTGCAGGGAGAACTGGGAAACGCCCCCCAGGCTGGCATTCCGGCTGGCCCCCTTGTTGGATGGGATTTCAATACCATTCAGAAGAACCGTGTTGTACTGGGAGGGCATGCCCCGGATCACTACGTCGCTGGCCTCACCGCCATTCCGGGTAATGCTCACCCCGGGCAACCTGCCGATGGCCTCGGCTGCATTGGCATCCGGGTTCTGCTGAATCCGGTCAGCGGCCACCACGTTCTTGATGGCCGTAGCCGAAAGCTGCTCGTTGATGGCGGCCATCTGTCCCCTTGCTTGCTGGGTGACCACCACTTCTTCCAGGTTGTGAGACATGTTTTGAAGGGCTACATCCAGGGACAATTTCTCATTCCCACGGATCTCCACCTGCTGGGATGCGTTTTCATAGCCCATGTAAATGAACTCTATCCGATAACTTCCTTCCGAAATGCCGGTCAGCACGTAGCTGCCGTCCAGTTCGGTTACGGTTCCCATTTGAGCCCTAAGGGCTTGCTCCGCTCCATTGATGATCTTATGCGTGATCACCACATTGGCATAGGCCAGTGGAGCCCCTTTGCTATCTGTCACAGTTCCGGAGATGGTACCGGCGGCATACGCCATGCCCATTCCTGAAAATCCTACTACAAAGAAAGCAGCAAGCGTTTGGCAAAGTCTTCTTAGTTTCATGATTAGAGGTTCTTAAGGTTTGTTTAGTTTAGGCAGTATTTGGTCGGGGGAACATGATTTAACACGTGTTAATTAACACGTGTTAA
>CAZURA010000127.1:0-15606 GCA_964622985.1 uncultured Bacteroides sp. | reverse complement strand
TAAAGGTAAACTTTTCGCCGCAAGCGGCGGGGAACTAACCCCTAAGAGATTAGATGACAATGAACGGACCCGCAGTGCCACATTCATCGATTATGACAAGGACGGGGACCTGGACCTCTATCTTCTCAATCAGCCACCCAATCCGGGCGATTATTCCCAATTCAAAAACAGCGAGCTGTTGCTTCCCGAGTATAGCCCAAGACTGTATGAAAACCGTGGAGCAACCTTTACGGACGTTACTGAGAAAGCTGGTTTGCTGAAGCCGGGGTTTGCTAACGGTGTTTCAGCCAGTGATTTAAATGGAGACGGTTGGACTGATCTTTTTGTAACCCATGATTTCTGGGCACCCGATTGTATCTATATGAATAACGGAGATGGTACATTTACCGATAAGGTGCACCAATATATGAGACACATTACCTTCAGCAGTATGGGTATCGATGCAGGAGATATTAATAATGATGGCATGCTGGATCTGATAGTATTGGATATGGTGCCTGAAGATTATTACAGGCTTCAAACCAATATGGGTGGACCCAATATCCGGGCATTTCAGAAAGTGGTAAATGAGGGGGGGCACTATCAGTACTTTACCAATACCATGCATCTGAACATGGGACACAATATCTATAGTGATATTGCGCAGCTGGCCAATGTAGCCTCCACTGACTGGAGCTGGTCAGTACTCTTTGCTGACCTTGATAATGATGGCTGGAAGGATATCTTCATTGCCAATGGACTGATGAGGGATATACGCGATAATGATGCAGCCGAATCTTTTCCCCGCTTCCTTGAATCCAGCATTCGGGAATATATATCCAATCATCCTAATCCCGGGGAGGTGGGTATATGGGATATTGTGGATTTTAAGGAAGCTTTAGAGCTCTACCCTTCAGAAAAGGTGTCAAACTATGTGTATAAGAATAACGGGGACCTGACCTTTGAAAAAGTGTCGGAGGAATTTGGTCTCCATCATAAGACGTTTTCGAATGGTTGTGCATACGCGGATCTTGATAATGACGGGGATCTGGATCTGGTGGTGAATAATATCAATGATCATGCTTCTCTATATCGAAACAATGCGGATAAGGTGCTGAATCAGCACTATTTACGAATTAATCCCATTGCTGATGCAGAGGGTATAACAAACTTGGGCACAAAAGTGTGGATCGAAACCGGTGAGGGTGAGCAATTCTTTGAGATCACAGCAATTCGGGGCATGTACTCCACCAGCGAACAGATAGCCCATTTCGGACTGGGAGATATGGAAATGGTGGATAAACTCACCGTACAGTGGCCCGATGGAAATCAGTATATACTGGAAAATGTACCATCCGATCAGACCATCGATATTCTCTATACCCGCTCGAAACACAACCAGAAAGAGGAAACCTTGACATACACTAACCTCTATTTCCAGGCTTTGAATGAAACTGGATTGAATATCAGACACCGGGAGAACGATTTTGACGATTTTAAGATACAACTGCTCTTACCGCATAAAATGTCAAATCTCGGACCCTGTATGGCCACGGGGGATGTGAACGGAGATGGCCTGGAAGATCTGTTTGTGGGCGGAGCACTAGGTTATGAAGGACGTCTGTTTGCTCAACATCCAGATGGTACATTTGAAGAATTGAAGAGCGATACCTGGACCCTGGATAAGATTCATGAAGATATGGGAGTGGCGTTCTTCGATGCTGACAATGATGAGGATCTGGACCTCTATGTGGTAAGCGGAGGAAATGAATTCAGAAGAGGCTCCAGTAAATATCAGGACCGGCTATATCTGAATGATGGTTCGGGTCACTTTATAAAAGCAGAGGATTGGCTCCCCGATTTGAACATCAGCGGATCGAGAGTCTGCCCGGAAGATTTTGATCAGGATGGAGACATGGACCTTTTTGTTGCCGGTCACCACGTCCCCTGGTCCTATCCCGAACCGGCCACCAGTGTGTTATTGCTGAATGAAGGCGACCGGTTTACGGATGTAACAAAGAAACGGGCCAAAGAGCTTATTCAGATCGGAATGGTCAATGATGCCGCCTGGATCGATTTTAATGACGACGGATGGAAGGATCTGGTACTGGCGGGAGAGTGGATGCCCATCACCCTGATGCAGAATGATGGAGATAAATTCACCCTAGTCACAGAGCAAGCCGGTCTGGAAAGCAGTACCGGTTGGTGGTTCAGTATTGAAGCTGCAGATATGGATAAGGACGGGGACCAGGATCTCATTGTTGGGAACCTTGGATTAAACTATGCATACAAAGCTTCAGAGCAGGAACCTTTTGAAGTCTATTATGGTGATTTTGATAACAATGGAATACACGATATTGTGCTTACCCAATATGTAAATGGAGTGAAGTACCCCTACCGGAGAAGAGAGTGTTCCATCGATCAGGTACCCTCCCTAAGGGACAAGTTTCCCACTTTTGACGCTTTTGCTTCCGCAACTGTTTACGATATATATGGAGAAAGCAATTTAAAAAGAGCCCTTCACTACAGAGCCAACACTTTTGCAAGTGCTTATGCTGAAAACCTCGGGAACGGGCAGTTCCAACTGCATGAACTTCCACTTCAGGCACAGCTCTCTTCAGTGAATGACATCCTGATCCGTGATTTTACTCAGGATGGCCATCCGGATGTGTTGATGGCAGGGAATCTGTATGGTTCCGAAGTGAGAACACCCAGGAATGATGCCAGTGTCGGATTGCTGCTGGCTGGGAACGGGAAGGGTGAGTTTGAACCGGTCACCCCTCTGGAGAGCAATTTTTACGTTCCTTTCGATGTGAAATCCATGATCTTATTGGATAGTCCGGATCACCCACTGATATTGGTAGGGTGTAACAATGATCTGTTACAGGTTTTCAAAATCGGACAAGACTGGTAAAACAGATCAATCTATCTCCTTAATTTTCAAATTCCTGAAATAGATAGGAGCCCCTGCATGTTTCCCCTGAAAACCAATCTTTCCGCTGGTAGGTAATTCAGCAAACGGTGTACTCAACCAGGAGGGGATATCGCTTCCGTCGGGATTCTTTGTTCCGCTTGTCCAGAGCGACATGTCCATTTCCGTGACCAGTTTTCCATTCAGCACCACATAGATCATTTTATCGTTACAGGTGACTGTCATCCGGTTCCAAATGCCCGGTTTTTTCACCCGGTGTTCCGATGCTGCCAGGTGACCGAAAATAGCGGCACATTGCCATGTTTTATCTGCTTTTGCCCACTGCTCTGCATAATCATCCGCAATCTGGACTTCAACGGAGTTGGGGATCCAGTTCTTATGATCACTGCAATAGACGATCACCCCGCTATTAGTGCCTTCTGCTGTCTTGAATTCAAGGTCAAGGATAAAGTTATCATACTGCTTCTCTGACCAGATGCATTGATCCTCTGTGGCCGTCAACACCCCATCATCGAACGACCATACTCCTTCGGGAGCTATCACATTCGATAAATCTGCTTCATAGAGTTCTCCCCAATCTTTTGAATCGGGATGCTTGTCAGGTTTGCAATCACTTCCCTGTGCCTGCATATCAGCCGGAATTAACATGGAGGTCATCCATAATCCAAGAAAACCTGTCGTTGCCAGCTTCTTAATTATGTTTTTTCCTTCCATCATTTGACATATCATGTTTTGGGTTATTAAATGAAATAGCATCCGACAAATCTAATGTAATCATTCGAACTTCATGCTGTAGAGATCGGCATCTTTTATCACAAAACGAAGCCTCACAGGCATATTCACCAGCTGCTTCAACTCTGGATCTCCCCTCCAGGTCACCGCTTTTTCAACTTCATTACCGATCAGTTCCCTTGAGTTTTCCAACTCAAAACCCTCAATGGGTTTTCCTGACAAATCAAGAATTTCCAACTGGATAAAACCGGCAGCTGAAGTGGAGAAATTGAGCAACAGGGTTTCCCCGGTAAACCGTAAGGGCCTGGTGATCATCTCTCCTCCTTCATAAGGTGCCCGCAATGAACTGAATCCGTCGATCCGCAACGTATATCGGTGCAGGTGGGCGGTGGGTTGAGCATAATCCTGGTTTACGTAGATAGACATTTCGGCGGGACCGGTTTGAACCACATTCAGGGCAGGATAGTTGGTACGCGACACCCAGTTCTGCAATCCGATCCCTGGACGAATAAATCCCTCCATAAAGGTCCTGTCATACCTGTTCCCGCCTCTGGAGGTCATCAATACAGCATCGGAGCAATCCCTGAAGTATTTTGGATTTACGTTGAGCTGGAGTGCCTGTTCTTCGGTTAACACCTGTCTTCCGGGCATAAACCGGGCTGCGATGGAAATATAAATTTGCGGAGCACGAAAATAGGGGGAAGTTTGATTAGTATAGAGGTGCTCAGGCCGTGTATCTCCAAAATCCATCTCCACCGGCTCTGTCCAGTGGATAAAATCTTTCGAAGTGGTACGGCTCACCGTCCGGTAATTTGTGCCGCCGATTCTTTTCCAACTCCTGAAATAGCATAGATATAACTCCTCTTCGGGTGACCAGAAGGAGACATTCTGGGAATCAAAAGCTCCCTGAGTAAAAACCGGTTCATTCTGGAACCTGTTCCAGTGAATACCATCTTCCGATACGTAAGCCATCAATCCACTGCTTTGGATTCCACCCAGGGCTTTATACCGCAGTTCCGGTCTTACCCCTTCGCGAGTATCAAGAAAAGGACTGAAGTTATGGGTAACCGGTGCAGCATCAGCCAGAATCACATTGTTTTCAAAAGTCCCGGCTACCTTATGGATACCCAGATTGGGTCGGGACCAGTGAATGCCGTCGTCCGATTCTGCATAGCAGGTGACCTCATCTTTACTACCATCATTCCCCGCCTCGGGGATTCCCCGGTAGTAGAGGAAGTATTTAGCATCCTCCTTTATTACTGTGACATAACCGGAAAACGCGCCTTCCCATGGTTTGTCGAAATGAAAAACTTTGCCAGCATCATTGGGCTCATGCAGGATAAGCTTTGTATTAACTTGTTTTTCAATAAGATAATCATCAATAAAAAGTTCCAGACGGGATCCCGGTTCCACCACATCCTCTTTTAGACGCCAGTGGGTACTCATCAGACTGGTCTTTTCTCCCTCCTTATCAATCTGGTAATAGACAGTCAGGATGGACCCATCTTCTAGCTGCACAGAAGCGGGATACCCCAGGTCGGAGTTCAATGCCGGATAGATCATGATCTCCGTATCTGTTTCCCATGTTTTACCCCCGTCCTTGCTGATACATGCCTTTTCTCCAAAGGGTTCACGGCGTACTCCGTAAGAGGCAAGGACCCACCCGTTACTCAGCTGGATCAGGTGGGGCGGGTAGCCCCAAATGTCGGTGATGTGACTGGTGGTCCAGCTTCGCCCGCCATCATAACTTTCTGATTGCCTCAGGTATGAGGTACCTGGACCACCCGTATAGCGGATCATCGCAAGAAGTGTACCATCTGCAAGTTCAACGGCATGGGGTTCATGGAGATAGGTAACCTCATCTGTGCTGTCTATGGGGATCCTGGAAACCAGTTGCCAGCTCACTCCATCGTCAGTGGACTGTTCCACACCGATAATCTTCTCTCCATCTACAAAAGCCGTACCTACATAGAGCAGCCGGCCATCGGCCAGTTCAACGGGACCATGAGGCGATGAAACAAGCTGCTTTACAGGCTTCTCCCATGTTTTCCCTCCATCCGTCGAACGCCTGGTCCAGTTACCGATCCAATGCTTTTTAGTTTCCTCCCCCAATTTCTCAGCGTGTCGTATCCAGGAGGGATTTCTTTTGTAGAAGCTCTCCCGATCAAATGCCAGTGAGGTGAACCAGTTGACCAGCATGGTTCCCGTCCTGGTTTCCAGGATCCCCGCATCACGGTCGTCCAACGGGGTGTTGTTAATCGTCTCAGGATTGCTCCAGGATTCCCCGTTATCAGAGCTCCGCATCAATTGTGTAACTCCAAAGGGGCATACATGGGCATCACGCTCGCCGGAAAAGACCACCAGCAATTCACCCGAGCTGGTCTTAGTTATCGTAGGCCAGCCTATGTATTTTCCGGGTTGCTTGCAAATGACACGGGTAGTGAGAATCTCTGCAGACTGAGTAAATCCGCAGACCCAGCTTACGGAAAGTATAGCAAGTAGAAAAACACGCTTTTTAAACAATTTCATAAACCCCAGTTTTTGTTAGGTTCCGGTCCCATTTCCAGTTCCAGCCTTCCCCCTTTCAGCAACTCACTGGCCGGGAATTTGAAGTCGTTCAGTTCCTCTCCGTTCAACCTGGCCGACTGTACATATTTATTCAGCCGGGATGCATCCCTGGCTTCGATGACAAATGTTTCACCTCGTCCGTAACGGTTGCCCAGATCTATTTCTATTCTTTCAAAAAGCGGACTGCCAATTTCATAGAGAGGCTCATACCTGCATCCGCCGTCGGTCTGGAACAGTCCCATAGAGGCCATCATAAACCAGGCACTCATCTGCCCCTGGTCCTCATCCCCCAGATAGGCATTGGCCACCCCGTACCCGTAATAGCGCTCAAGGATAGATCTGCTCCACTTCTGGGTAAGCCATGGGTGATCCACCCAGTTGAAGAGAAATGCAAAATGCATCGATTGCTGGTTTCCCTGGATCACCGGGTAGTCCCAGTATTGATCGTTCAATCCGTTGTAGCGGGTCTTGTCACTCTCTACAAATCCCCAATCAAGACGATCCACAAATCGCTTTTTCCCGATGGCTTCAGCCAGTGCCGGGACATCCTGGGGAACATAATAGGTCAATTGCCAGGCATTGCCTTCCACATAATGTTTGTTGGCGCCTGACTTGTAGGGATCGAAATCGGGTAACCAGTTGCCTTTCGAGTCTTTCATCCTGGCATATCCGGTTTCGGGATCAATGATGTTTCTCCAGTAATATCCGCGATGCAGAAACGTCTTATAGTCCTCTTCTTTGCCCAGTGCTCTGGCAAACTGAGACACAGTCCAATCATCGTAGGAATACTCCAGTGAATTGGAGAAACGCCCTTTATCGAAGGGTACATATTTGTAGTTAAGGTAGGGTGCCAGGTCCCGGTTACCGGCCAGTCCGCCTCCCACCTCACTGGCAGGTGTGGTTTGCATCTTCTTGACCGCCTGAAATGCCTGATCCGCATCATAATCACGGATTCCCATCTGGTAAGCACCCACGATCAAAGGGATCTCATGCTCGGCGACCATCACGGGTATGTATTCCATCCCGGCAGGGCCTTTGGCCAGCCACCCATTGGACTCGTACATGGCCAGCTGGGATTTTACCCAACGATTGCTCCACTCTGGAGTGACCATGTTCCAGAACTGGTTCAGGTTCCAAAAGGTGTTCCAGAAAGCATCACACCCCAGGGCAGGTGAAGAGGGATCTTCCAGTGTACGGACGATTTCACCCGCATCCCTCCACTCCCCGTTAATATCGCTGAAAATGTTCCGGCTGCACAGCGAACGGTACATGTTGCTGTAAAAACGCTTCTTTTCCCGTTTATCGTTGGTCAAAATTTTTACACGTTCAAAAAGACCATCCCAGGTATCCACATTTCCCTGCCTGACCGCCTCAAAATCCCAGTCATACGGAGTGGTCAATTCTCTCTCCAGGTTCTCACGGGCATTTTCAATGCTTACATAGGAAATGGCCGTTCTAAGCTGCACCACGTTGTTCACTTCCGTGTCAAACTCCACAATAGCCCCCACATCCTTCGCACCCTTATCTTCCACGATTTCAACCCCTTCCTCAACGCCCTTTTCTGTCCACACGCTAAAGCCGGTGATCGGCCGATCGAACTCAGCCACAAAATAGACCACGTACTCCTGTGAAATCCCACCTGACCAGGTGTTAGGCGAAAGCTGATGGCTATACCCCTCCACAGTCGACTCCCCCGTCTTCTTTATGGATGCATCTACCAGATTGTACCTGTACTCTGCCGGAATGACCAGATCCAGCAACACCCGGGACCCCCCTCGCTCCTTTGGAAATGTATAGCGCTGGAATCCACATCGGGTGGTGGCAGTTAACTCCGCTATAATATCATAATCGGTGAGTTCCACATGATAGTAACCCACAGGGGCTAGCTCAGTGGATTTGTCGATGCGTGACCGGTAACCGCTATCCGGATCCTTCTGATCACCCACTTCAGTCTGCAAAGGTCCGTTGGTGGGCATGGTCCCAAGCCCGGAAACGGTCCACTCATGAATGTGGCTGAAACAGCCGATCGACTCAAAAGTAGGTTCATACCCGGCCTGCCAGCCGTCATTCTGGTTGTCGGGACTCAGTTTAACCATACTGAATGGCATCCAGGGACCTGGAGCAATCATCCAGCGTGAATGGGCTGTACCCATCTTTGTATCCACATAACCGGCCGGCGTAATGCTCTTCTGGGGTGCTCTGATCACTTTTCCTGATTGGATCTTCAAACCATCCACCCAGATCTCATAACTGCTTCTCACTTCAGAAGTGACCGCAGGCATAGGAGCTTCGAACAGATACCTTCCCGATTCAACGGTCTCCTTAAAAACCTCTTCCCCATCCAATAACACCTTCAATTCAGGTGTACCGGAAAGGTGCTGAATATCAACCAACAGGGGTTGTATGGTCCGGCTGGCTTCCTCCACTACGTAGTCTGCCGTCTGAACACCTCGCAGAAAGAGTTGGTTGTTTTCTGTTAAATGAATCCCAACGGGCCCTTCCAGCTTCACCTGGTCAAATGTCAACCAGGAACCTTCCAGAGTGGTCAGCTGTATCTCGTTCCCTCCCTCAATCATCAGTCCGGGCGGAACCTCTATTTCCAGGAGGTATTCTTCTGGTTTCCCGGTTTCACCCTCCTGTGAAGAGTCAATACCGATCGCAGGAATCCTCTGTTTCCAGGAAATGCCGTTGAGTGTCACCTTGAAGAGAGGTAGATCCTTTGCATTACAATCCAGAATATCCACAGTCAACTTCCAATTCCCCCTTATAGGCATATGGTCTATCCCAAAGAGAATAGTGAGTGTACTCGACCGCCATCCCGATGTTCCCCAGGTTCCTCCCCAGGTATCGCTGGTTCCGGGAATAATATATGGCCAATCTGTTTTGGGATCGGAGGTCCCGATCAGAAAAAACTTGTCTTCCCAACCAAAGTCATTGGCAATGTATTGCTGGTAACCATCCGGTGCCAGTGCAAATTCGGAAGGGCTGTTGTCATTCTCTCCAATTTGCCAGATCACCATGGACTGTGAAGAACATGTGGAAAAGCATAATCCGAAACAAATAACCAGGAATGTTTTGCTAATCATCGGGAGGATTGTGGTAAGTTTCGCCATGTACTGGTTTTTCTGGTAATAACTTTTGAAATGCAGGATACCAATTGATCTTTTTATATTAAACATATGCATCCATTATATTTTTAAAGCTTTACCAGACCTAAGGACAACCTTTTATCGGTTGTTCAGATATCTGCTGCTGCTGGGTTTTACTTTCTCACTCCACTCGGCATTGACAACAGGCAAATGCTCTTTTAGTTCCTCTTTGTATTTCACTAATACCGTATCATTTGCCCTGTTAGTCCACTCGTTGGGATCGGAATCGTGGTCATACAACTCTTCGGATCCCTCGTCATATTGTATATACCTGAATCCATCGGCGACTACGGCATGGTTGTTCCTTCCATATGTGCATGTGGCCACAAAGCGTCCCTCCGTTTCCCTGCCTTCTAAAAGAGGTCTCAGGCTTTTCCCTTCATTCCTCTCATAAGCTGGGAGTCCGCAAAGATCAAGCAGGGTGGGATAAATATCCAGCATCTCCACAGGCCTGGAACACGTGACAGATCGGACCATACCAGGAGCCGAGATGATCAACGGGGCATGGGTGGCTTCCTGCCAGAGGCAATGTTTGGCAAAAGTTCCCTTTTCCCCCAACCGATACCCGTGATCGGACCACAACAGGATAATGGTATTATCCTTGTGCACGCTCTTCTCCAGCGCATCCAGTACCTGGCCGATATGGTGATCCATGAAGGTGACACACGCCAGGTAAGCCTGCACAATGTTCTTCCACTCACCCGATTCGATGGCCCATGAGGTAGTAGGCATCATGGGCAGGTCATCGATCAGCAGTGCCACCGGCGGCAGATCTTCCCAGTCATCCTCCTTGTAGGGAGGAGTTTGTACCTCATCCACCGGGTGCATATCTAACCATTGTTGGGGGACATACCAGGGGACGTGGGGCCTGAGGAATCCCACTGCAAGGAAAAAGGGTTGGTCATACTCCTTGTTCAACCGTTCAATGGCCCATTGGGCTGACTGATAGTCAGGCATCTCGGCATCAGTTTCCGGATATGCTCCCCAATCTGTACTGGTACCTTTTTTATTCCATTTGAACCATTGACCATCCGGAGGTTTCGGGCCAAACCCTTTCACCCTGCCACCCGAATCATCGAACACTCCTTCAGGGGCATGTCCGTGGAATATTTTTCCAATCCCCATGGTATGGTAGCCATACTGTTGGAAATACTCAGGCAGAAAGGTGATGCTTTGTGTCGATGGACTGGCCTCCCGGATATCGTTATCATTGATCTGACCATAGATCCCGGTAGTAGAAGGGCGTAGACCGGTCATCACCGAAGCCCTGGAAGGTCCGCACAAGGGGGCCTGACAATGTGCATTTGCAAACAGGACACCTTCCTCCGCCAGTTTGTCTATATAGGGTGTCAGTGCATTGGGATGTCCTCCCATACAACCGATCCAGTCATTCAGGTCATCCACACAGATCATCAGGATATTGGGATTCTCCTTTGCCTCTTCCTGGCCCTTCACATTTAGGAAACCGTTAAAAACGGTCAGCATCAATAACACAGTTGCCGTTTTAGCTTTTTGAAGTTTCATTATGACGTTTTTTCCCTGATCTTCTTTGCCGCTTCTATCATGGCCATAAACCCATCCACCGGCACATAGTCGGCAATGGAGTTGCCCGATCCCAGTCCGTATCCTTTACTCATGTGACGGAAGTTCATTCCCTTCTCAAAGACTATACGAACTACATCATCATAAGCATTGAGACAGAGGGTATTCACGTCGATCCCGCCAAACAAACCGATCCTGTCGTTATAGAGCTCTATCCATCTCTCAAAGGGTGCGATCTCATCCTCGTTGGAATGCTTCGCATCAATCCCTGTGGCAATAATATCCTCCATAACGTGAAAAATATTTCCGCAGCTGTGAAGCAGGAATTTCTTACCTGAACGGTGCACCAGGTTGACGATGCTTTTGTAATGCGGCAAAATGTGCTGCCGAATGGTGTCAGGTTCCAATAAGGTGGAGGTTTTAAATCCCAGGTCATCTCCCATTCTGTAAAACACGAAGAGGTCATCGTACCTGCGGATCATCTCCGACCATAGTTCCAGAAAGAGTTCCCCTATCCTCTTATACAGATCTGCAAATAACTCAGGATCTGTATGCTGCATCACTGCAAGGCTTTCATAACCCACCAGGTCCTCACTGGTCTCAAAAATACCGTAGCCACATCCACCGAATGCTTTCATGCCCTCAGGCAACACATTCCGAATGGCATCCAGGTGGGGAGTGTAGGTTTCCCAGAAGATCTTTGGGATCTCATCAAAAGGGTATCTGTTGAAGTCATCCCGTGTTTGTATGGGACCCGGCATTCCACCCATAATGGCACCGTGACCGGGTATGATATCGCAGATGGCAGCCTCATAATCAAAAGCGTCATAGGTCATCTCCTTCCAGAACCCTATAATCTGCCGGTAATAAGCCTCATAGTCCTCAGGCTTACTTCCTTCCAGTCCAATCTCCTTTTCCAGTGCCTTCTCAATAAAAGGTTTGTCAATATGGTGCTCATAGAGAGGAAGTCTGTCCGGGCGCTTATTATACAGCACCTTTTCAATCTGCCGGTAATCGGGTTGAAAACTCATTTTGCTGAGAATTGCGGGACTCCAAAGTGTGCCCTGAGCATTTGCATCTCCTCTTTCAACTCCATCTGCACATTGCCAAGTTCAGGGTGATCATAAAGATTCCGTACTTCGTAGGGATCCTTTTCCAGATCATATAATTCCCAAAGATCATGCTCCAGATAGTGGAGCAGCTTATATGCATGGGTGCGAACAGCCTCCATCTGAACATCACACCAATAGGTGGTTTCATAATATCTGTAGTAAAAGGAGTTCGTCCACTCCGGAGGTTCACCTCCTGCGGTTATCTCCCGAAAACTCCTTCCCTGCACCCGGTCCGGAGGTGTAATCCCTGCAAAATCGAGCAGGGTGGGTAAAATATCGTGATTCCCCAGCAGTGCTTTGCAAGCGGTTCCTGGCTCTATTTCGGCCGGATAGGACATAATAAATGGCATCTTCAATGCCTCTTCGAATGGAAAGCGTTTATCGAACCAACCATGCTCTCCCAGGAAGAATCCCTGGTCGGAGGCATAGATGATGATGGTATTGTCAAACATATTGTTCTCCTCAAAATAATCCAGGATCTCTCCCACTCCATCATCCACCGATTGAGCAGTCCTCAGATAATCTGTGATATACCGCTCGTAGTTCCATTTTTTAAGGTCGGCACCTTTGAGCCCATCAGGGGGTTTTAGGGTCAGATGGGTTTTATCCATGGAGATGATGGTGATCTTATTGTTCCGCGTGGGTTCGGTCCGGGTCACAAAATCATCATCAAACGTCTCCGGCGGGGGTATGGATCCAACCGGATAGAGATCCTTATACCTGGGGTGCCACTCCCAGTTCCCGTGGGGAGCTTTATGGTTCACCATCAGAAGAAACGGTTTTTGGGGATCGCGTTCCTCTTCCAGCCAGTTCAGTGTTTCACGGGTGATCACATCAGAAGTATAACCCTCTCTCTTTCCTTCACCCTCAGGAGTGATCCAGACCGGATCGAAGTACTCACCCTGTCCCTTGAGTATGCCATAGTTATCAAACCCGGTGGGCCTGCTTCTCAAATGCCATTTCCCGAATAATACACACTCATAACCTGCGGGTTTCAGCATCTTCGGCAGGGTGGGCTGACTGCCATTAAAAGTAACATGATTGTCAAGCTGACCATTCACATGGCTGTAGGTTCCGGTTAAAACAGTCGCCCTGCTAGGGGCACAAATGGCATTATTAGCCATCATGTGGTCGAAACGCATTCCCATTTCTGCGATCCGGTCAATATGAGGTGTTTTTGCTATGGTCGATCCATAGGCAGATATCGCCTGTGTGGTGTGATCGTCGCTGAAAAAGAATAAAATGTTCGGACGGGGATCTTTATTTTGTATGGCGCTGTGTCCATAGAGACTACCAAGGATCATAATCCCTGCCAGGCAGACAATACCTCTTCGAACTGTCATGAATAGTGGATTGTGAGGAAACTCTGTAAGATACAAAAGAAAATGGACTGTTCTAAACGGAAAGGAGCTCTACGGTTTTATCGATCTCCTCTTGGTCCACATGATCAATGATCTCTTTCATATGCCTGATGGTGCGGGCAAATTTTTCACCTTCCGCCGCACTTACCCATGCCAGCTGCAAACGCTCTTTATTGATGCCTATTTTCTCCAGTTTCTTCCATAGTTTTTCCACACGCTTCTTAGTCTGGTAATTGGCGTCGATGTAATGGCAATCGTTCAGGTGGCAACCCGCCACAAGCACCGCGGCTGCACCGCGGGTAAAGGCATGAAGGACAAAATCTTCCGAAACTCTTCCACTGCACATGGTGCGGATGATCCTCACATTGGGCGGATACTGGATCCTGCTTACACCTGCAAAATCGGCTCCGGCGTAAGAACACCAGTTGCAGCAGAAAGCTACGATTTTTTGATCCGCATTTTCCTCAGTGACCGCGTCAATCTGGGCATAGATCTGCTCATCAGTGAAGTGCAGCATGGAGATCGCTCCCTGGGGACATTCCGCACCACAGGTTCCGCACCCTGCACACGCAGCTTCAATGGTCTCTGCAGGCACTTTATTCTTGATATCCAAAGTAATGGCATTGTAGGGGCACACTTTGGCACAACGTCCACACACATTGCACAGCTCCTTATCGATCACCGAAGTGATAGCTTCCACCTTGATTTTTCCTGCTTTCATCAGGATCCCGGCTCTGGAGGCAGCTGCACTGGCCTGTGTCACACTATCCTTAATATCTTTTGGTCCTTCAGCACACCCTGCAAAAAAGATACCCTGAGTGGGAGCATCCACAGGTTTAAGCTTGGGATGCGACTCCATAAAGAAGCCATCTGAGGTTTTTGATAAGGTAAAAAGCCTCTGTATCATATCGCTGTCCGAAGTGGGCTCTATACCCACTGAAAGGATGACCATACCCACCTCATGGTTCTCGATCCTGCCTGTATTTGTGTTTTCCCCGATGACCACCAGATCCTGGTTCTTGGGATTCTCACGGATCTCCGAGGGCAGGCCCCTGATGTATTTGACACCCTCTTTCCTGGAACGTTTATAGAGATCTTCAAAACCTTTTCCGTAGGCTCTTATATCCAGATAAAATATCTTAATCTCTGTCTCAGGCCAGTGTTCTTTGATCAGCAGTGCATCTTTGATGGTATTCATGCAACAGACATTACTGCAATAGGGATTGCCTCTTTTTTCATTGCGTGATCCTACACACTGGATGAAAGCCACATGCTCAGGTATTTTCCTGTCACTGGGCCTGATGAGATGTCCTCCGCTGGGTCCCCCTGCATTGATCAGCCGTTCAAACTCCATGCTGGTCATTACATTCTGAAATTTGCGATACCCGTATTCCGTATATTCAGTGGGATCATACACATCAATACCCGTGGCCACCACAATAGTACCCACATCCAGGTTGATCACTTCATCCTGCATATCAAAATCGATGGCATTTTTCTCACACTTCTCCACGCATTTATTACAGGCAATGGGCACGTACCCCAGGCAATCCTCCATATTAATGATATAGGCAGAGGGAACAGCCTGTGCAAAAGGAGTATAGATGGCTTTTCGTGTTTTCAGACCGATATCAAACTCGTTGGGCCTGGTCACAGGACACACTTCGGTGCAGTCGCCGCATGCGGTACATTCATCTTCGTTCACATACCGGGCCTTTTTAAGGACTTTTACCTGGAAATTACCCACATAGCCGTTGACTTCCTGAACTTCGCTGTGGGTGAAAAGTTTGATGTTGGGATGCCTTCCGGCCTCACTCATCTTCGGAGCCAGAATACAGATGGAGCAATCCATGGTGGGGAACGTCTTGTCTATCTGCGCCATCTTTCCGCCTATGCTGGGCTCCTTTTCCACCAGGTATACCCGGTAATCCTGATCAGCCAGATCCAGGGCAGCCTGAATTCCGGCTACCCCTCCTCCCAGCACCAGGGCTTTTCGGGTGACCGGTACTTCACTTTCTGTCTGTGCCACCAGCAGGCGGGACCGGGCCACTGCCATCTTTACCAGGTCTTTTGCCTTGAGTGTAGCATTCTCCTTGTCGTATAAGTGGACCCAGCTGCAATGATCCCGGATATTAGCCATTTCGAAGAGATAGGGATTCAGTCCTGCCTCAGCACATGCGTTTCTGAAGGTGGGTTCATGCAGCCTGGGAGTGCACGATGCCACCACCACC
>CAZURA010000126.1:0-16145 GCA_964622985.1 uncultured Bacteroides sp. | reverse complement strand
AGAACGCCGACAATAAGAAGGTAATATGCTTCCATGTAAAGTAATTGTTAATTACAGTCCAAAAATAGAGTTTATATAAACACTCAATATTAACTTTATGTTAAGTTAATGTAAATGAAATTTTATTATTAAAAGAATTGACACTTAATCTCTACCTGATGACGTATGTATACTATCAGTAGAATTATTGTCTATTTTTGCACACTATGAATAGTAAAGTGACAACAAAGCAATTATCGGTTTGCATGCTGCAGTATGAAATCGTCTGGGAGGATATTGATAGCAATTTGGTCCAATTGGATGATATGTTTCAACAGGTACCTGAGGGAACTGATCTGATCCTTCTCCCGGAGACCTTTTCCACAGGGTTTACCATGCGCGCAGACCTTTTTGCGGAAGGGCAGGAGGGTAAGGCGGTCACATGGATGCAGGAAAAGGCGGCGGAAAAGCAGAGTTATGTGGCCGGAAGTGTGATCATTCGTGAGAAGGGACAGATATATAACCGGATGTTCTGGGTCTCTCCGCATGGGATCGAAGGTCATTACGACAAACGCCACCTGTTTCGCATGGGCAGGGAGGATGAACACTTCGCCCCCGGCGTTGCCCGTCCCATATTCAAACTGGGAGAATTCAGGTTCCTTCCCCAGATATGCTACGACCTGCGATTTCCGGTGTTCAGCAGGAACAGGGGAGATTATGATGTGATGCTATATGTGGCCAACTGGCCGGCACCCCGTCAATCGGTCTGGGATACCCTGATCAGGGCCAGAGCCATTGAGAACCAGTCCTATGTAATGGCAGTCAGTCGGGTTGGAGTGGATGGAGTGGGGGTAGACCACCTGGGAGGAAGCAGCGCCATTGATCCCATGGGGAACGTGATGTTCAGACTGGATGACTCGCCGGGAGTACGGTCCTGTACGTTATCACTGAATAGACTGAATGATTTCAGAGCAAAGTTCCCGGCATGGAAAGATGCAGATCGTTTCACTATCGAATAGGAACAATTGGAAACTCAATAATCGATTGTTGAACCTCTAACAGCCACACCCGCAGCCGGAGCTCTGGTCGCCGGGGACATCACAAGAGGTGTCATCGCATGATTCGCTGCTGGTGCCACAGCCACAACCCTGACCGTTTCCATGTGTATGTCCATGTGCAAGCTCCTCTTCGGTGGCATTCCGAATATCGGTAACCTGACCTTTAAAATGGAGGTCATTCCCCGCCATGGGGTGGTTGAAGTCCATCTTCACCGCATCTCCCTCCACAGCGATCACCTTGCCGTTCAGCCGCCTGCCTTCTGCATCCATCATGGGAACAGTGTTCCCAATCTTCATCAGCGATTCATCGATTTTCCCGTCGATCTCAAATACCGATTTGGGAACATGCACTATGGCATTCTCCACCACAGGTCCGTAAGCATCTTCGGATCTCAATAAAAATTCAAAATTGTCACCCATTGACAATCCGTTCAGGTTCTCTTCAAATTTTGGAAGCAGCCCCCCTGTTCCGAACAGGAAGGTGAGGGGATTATCAGGGTTAAGCGATTCCACTATTTCTCCCTCTTTTGAGCCGGAACGCAATTCATATACGATAGAAATTACATTATCTTTTTCTGCAATCATAATGGTTCGGTTTTGAAGCTGCAAAGAAAGCAAATATTTCTCTCTTAAAAAAGAGAGAGTTTGAGGCAAAAGCAGTTTTAACAAGTAATTAATTTTGGTCGGGGTAGGATTCCGGAGGCAGTACCTCCAGGGGTGGTTCACCCTGTGGCAATTCTGATCTTTCTTTACCCTGTTTCCGGTATTTTATCAGGGAGAAGGCCATGATAATGCTGGAAGCCAGGATGACCAAGAGTAAAACCCCCGTATTAAAAGCTTCAACCACCAGGGAGTCCGGGATGGAAAAGAAGAGCAGGATGGTGATCAGTCCCCTGGGGGCCAGTCCTACCTCAGGAAAGATGTCTTTCCGTATGATCAGCCTGAAATAGGCGTAGCGGGTTCCGTAGAGGAAACCTAGAATGAGTATGCTTACTATCCAGACTTTAAAATCGAGCAGGCTGGCCAGCAGGATAGTAAATCCAAAGATCACGAAAAAGAAGGTCCGCACGATAAACGAGGATTCCAGGGTGACCATTTTGAAGTTATCGAAGATCGTTGATAAGTGTTCTTCATCCAGGTATTTACGCAGCTTCCCCGGGAAAAATATGTGTCGGTTGGAGAGGATCATCCCAAATACGAGAATGATGAGAAGACTCGACAGATGGAACGCTTTGCTGAGTGCATAGAGTAATACCAGCACCGCGATCAGCAGGAAAAGTTTCAATTCGGTCCTGATCTTCTGGAAGAGGAAGATGAGAAAATAACTGGCCACCACCGAAACCAATACAGTGAGCGATAGATTGATCAGTACGGAGAGGCTCATCTGTCCAAAACCCTCTGCTTCAAGGCTGCTAATCAGGAAATAGAAGAGCATGATCCCCAGGATGTCCGAAAAAGTGCTCTCGTAGATCATAAACTCGCGTTTCTCGCTGTCAAGCGCCTCCACGCTGGGAATAATGATGGCTGAACTCATGATGGAAAGCGGTACGGCATAAAGAAGACCGGTGGTAAGGTCCACATCGATATAAATTGTAATCACACCTGCAATGAGCAGTGCAGATATCACCAGGTTAACCAGGGCAGTAAAGAAGGCCCTTGAAATGAGTTTCCTCTTGTCGGAGGTGAGCTCCAGGTCCAGGGAGGCCTCCAGTACAATCATGATCAATCCGATGATCCCCAGTACTTCCAGTATAGGTGTCAAATCGGGTGATTCCATTCCCGTAGCGGATACCACCCCGTGGAGGATCATTCCCAACAGGATCAGTAACAACACACTGGGTACACTGTAGCGTTTGGCCGCCAGATTGAAGAGGTAGGAGATGATCACGATAAGTGATCCGACAATGACCAAACCATTGGATGAAAATCCAACGGAGGAGCTTAATAACAGTAAAGGTTCCATCAGAAATAGGTATTAAAGCCGATTCGAAAAACAGGATTGGTATAGGGTGACCTGGATGATGCGTTCAGGTCCCATAAAGCCATGAAAGAGATGGAATTATACATTCCCACCCGTTGGGAAAAACCGCCGCCCACCAGGAATCCCTGGTAAACAAATCTCCCGTCATCAGGGTAGTTCGGTGCATAATAGTATGCTTTTTCCAGGCTAATCCCTTCATACTCCACATGTGCGAACAGGTCACTGAACAGGTTGATGGGAAGATATTCCTCCGCATGGGTGAGTAAGGCAAACCTGGCAAATCCTTTCAGACCGAAAGCATGGGTCTGGTACGAAAACGGATAATAGGCTGTGGCTTTCTGTGACTGATACAGATAATGTGGACCGAGCCCTACCGAAAACCGGTCACTCACATGGTAACCCACCAAAGGGGCTGCTTCAATGTAGGTTTTGGTTCCAAAAGTGAGCCAAAGCTCGGGTACCAGGTAAAACTTCCCTTTTCGGGTGGGCATCTCCGGTTGAGCTGCACCTTGAGCGGCCAACAGAAGGAACACGGAGATCCAGAGCAACTGCTTTCGTATCATACAGACTTGTTTCCTACGAGATGCAATAATATGTAAAAAAAATGCCTGTTTGATGGCAAAAGCATATATTTTTACTTTTAAAACTATACTTCATGGTTATTCTTCTTACCGGTGCAAGCAGAGGTATTGGAGCATCGCTGGCACAATCGTTCACCGAATCGGGACATACGGTATTGATGGTATCCCGAAACCGCATAGCACTTGAAGAAACGGCAGATAGATTAAATCAGAAAGCCGGGAACATGCTGGCTCATGCCATTCCGTTCGATCTGGCTGATCTGACAAATCTGGAGGATGAGTTTGTCTCCAGGATAAAGACGCTTACACCTGGAGTGGATGCACTGGTGAACAATGCGGGACAACTGATCCGGAATTCATTTAATCAGGTTCGGATTCAGGATGCCAGGACTCTTTTTGAAGTGAACTTTTTTGTTCCTGCCCAGCTGATCCGTCTTTGTGTCCCATTTATGCAGGAATCTGACCTGAGACATGTGGTGAACGTCACCAGTATGGCCGGATTTCAGGGAAGCAGTAAGTTTAACGGGCTCTCATACTACAGTGCTTCAAAAGCTGCACTGGGAACTCTTACAGAATGCCTGGCTGAAGAACTTAAAGATCTGGGAATCAAGTTGAATGCTTTAGCAATTGGTTCAGTTCAGACAGAAATGCTGGCTGAAGCATTTCCTGGCTATGAGGCTCCGCTGAAACCGGAACAGATGGCTCAGTTTATGAAATGGTTCACATTGCAAGGATGCCAGTTCTTCAATGGCAAGATATTGCCGGTGTCTCTGGCTACCCCCTGATGGGATTTAAATTCTCCAGGTCCAGCCCTTTAACTTGATTTTCACGTGTGTACTCCTTTGAGGTTATTCTCCCACTGAGTAGCATGGAACCATTGAGTGCAAGAGCACGCATCTCATCTTCACCGGGGTAGATAAAGACCGGAGCAATAAAACTCACCCGCTCCTTGATATATCCTGTCAGATCGGGATTGTGAGCAATACCGCCGGTGATAATAATGGCATGGACCTCACCACCAAGGACCGCCGCCATGGCACCAATCTCCTTACTGATCTGGTACGCCATCGCATCCTGGATCAGCTTCGCTTTAGGATCGCCCTGCCTGGCAAGTATTTCCAATTTATGGGCGTCTTTATATCCCATATAGGCATATAATCCTCCCTCTCCAATGAGCATTTTGGAGACCTCCTTCACCGATTTCTTGTTCTCATAACAGTAACGCACCAGGGAACCGGCCGGCAGGGTTCCCGATCTCTCCGGACCGAAGGGACCCTCACCATCCAGGGCATTATTGACGTCAATAACGCGTCCTTTTTTATGGGCCCCCACTGAGATTCCGCTTCCCAGATGAGCGATGATCAGGTTCAGATCCTCATATTCCATTCCCCTTGAATGGGCATAGGTACGTGCTGTAGACTTCTGGTTGAGAGCGTGAAATATGGAGATACGCTCGAATTCAGGATTTCCACTGATCCGGGCCACATCCTGCATCTCATCCACTACCACCGGATCAGCTATATATGCTTTCGCGTTGGGGAGATGTTCGATCAGCTTATTGGCAATCAATCCCCCCAGGTTACTGGCATGATCACCCATTATTCCTTCTTCCAGATCAGAGATCAAGGTATCGTTTACTTCATACACTCCCGATTCAATGGGATGGATCAATCCGCCACGGGCAATGATCATTCCCACGTGATCAAATGGGATGTGATTCTCCTTAACCTCTGTCAGGACCAGATCCATCCTGAATTGAAGCTGATCGACTGTTTTCTTAAAAGATAGCAGGTCATCGCATTCATGCCTGATGGTCTTGAGAAATATAAATTTATTGCTCTGGTATACCGCAATTTTGGTGGAGGTAGCACCAGGATTGATGGCAAGTATGTAGTTTGCATCCATTTTAAGCTGCTTTTTAAGCCCGAATTCAGCTTTTCTTATTGTTATTGGAGGCCACTGCCGCCAATACGATAGAATCAAATTTTGCCTGTTCAGAATCAGACCTTGAGGTAAGCACGATAGGAGCTGAAGCTCCCACAATCATCGAGGCCACTTTAGCCTTGGCAAAGAATACCAATGTCTTATAGAGTACATTCCCCACTTCGATATCTGGCATTAGCAGCAGATCGGTATCACCGGCCACATCACTTTTGATCTCTTTGTGTTTGGCACTTTCAAAGGATACTGCATTGTCAAAAGCCAGTGGACCATCTACAATACAGTTAAGTATCTGGTCCCTCTGATTCATTTTTGAAAGCAGTGCAGCATCCAGAGTGGCATCCATTTCAGTATTCACCTTTTCCACAGCCCCCAGAACCGCTACCTTGGGTTTCTCTATACCCAGGTTATTTAATATCTTCACTGAATTATTGAGGATTCCGATCTTATCAGTCAGATTGGGAGCAATATTCATGGCCACATCAGTGACCGCAATCAGTTTATGATAGGTTTCCACTTCAAAATAGGCGAAGTGGGAAAGCAGGTTTCCGGTTCTCAGGCCATATTCCTTGTTCAATACACTATGAAGCATATCGGAAGTACCCACCTTTCCCTTCATCAATACATCTGCCTTTTTATCATGAACTATTTTAACTGAGGTCTTAATGGATTCGATGGGATCTTTTGTCTCAATAAACTCGTATTTGCTGACTTCAAGATTCAGAATCTCAGCCATACCGTAGGTCTTCTCCTTGTCACCCACCAGTATTGGATCGATGATCTTTAGCTCGGCTGCGGAGACAACAGCATTCAGGGAATGTGCATCTTCCGAAGCTGCCAATACTAGTTTTTTAGGTTTATTACCCTTGGCGATCAAATTCTGTAGCTGAGAAAGTTTCGTTAACATAAGGTTCACTGGTTAATATATCACAAAGAAAAACAAATACCCGTTGTTACGCCGGGAATCCCGTTATGATGTGTAACACATTTACGAGGCTAGAAACACTTCTTAAGGATCTTATGTGTATCGGTGGCGATCACCAGCTCTTCATTGGTCCTGACCACCATGGCAGTCACTTTTGAATCGGGTTTAGTAATGACCTTATCTTCGCCCTTAATGCCGTGGTTTGCCGGTTCATCGAAATCAATACCCAAATATTCCATATTTTGAATGATCATCCTGCGGATATTGAAATCGTTCTCCCCAATCCCTCCTGTAAAAATGACACAATCCAAGCCGTTCATAATGGCTGCATAGGCACCTATAAACTTCTTAACCCTGTATGCAAACATGGTGAGTGCCAGGTTGGCACGCTCATTTCCTTCGTAATAGGCCAGTTCCAGGTCTCGCATATCCGAAGAGATCTCAGAGATACCCACCATTCCGCTTCGTTTATTGATCATGTTACTGATCCCTTTCAGACTCAAATGCTCCTTATCGGCCAGGAAGAGTAAGACGCCAGGATCAATATCACCGGTTCGGGTTCCCATGATCAGTCCGTCCACAGGAGTGAAACCCATGGAAGTATCCATGGATCTGCCATGCTCAATGGCTGTAACGGATGCACCATTACCCAGGTGACAGGAAACCACCTTCATCTCCCTGGTGTCCTTACCCATAATCTCACTGGCCCTTTTAAAGACATATTTGTGGCTGGTCCCGTGATAGCCATATTTCCTCACTCCATATTTTTCATAGTATTCACGAGGTATGGCATACATAAACGCATGCGGTGGCATACTCTGGTGAAATGAAGTGTCAAAGGCAGCGATCTGAGGGATCCCGGGTAACAGGTTATCCACAGAAATGATGCCTTTTAGATTTGCCGGATTGTGTAATGGAGCCAGGTCGATACACGCCTCAACATCCTGGATCACCTCTTTGGTAATCAATACACTTTCCTTGTACTTTTCCCCCCCCTGAACCACTCGGTGCCCCACTGCTGCAATTTCATCGATCTTGCTGATTACCCCATGCTCTTTATGCATCAGGGCATCCATGATCAGGTTGATCCCCGTGGTGTGGTCCATGATGGGTGTGATGTGTTTATATTTATCTTTATCTGTAGGTTTATGAGAGATGATCGCATCGGTAAAACCAATCCGGTCCACCAAACCCTTGGCAATTACCTCTGCCTTTTCGCCCATCTCAAAAAGCTGATACTTGATGGAGGAACTTCCACAGTTTAATACTAATATCATCATGAGTTCAGACCCGTTTTATACAAATCACTTTTGACTTTTAACTTTTAACTCTCAATCACCATCTTCCGACTCCTCACACCCTTTCTTCTTGAGGCCTGCGGCCTGGTTGGCAGTAATGGCCACCAGGTTTACTATATCACTCACAGAGCATCCCCTTGAAAGATCGTTGATTGGAGCTGCCATACCCTGGAGCACCGGACCCACAGCTTCTGCTTTGGCCAGACGTTGGACCAGCTTATAGGCCACGTTACCCACATTCAGGTCTGGAAAGATCAGCACATTGGCGTTCCCCTGGATGGGGCTTTCCGGTGCCTTACTGCTGGCAATGGACTCTATCAGAGCAGTGTCAGCTTGCAATTCTCCGTCAATAATAAGGTTGGGATTCATTTCTTTAGCCAGTTTGGTGGCATTCACAATTTTATCCACCATGGGATGATCAGCGCTTCCTTTTGTTGAGAAACTGATCATGGCGATGCGGGCTTCAAACCCCAGGATCGAACGGGTTGTTTCAGCAGTGGCCACTGCTATTTCGGCCAATTGCTTTTCATCCGGATCCGGATGAACTGCACCATCTGCAAATACTATAACCCCATCCTCGCCAAAAGAATGATCCTGAAGGATCATGATAAAAGCTCCCGATACAATACTGATCCCCGGCAAGGTTTTTACAATCTGGAAAGCAGGCCGTAACACATCCCCAGTGGCATTGTCAGCACCTGCCACCTCACCGTCAGCATCCCCAGCCTTGATCATGAGCGTTCCCAGGTAGAGCGGATCCTCCACCAACCTGGAAGCTTCCTGCATGGTCATCCCTTTCTCTTTTCGTATTTCGCAAAGCAGTTCAGCATACTCTTGCTTTTTGGGATGATCTTTGGGATTGACGATCGTTGCCTTTTCCAGGTTGTGCAAGCCGTACTGATGCACCATTTTATCCAATTCTACCGGATCCGCAATCACGGTGAGGTAACATAATTTTTCCCTGATGATGGCATCAGCTGCCATAACTGTTCTCGGTTCATGACCTTCGGGAAGTACAATGCGCTGGCAATCCTCACGTGCCTGCTCTCGTATTTTTTCGATTAAATTCATTGATTATCACTGATTTGAGCAATTTGAATAACAGACGCTAAGGTAGCTAAAAAATGCACATTCCGTTAAAGGTGCCATATGATTTTCGTCATATCCTGTACATCTTTTTCAACACTTTCTGATTTGAATGGTTAATAAGGTTAAAATGGATATAGGTGATGAAAGCAGCAGAACTTTTTGAGAGACTTTGGATACAATATTCTTGTGAAAATCCCAGTGCCGGAAAAATATATGATCTATTTCAGAAAAGGGGGAACCGGGTGATCAACGATCACATAGCCTTTAGGACATTCGACGATCCCAGGGTTACTATCGATGTGTTGTCTATGCCATTCCTGGAAGCGGGTTATATACCGAAAGGAGAATACAGATTTGAGAAGAAGAAGTTACGAGCCAGGCATTTTGAGCATCCGGGTGATCCTGAATTACCCCGTGTATTTATTAGCGAACTTATACTGGATGAATGCTCTTCTGCGCTGCAGCAAATGGTTAGAACACAGTTGGATGAACTACCAATGAGTCTGTTCCGTTCACCAGACCTGATTTATAAGGGTGCCATTTTTAACTCCCTGAATTATAGCATATATGAATCCCAGCGTGCGGAATCAGAATACGCTGCATGGTTGTATGTATTTGGTTTTCGCGCTAATCACTTCACAGTAAGTATAAATTACCTTGACACTTTTGAAGGGATTGAAGAGGTGAATGAATTTCTCAAATCGGAAGGATTTCCTTTGAATAGTACAGGCGGCGAGATAAAAGGTTCACCTGCTCAGTTACTGGAGCAATCGTCCACTCTGGCAGACAGGGTGGAAGTGGTGTTTGAAGAGGGGAAACGCACTATTCCATCGTGTTTTTATGAGTTTGCACGCAGATACCCTGATGAAGAGGGCAATCTGTTTAATGGTTTTATTGCTGAATCTGCTGATAAGATCTTTGAGAGTACGGATTATCGATGAGTGGGTGATCGGGTGAGGGGGTGATGGGTGATCAGGTGATCGGTGATGGGTACTCAATGCCTGAATGTTGGACATCCCCAATATCTTCTTTTCAAATCCCAGGATCGCAGTCTGGGTGTGAGGTCCTGGATTTACACAAGTGATAAGCGATAAAAATTGGGGATTCTTTCTCAGGATTAAGCTCAACTGAGCAGTACATGAAAACAGGGTTATCCATTTCGCAAAATCCTGATGTCACATACAAGTGAGTTTTCTCAAATGTGTGACTTTTGACTTCATCCAAATATATATTTAGAAATTAGTGTAATATATTGAAATACAGTATATAACGCAGCTGAAAGAACGATGGGTTATCATGATTCATATGTCACAATCCTGCGAAATAGTCACCTATATGTGACATGCAAATATTCCGAAATGAGGATGGGTGGGAGAACTGAAGGTGACACCGTATGGGTTGTGACACGGCTCAAAAATGGGATCCAACCAGAATAAGGTTGACTTCTTTGAATTTATTTATTAAGTTTGTAGTGCAAACTAAATTGCATCACAAACTAATATTATGGTTATAGATCCCACTTCTCCAACCAGGGATATCAACAGGCGATTGCTGTTGTCCCTGCATCAGGACGGTTTACTGGATATACTTGCAGGATTGATTGTTGCGATATTTGGATTCATACCGATCCTGGATGAAACAGGCCTTAATGCCGGCGTTAGACAGATCATTATCCTCTCTTTTTACGGTATTTCAGTTTTTATGATACTGTGGTTGAGGCGTAAAATTGTAATTCCCAGATCCGGATTTATGAAACTCCCTCGAAAAACCACGGCTCGTATGTCGATTATTATGCTGATTATCAATATTATACTATTCCTGTTTTTTATTTCATTGTATCTATTTGATTTACCGGTCAGGGACTATTTTGGTTCCTATCAGATGTCGATCCCTTTGGGATTGGTATTTTTGCTCATGTTCACAGTAGCCGGATCACTACTTAAAGCAGCCCGTTTCTATCTGTACGGTATTCTGGTGGCTATTGCATTTGTTGTATTTGAGGAGCTCTTTTTGAAGGGGTACGTATCCCACCATGGGATCCCTCTGGCCGCCTTCATATCTGGAGGTCTGATTGTCGGTTTGGGAATAGTGCTTCTCTATCGATTTATTGTGAAGTACAAGATAGATTAACAGATGTTTATATGTAATTATCTAATGATATGCTTCAAGATATAAACCGCATAATTCATGAACCCTCCCGACTATTGCTTTTAATCTTTCTTTACTCGGTCGAGAAAGCAGATTTCACCTTCCTGAAACTCCAGACCGGAATGACCCAGGGAAACCTCTCCTCGCATTTGCACAAACTGGAATCGGAGGGGTATATTGAGTCGGAGAAGCAGTTCAGGAATAAAAGACCACTGACGCTGATCCAGATTACTCAAAAGGGACGTGGTGCATTTAAGGCGTATGTGGAAAGCATGCACCACTATTATACTGATTTGGTGGATCTTGTTAAATGAATTATCGCATTCTTGAGCTCTGATCATCATAGCTTTTGACTTTCTGCTATATTTGTGAATCATTAAAGCTCCCAGGAATCATAAGTTGAATATATGGCAGAAACCATTCCTGAAAAAGTGAACCAGCAAACATCGGTCATGGCCCGTATCGATGAACTGAGTGCAAGACTGGATGGGGAGCTTTTTACCGATCAGGTTCGGTTAATCATGTATGCCACCGATGCTTCCGACTTCAAGGAAAAACCACTTGCCGTAGTATATCCGCTCCATGAAAACGATATCCGGGAACTGGTTCGATTTGCCAGAGATACGAAGATTTCATTAATTCCGAGAGCTGCCGGAACCTCTCTTGCTGGCCAGGTTGTGGGTAGCGGGATCGTGGTGGATGTATCCCGACATATGACTAAAATACTGGAAATAAATGAGAAAGAGCGATGGGTCAGGGTACAACCCGGGGTGATTCTGGATGAACTGAATAAGGCGCTTGCGTCCACCAATCTCTTTTTCAGTCCTGAAACCTCCACCTCCAACCGGAGTATGATCGGGGGAATGATAGGAAATAACAGTTGCGGGCTTCATTCCATTGTCCACGGGACTACCCGTGATCATACGATCTCTGTAAGAGCTGTCCTGAGCGATGCTTCTGTGACAGAATTCGGGCCGGTGACTGACGAGGAAGTAAAGCATAAGATGGAGATGGATACCCTGGAAGGGGCTATATTCAGGGGACTCCATGCCATGCTCGCTGATAAGGGCAATCAGCAGGAGATACAGGATCATTTTCCCGATCCCAATGTGGTAAGAAGAAATACGGGTTACGCCCTGGATGAGTTGCTGAACTCTCCGCAATTCCTGGGCCCGGAAGCAAAGTATTCCGACTTTAACCTTTGCAGACTACTGGCCGGATCCGAGGGTACATTGCTTTTCATGACCGAAGCAAAACTACATCTAATTCCTGTTCCTCCTTCCTGTAAAGCTTTAATCCCCATACATTTCAATTCTGTCATGGAAGCCATCCGAGGTAACCTGGCAGCCCTTAAACACCAGCCTTCAGCGGTGGAACTGATGGATAAAACCATTCTTGATTGTACGAAGGAAAATCTCTCTCAACGCAAGAACCGATTCTTCCTGGAAGGAGATCCCGGTGCAGTGTTGATGGTTGAACTTGTGGATGAAACTGAGGAAGAACTGAGCAGGCGAATTGCATTCATGGAACAGGAGATGAGAGGTGCTGGATTGGGATACCACTTTCCGGTAGTAACAGGGAAGGATATCTCGAAGGTATGGGCACTCAGAAAAGCAGGGTTGGGTGTTCTTTCAAATATCCCGGGCGAGGGACGGCCTGTTTCGGTAATTGAAGATACCAGTGTAGATGTGAAGGTTCTTGAAGCCTATATTACAGAATTCAATCAACTGCTTGATAAATACGAGCTTAGTTGTGTTTATCACGCTCATATCTCAGTGGGCGAGCTCCATTTAAGACCTATTCTAAACCTGAAGGATCCCGGGGATGTGGAGCTATACCATACCATTGCCCTGGAAACTGCAAAACTGGTAAAGAAATTCAGAGGTTCTCTGAGCGGCGAACATGGGGATGGTAGATTGCGGGGAGAATTCATCCAGTTGATGGTAGGGGATCGCAATTTTGAACTGATCCGAAGGGTGAAACAACTCTTTGATCCCTTTAACATATTCAACGCGGGAAAGATTATCGACACACCACCCATGAATACCTCGCTCAGGTTTGAGCCTGGACAGGTATCTCCTCAATTTGAAACCCTATTCGATTTTTCCAAAGAGGGTGGATTCATGAAACTCATTGAAAAGTGCAATGGATCAGGTGATTGCAGGAAAACTGAAGTGACTGGCGGGACCATGTGCCCCAGTTACATGGCTACCCGGGATGAAGCGGCCACCACCCGTGCACGTGCCAATGTATTGAGGGAACTGCTCTCCAATCCGAATGTGAAACATCCATTTGATCAACCCGACATTTATAAGGTGTTGGATTTGTGTCTTTCATGTAAAGCATGTAAGTCCGAATGTCCTTCCAGTGTGGATATGGCCAAACTCAAGGCTGAGTTTATGCAGCACTGGTATGATCATCATCCCGTTCCGCTACGAACAAGAATGATTGCCAACATATCCAGAATTGACAGTATTGGTATGCTTTTTCCCTGGTTGTTCAATGCGATCGCTACCCACCGCATCACTTCAGGGATACTTAAGCACATACTGGGTTTTGCCAGAGACAGAAGTATTCCTACTCTGGGCAACAAAACAGTTCGAAAGTGGTGCAGGCGTCACCTCGCTGCACTGAATGAGAGCCTTCCTCCGGATGCGCCGGAAGTAGTACTCTATATAGATGAGTTTACCAATTATAACGATTCCTACCTGGGAATTGTCACCATAAGACTGCTAAACAGACTGGGGATCAATGTTTTAGTTGTTAAGCACCCGGTAAGTGCCAGGACCTACTTGTCCAAGGGATTGCTTAAAAAAGCCAGGAAAATTGCCCGACGGAATATTTCCATGTTAGCACCGCATATTAATGCTTCCAGGCCCTTAGTGGGGATTGAACCTTCAGCCATACTGGGATTCAGGGATGAATTTCCAGAGCTCGTGGGCCCTGACTTGGCCTTACAGGCCACAGAGTTATCAAACCATTGTTATACAGTGGAAGAGTATCTAATTTCTGAGTACACCAAGGGCCGCTTCAATGCTTCTTCATTCACAAAGGATACCCTGCAGTTGAAATTGCATGGACATTGTCAGCAAAAATCCATAGCCAGCACAGTATCTACCTTGCAACTGCTATCTATCCCTGAGAATTACACCATTGAAGAGATCCCGTCAGGATGCTGTGGCATGGCGGGTTCATTTGGATATGAAAAGGAGCATTATGAACTCTCTATGAAGGTGGGAGAGCTGGTTTTGTTTCCGGCAGTCAGGAAGAAATCAGAAAGTACACAAGTGGTTGCCCCGGGTACGAGCTGCAGGCACCAGATAAAAGATGGGACAGGTACAGAAGCATTTCATCCTCTTGAAGTATTATATAAAGCGTTGATTTAGCATTAACCAAAAGCATAATGAGATGATTAAGACACTACCACTCTGGGCAAAGATTTTTATTGGCATGGGACTTGGAATCCTTTGGGGATTGATCTCAGTCTGGGTCGGATGGGAAACCTTCACCATCAATTGGATCAAACCGTGGGGCACTGTTTTCCTTAAACTGCTGAAACTGATCGCAGTACCCCTGATCTTTGTCTCTTTGGTGAAAGGAATCTCAAGCCTGACTGATATTACCAAGCTATCCAGGATAGGTTATAAAACCATTGTCATCTATATCATTACCACGGTTTTTGCCACTGCTGTAGGTCTGACACTGGTGAATGTGATGAAACCAGGTGGCGTCTTCCCGGCAGAAAAACAGGATCAGTACAGGGAGAAATTCAGCGGCCAGATTGAACTTCGTCAGGAATCTGCCCGTGAAATCGAAAAACAATCCCCGCTGCACTTCATAGAAGATATGATCCCGGAGAACATATTTCTGGCTGCCGGAGACAACACTAAAATGCTTCAGATCATCTTCTTTGCTATCCTTTTCAGTGTGGCTCTGGTACTTATGCCTGGTAGAAAAACTCAGGTGGTCAAGGATTTCTTTGATGGACTGAATGATGTGATACTCAAAATAGTAGATCTGATCATGCGATTTGCTCCCGTGGGTGTTCTGGCGCTGATGGCAGCCCTTGTGGTAGATTATTCAGGAGATGCAGATATATTCACCGCATTGGGTATGTATATGATCACAGTGACCCTTGGGTTATTTCTTCTGATCCTGGGATTGTACCCCCTTTTAATAAGGATCTTTACCAGAATCAGGATCCCGGTCTTTTTAAAAGGGATCCTCCCGGCACAGCTTGTGGCATTTACCACAAGCTCCAGTGCGGCTACATTACCGGTGACACTGAAACAGGTAACCAATGAGTTGAAGGTATCAAAACCTATTGCCAACTTTGTGCTGCCAGTAGGAGTGACCATCAATATGGATGGTACCAGCTGCTACCAGGCTATAGCAGCTGTCTTTATTGCCCAGGTATTTGGCATTGATCTGACTGTGACCCAGCAGTTGACTATTGTCCTGACAGCCACACTGGCCTCCATAGGTTCACCCGGAATCCCTAGCGGAAGTATAGTGATGTTGATCATTGTCCTGAATTCCGTGGGATTACCGGTGGAAGGACTTGCATTAATTCTTGGAGTGGACCGTCCTCTCGACATGTTGCGAACTGTTGTGAATATTACCGGAGACTCCACCGTTTCGTCTATCGTTGCCAAAACAGAGAACGAATTGGGCTGAAAGTCGTAAAGTTTTACCGTTATTCTGCTTATTGAGTTGCAGGAGGAATATCTGTATACTTGCCCTAAATAGCAGTCTTGCAGCTAATCAGCGCTATTTCACAAAGAAATTAAGCTACTGAGAAAGCCATATTTTATCGTAACCCTACTTCCTTCAAGAGTTCAGAGCCCTGAGAAAGGGCTTGAACAGAGTATTAAATGAGAAGGGGACAGAGTGATAGAAAGTGAAAATGAATATGGGCAGGGGTAGGGTGGAAGTAGGATGCTGAAAAGGGAGTAGGTTGATGCTTGACAAGAAAAGAGAGTAGGGAGTAGGGTAAGAGTAGGAGAGTGTGATAAAAGCGAGAGGATGAGAAAAATTGGGGGCTTCATCAAGAGGGATCAGATAGCCTGAACAAATGACATATGTCAACTCAATTCATCGAATTACAATTGTAAATCAAAGAAAATAGCACAATAATTTACATAT
>CAZURA010000125.1:0-16269 GCA_964622985.1 uncultured Bacteroides sp. | reverse complement strand
GGGACTCTCCACGTCCTTCTATATTGGCAAACTGACCGATCATGTGTTCGTCACTCACAATGAAGGCCTTCTCAATCTGTTAAGTACAGTGATGGTAATCATAACTCTGCTCATGATTTACCTGTTTGCCGTGAAAAGCATTATCGTACTAAAGACCGGTCAGGTAATAGATAACCAGCTCATCACCTCCTATTACCGGCATCTGTTTAACCTGCCCCAGCGTTTTTTCGATGGAATGAAGACGGGTGAGATCATATCCAGGATCAATGATGCTGTCAAAATCAGAGGATTCATTAACGATGCGGCCATTGGAGTACTGGTGAACTTCCTCATTGTCGTTTTCTCCTTTTCAGTGATGTTTATCATGAATTGGAGGCTGGCCCTTATCATGCTGGCCATACTTCCACTTTATCTCATCATCTATCTTTACTTTAACAGCAGGAACAGGATCATTGAGAGGAGAGTGATGGAACAGGGTGCTTCCCTGGAGAATCAGCTTGTTGAATCTTTACAATCTTCTGCCCACATAAGACAATATAACCTGAAAGAGCTTGCTCAAAATCTCACAGAGGCAAAGCTAAACCAGTTACTGGACAGCGTTTACCGATCGGGGCTAAATCATATAACGGCCTCCGGTACCACACAACTGATCAACCGTATCTTTACCATTCTCCTGTTATGGGCTGGTTCTTACCTGGTAATCCATCAACAAATCACCCCAGGCAAACTACTGAGTTTTTACGCGTTGTTAGGTTACTTCACCGGTCCTGCTGCCGCACTCATCGGAGCAAATAAGAGTTACCAGAATGCCATCATTGCAGCTGACCGGCTATTTGAGATGTACCAACTTGAACCAGAACAGGAGGCTGGTAAACAGGTATTCAATCGGAAGGATTTCGGGACCATCGAAATGAAGGAAGTCGATTTTGCTTATGGGACCAGGGGCGATCTGTTTAACAATCTGAACCTGACCATTGAAGCAGGTAAGGTTACAGCCATCACAGGAAGTAGCGGTTCAGGCAAATCTACTGTGGCCTCTTTGTTACAGCAACTCTATCCCATAGAAAAGGGCTCCATTACCATAAACGGTTATGACACCCGATATTTTTCCATCGACAGCATCAGGGCAATGATTGGTGTGATCCCCCAACAGATCAGGTTCCTCACGGGGTCGATTCTGGAGAACATTGCTCCGGGAGAAGAGAATCCTGATGTGAAAAGGATCATTGAACTACTTCGTGGAACGGGATTATTACCTCTCATGGAGTCTCTTCCCCGTGGGATTGAGTCCATACTCACTGAAAACGGGTCTAACCTGTCTGGTGGAGAGCGACAACGACTTGCATTGGTCAGAGCGCTTTACAGGGATCCGGTTTTGCTGATCATGGATGAAGCGACATCTTCTCTCGATCAGGAATCATTATATCATGTGAACCGATTCCTGATGGAACTTAAAAGAAAGTCTCTCACCATGCTGCTGATCACCCATCAGGAATTAAATCTCTCCCTGGCAGACAATGTGCTGGTTCTGGAGAAGGGACAACTCCGGATCATTAATCAATGATTCGATTCCATTAACCAAAAAATTACCCGGAACTATATTAAATGGTTTCAAATAACCTGTATATTAGATTGGAAAATGCTCAATGAAGCAGACTAAACCTAAAACGTTATTGCTATGAAAAAGCTATTTGTATCTCTCCTGGTCCTACTTATATCCATGCCTGTTCTCAGGGCCCAGACGAGTGAATTTAATCTGGGTGACCAGGTTGTAAATCTTGGGCTTGGGCTGGGCTCAACCTATGGAATTGGACTCTACAACAAAACCACGATACCGCCCATCTCCTTCTCATATGAGAAGGCTATTATGGATAATATACTGGAAAAGGGAGTGATTGGAGTGGGAGTATATGGTGGTTATACCTCCTACAAGTGGCATTATGTCTATTCTACCTGGGATTACGGATGGAAGTACACCAACATAGTGATTGGCGGAAGAGGGAGTTTTCATTATCCTGTGGTGGATAAACTGGATACCTATGCAGGCATTATCCTCGGATATAATATCGTGATTTCAAGAGAGTTTGGAACTACCGGCGGGTATGATTATTCCCCGGATCGCGGAAGTATTGCCTATTCAGGATATGTGGGTGCCCGTTACTATTTTTCCGACCAGTTTTCCGGATTTGCAGAACTGGGGTATGGAATTGCATACCTGACTATCGGACTTGGCATCAGATTATAGCATGCCCGTGGATTACTTGTTAAAAATGTTAAATCATATTCAGATGCAGCTCATTTTTTATTCGAAATAATAGATGTGATTTTGTACCTTTTACAGATTATGCTATATTTAAGATCAACAAAAACCTAATTCTGAACCTAAATCTTTTATGAAATGAGCAGGACTATTCAAAAAAGTATCGCAGTGTTAATGGCTATGGTGATGCTGTTTTCACAAACGCTAAGCCTCTCAGCCAAAACTTCCGATGCTCTTATTGCTAGCATTGATGAATCCGTTCTGGTGCTGGATGAAGCTGCCTTGGATGAGGCCATGCAGGAATTGGATGAATTGGATGAGTATCTTGTAAATAATGAGGAAGTCACTTTTGCTGACCTGGAATCTGTAGAAAGTGATTTGATCATTAATTTGGACAAATCCACAGCCCCGTTGGGAATGGATGCAGATAGCGAACCGCCTCTGGGCATACCCTCCTTCTTGTGGGGATGTATTCTGGGTGTAGTGGGTATTCTGATTGTGTATATCCTTACTGACGGAGATAAAGAGGAAACCAAGAAAGCCCTTTGGGGAATGCTGGTATGGGTTGGTGTATGGATCGTACTCTACGTGGGAGTCTTCTCCACAGCAGCTTTGTGGTATTAGAGAAATAACCTAAACCACCATAAAAAAAATGCCCTTGATCCTTTTCGAGGGCATTTTTTTGCTATAATTGGGCGAGATATGAAAGAGCTATTGAATATGAAGCGGGTGCCATATACCCTCGTTATCCTGATGTTCCTCTTTTCGGGAGTGAACGGGAACCTTTTCGGACAGGAGTTTTATCGGGTCAATGCCGATTTTACTGTGAAGATCAAACGAAGTGATGGAACCATGAACCTGACCAGGGGCAGTGTCTATTACGACAAGAACATCCAGGAGCTGATCTACAGGGTCACATTTCCACAACCTGAAGTATGGGTTATTTCGGATACTTCACTGTTTAAGTTTAGAGAGGACACCCTGTTTGAAAGGATCTCCATTCCTTCAGTAAATGAGTTTACGATCTTCCATTTAAGCCTCAATTCGGGGATCAGTGATTTTGGATTAAAAAAATCTGTATTTAAAGTAAGCAAAGTGGAGAAGAAGAAGGATATGGTCCTTTCCTACTGGAAAATTCCTGACAAATTAGAGACCTCCATCAATCATGTGGTAGTAGCAAAAAAGGAGAATCGCCTGGAGAGCGTCATCATGGTGGGTGATGAATCACAAATCCTCAGTAAACAATTCTACAGGGATTACCATAAGATGGGAGCCTTCGAATTTCCACAGAAGATCGTACAGATCATACCCGACGAAACGGGTAAAGAGAATTACCAGGTGACGGAGTTCCGGAATATTCAGGTCAATGACATGGATCATGATGATCTCTTTCACTATTCCCTTGTTCCAGCATTGTAAAGCGCCATGCGACTTTTTAAAAGAATCGTATTCATCTCAGTGATTCTGTCAGGAATAGGATCTTCCTGTCCGGGTCAATCCCATATCGATGAAGAATTAACTCTCTTGTTTACACCTAAAGATACAGTGAAGCAGGACTTTACCTATCCCCTACGCACAGCTCAGAATGACATTTCCACTCTTGTTTCACTGGGATTCCTGTTTTATAAAACCTTCATTTCATCACAGGATACTCCCTCCTGTGTTTTTACACCCTCCTGTTCAGAATATGCTGTACTTTCTGTTCAGAAGAAGGGATTAATTGTGGGATGGCTCAACACATTTGATCGTCTATCCAGGTGTCATGGCCTGGTAAATCATCATCATTACTCATTTGATGCGGAACACCAAAGGTATCATGATCCGGTTCATTAAACGTCAACTGCTCGCTTTGCTTATCTGCTTCGTACCCATATGGCCCCTGGTTGCGCAACAGGGTCTGATGAACTATGACAATTCACTGAAATTCGCCCGCTATTTACATCGAACTCAGCAATATGAATTTGCTGCGCAGGAATATGAACGGCTCAATTTCCTTTGGCCGGACGATACCACGATTATTCTGGAACTGGTTACCAACTATCGACTCAATCAGGATTGTTTTCAGTTTCCCAATTCATTTCAACTCATTTCGAAGGATAACAGGTTATATCATCACCCCTCCTTCGCCAGAGAGTATTTGCGATTCTGCCTATCCTGTAAGTTGGAACATCCATTGTATCATGATATTACCTCTACTTTACACACGGAAGAGAAGGACTTTTATACACTGGGCTACTATTGGGTAAAACACCAATACGATTCCGCGTATTCCCTGGTGAACAGGAGCAGAGAAATACTTTCGGAGCATCCTTCTCCCCTCTATTCACTTACACAGGAATTTGAACAGCAGAAGTTTAAGAAGCCGGCACTGGCACTGGCACTCTCCACTGTGTTACCCGGAAGTGGAAAGGCCTATTCAAAAAGATGGGGAGATGCCGCGATCTCTTTAGTCTTCGTCTCTTCAAGTGCTTTTGCTTCCTACAGAGCCTTTAAAAAGAAAGGAGTTAAAAGCTTGAATGGATGGCTGTTCGGAGGAGTAGCCTTCAGTTTTTATGCAAGCAATATTTACGGTTCATTTAAAGCTGCCAAACGCTATAATGACGATCTTCGGATGGAATACCAGCAGCATGCAGAAACTATTATTCATCATTCATTTTAGCCTTATCTGCAGCTCGTTTCTGCTCTCTCAGAATATTCATCTGGTGAAAGAGTATGCTGATGAACAGTATGAAAAGGGTAACTTTTCCCTGGCATTGAAAGAGTATCAGCGTGTATTGCTGTTTGATAAGGATCAGCAATATAATGAGGTGTATGGCCATATCGCCTCCTTATTTTTTGAATTGGAGGATTTTGACAATGCCCTGATATACTACGACTTTGCCTGGAAAGCTACGGAAAAAGACAGTTTGAAGCTGGAGCTGACTTTTCGCAAAACCCTCTGCCATTATAAGTTGGACAGATACTATCTTGGCCTCACAGAATTGTATGGTCTGCCCGATCAAATGTCTCCCTATTTTGAGAGCAAGAGGAATCTCTATTTTGCCATATGTTATTATGGATTGGAGGATCATGATCAATCGATGCACCATCTCTCCCAATTGGTCGATTCGTCGGGATATAAGCTGATTGAATCCAGTTTTGCCGAGCTCTCAAAAGCTCAAAAAAAGTATGATCCCGACAGACTGGAAATGATGAGTATTTTTCTGCCGGGACTTGGACAAACAGTGGCCGGGGATATAGGAAGTGGGATGAATTCCCTTCTACTGCTGGGAGGCATCACAACCTATTCATACTACACCATGTTAACCTACAGCATTCTTGACGGTACCCTTGTACTGATCACCTGGTTTTATCGCTATTACACAGGCGGGCACAAAAAGGCGTACCAGCTTGGAGTGGAAAGGATCATGGAGTATAAAAACCAAACCTATCTCCGGATCCTGGATATTGTCAGGCACAACCCGGCAAATCCTTACTTGTAGATCCGGAGTTGATTTCGCTTACTGATTACTTCCCGGAATTGCCGGAGTGGAGAACGGAGGAGGAGAAATTGTGGTCCTCTTCTGATCTTCAAGCTGTTTTAACACCTCCTGTACTGCACGCTCCAATTGTGGATCCCGTCCTTGGCTAAGAGATTTTGCATCTTGACGTACCTCGATATCTGGAGGTACACCCCTATTCTCAGCAATCCATCTGTTATTTATGGGATCAAAGACCGCATTATCCGGGGCCGTTAAGTATCCTCCATCGACCAGGCTGTAGTGCACCGATGATTTCACCAAACCACCCCATGTGGTGGTCCCGATGAGTTTACCCGCTTTCTGCTGTCTGAAAACCCAAGGGAAGAAATCACCGCCAGAACCTGATAACTCATTTATTAACAGCACTTTTGGCCCTAATATCCCAGCCGGAAGTTTCATCGGTTCTCCATCAGGTACTTCATTGGTCAATCCGGCCCTGAGATTGCGTGTCATTAGATCTACCATATAATCATCCAACAATCCGCCTCCGTTAAACCTCTCATCGATAACAGCTCCCTCCTTATCCTGCTGTGCAAAGAAGTACCTGTCAAAAGAGACAAGTCCCGGCGTCCCCGTATTGGGCACCCATACATAGGCTAACCGTCCATTTGACAAGCTGTCCACAAGCCGCCTGTTATCTTCAACCCACGCCCGTTGGCGCAGCGCATATTCACCTCTGATAGGTTTAACTACCTCCTTCCAGGCACCTGCGAAAGCCGGCTCTTTGTTAATATGTAAAATGGTCTGATGACCTGCCGTTCCATCCAGGAATTGAAAGGGGCTGTCCGTTGCCTTCAACTCCTTTCCATTGATTCCCACCAGGTAATAGCCTTCACGGACCTTTATACCTGGTTTATCCAACGGACTCGACAATCCCGGATTCCAACTCTCGGTGGTGTAGATTCTCCTTATCTGCCAGTAATTATTAGTGACTGCCAGGTCTGCTCCCAGTAATCCCATCATCGATTTCTCTACCTCAGGATAATCACCCCCACCCACAAAACTATGTCCCACTGAGAGTTCACCATTCAGCTGATCCAGCACATAGCTCAGATCGGTCCGATGTTTTACATAAGGCATCAAAGGCTTGTACCGGTCATATACCTCATCCCAGTTACGTCCATGCATATTGGGATCATAAAAGTAGTCTCGTTCATACCTCCATGCCTCTTCAAAAATCTGCTGCCACTCCTTCGCTCTGTCCAGTTTTACCTTCAGATCAATTTTCAGGGATTTTCCATCGGTTCCCTTATCTTTTGATGCATCCATCACTTTCCATGTGCCACTAATTCTCGCCAGGATCTTCTTTCCGTCAGCAGAGATCGATACCTGTTGCACTCCTTTGGCAAATTCTTTGGATTCTCGCTTCTTCAGGGAATACTTATGCAATACCATTCCATTTCCATTGGGTACCCTCTCACCAATGAATACTGAGCCACTGGGTCCGTTCAGAATGGTCCTGTAGTTACGCTCTGGCATGGGAAGAGCTAACGTCCTCCGTTCAATTCCATCAAAATCAATCTTGATCTCTTTCTCTTTGATGCTGTCGGAGTCCTCTGACTTCTGCTCTTTCTTAGAAGATCTCTTTTTTTCCTTTTCCGGGGACTCTTTCTGGTCCTCGCTTTTTTTCTTGGTTGTGGTCTCCTCATCACTGCGTAGTTTGAATGGTGAGGGATCATCCTTTTTAAGGTTCACAATGTAGACTCCATACTCAGGCCTGGAAGCCATAGAGCTCGTGTTGGCCCAACCCGATCCCAGGGCAAGGTTTGTACTTGCCAGAAAATAAAGATGGCTACGGTCAAGATCCCATTGAGGTTCACGACAATCAGCAAAAACATTGGTAATCGCACGAACCGAATGATCCTCTGCAGACCATATCATGATGCGTCTGAACTGATTCTTTCCACTTTTTGTATAGGCCAGCCATCTGGAGTCAGGTGACCAGTTTAATCCCATGGAACCCCGTTCAAGATTGGTGCCTCCCACATCGATGGTAATCACTTGTCCCGATTCAACCTCGATGATCCTGATCCTGACATCATCATCTGTGAAGGCAATGTATTTCCCATCGGGCGACCAGGCCGGCTCCCATGCCATCTTCGACTCACCTATGGATATACGTTTGAGTTCAGACAAACCCTCCTGATCTGCAATCATTAAGCCATATCCTTCTCCTCCAACATCTGAAAACCACGCAATCTTTTCCCCCTCAGGAGACCACACCGGTGCATGCTCTGCTGCACCTGAACTCCGGGTGATATTTCTGGCATCACCATGCTCTGCAGGTATGGTAAATATCTCCCCTCGCGATTCCATAATTGCCCTTTTTCCTGTGGGTGAGATGGAGACCGATCTGATGCTTTTACTGACATCTACCCATCTGGTATCCACCCAGGGAAAGTCCCCCTTTACAGTAATATGAAGTTGTTCACTTTCTCCGGTACGAACATCAAGGGTATGCAGGTTTCCGTTGCGCTCAAAAGCGAGCTTGTCCCCATGACCGGAAAGCCACTTTACATCAGATCCGGTAAATTGGGTGACCTGTTCAAGCGTACCGCTTACCTGAGAATAGGACCAAATGTTGGAGGTCCAGTCGCGATCAGAAATAAAATAGATCTTCTCCCCCAACCACAAAGGTTGAGTATCTGTGGTCGATTCATTGGGAAGCAAGTGTTCACTATTGTCGTTCAGATCAAGAATAATCAACGGGGTATTCTGCCCCCCTCTGTATGCTCTCCACTCTTTATCCCAGCGTCGCATTCGATCAATGACAATCTGGCTATTGTCAGGAGCATAAGATCCACTGTTAGCCCACTGTGTTGAAAGCAGCTTTGAAGGTCCACCTTCAACGGGCACAGTCCATAATCGATGGTATCCCGAAGGAGCTGTTTCCCGGGTGGATGCATAGAGCACCTCATTCCCACCAGGTGTCCATCCCCGAACAGTGGCTGCACTTGGATTCCATGTGAGTCTGATGGCTTCTCCCCCCTCAATGGGGACTTTATATACTGCCACATTACCTGATCTGTTGGAAGAGAAGGCGATCCATTTTCCGTCTGGAGAAAAGTGAGGATCGCTTTCAACTGCTGGTGTGCTTGTGAGTCTTACCGGGGGATTGGGTGCATTCAACTCTGAGATCCAGAGATCACCTCCATAAGTAAAAGCAATGTGTGTGGCATTCAGGGTAGGCTGACGTAAGAGCCGGGTACCCTGTGACCTGACAGGAACTCCACTGGAAACAAATAGGATAGCGGCAACCATTGCCGAGCAAATAAGCCTGGAGCGTACAGAAGAACGATAGGTATACTTTTTCATAAGCTACGGGTATATCTTTACATACTTAATTCCAACTATTTATACTATTCCTCGATAGGAGGAGCGCCTGCCTCTTTAAGATCGCAGAGAAGCTTCGGTATCACCTGATCGGTCAAACCTTTCATCCCCTCGCTGATCGGTTTCAGGGCATTAATACAGAGGGCCAGATTTTCCAGATGAAGATCAGTCGGACCATAAGAGGTGGACAATCCCCCTCTGGCCACCCAAAACCTGGAACCTGGGGTGGAAGGTTGTTTCTCACCCACCTCACTTTTTGAGCGATTTCCATTCAACTGCCTGTCCAGATCCAATAAGGTGGATTCTGCCTTGTATATTCTGGTCAGTAAATCGGGATTTTCCTGTTCAACCCGCAAATATGCCTTTTTCATGGCTTTGATCTTCTTCTTCCCTTTCTCCAGGCTGCTGTTGAGTGACCCCATCTCCTGCTGCACGGTTTCAATCTCCTTTTGAAAACTCCTGATCTCCTCAAACGTTGCACCCTGTAAGGAACCTTCACGGAGTGGTTTAACGCTAAAAGTCTGCTCTTCTGCCAAAAGTTTTACCTCTTCACCATTCAAAAGGGACAAGGTCACAGAATAGGTTCCTGGTGTCACCAAATACCCCCCTGAGAGCCAGGGCTGATCCCGACCTTCCAGTCTTATATTTCTTTTTGAGGCATACTTCAGGTTCCAGCTAACACGGTGGATTCCTTTCTTTACAGGTGAAGTAACCTGGTTAACTACATGTCCAGCTTCATCCTTAATTGTAAACAGTAACTTGGGTTTCGCTTCATTCAGCTCGGTATCCAATGCTTCCCATCCGGGGAATGGAACATCATCCAGTTGCTTCTTCAACTCTTTCTCCCTCTTCTTTCTCTGCTCTTTTTCAGTGGTGATCCCCTCTTTCAGATAGTAGGTAAATGTGGCCCCAAAGGGTGGATTCTTGGCTGTATAATCCGATGTTCCCTGAGCACTGACCACATTTCTCTCCCTGTACCACCAGGCATCTGAGACCGGGAACAGGACGGCATCCTTGCTCAGCAGTTCAGGTGATACCAGCCGGAGCGGTGAATAGTCGTCAAGGATGAAAAAACTTCTTCCAAAGGAAGCAGCAACCAGATCATCCTCACGTCGCTGAATCGTAATATCCCTGAAAGAAATAGTGGGAACTCCACCGGTCAGCTTCATCCATTTCTCTCCCCTGTCCACCGTGAAATAGATGCCAAATTCGGTGGCAGCAAAAAGCAGCTTGGGATTTACATGGTCTTGTACCACTCTCCACACCAGCAATGGTTCAGGAAGGTTCCCTGTAATAAAACTCCAGCTTTTGCCGGCATCGGTACTTTTAAGCAGATAGGGCTTGAAATCTCCGAACTTATGATTATCCAATGCCACATATACGGTATGCGCATCGTAAAGGTCTGCACGGATGTCATTTACAAATGCGGTAACGGGAACACCTTTGATGGACCCAACTTCTGTCTTTCTCCAGTTTTTACCACCGTCTTCCGTCACTTGAATAATCCCGTCATCGGTTCCCGCATAGATAAGGTCTTCCTGAAGAGGTGATTCACTCAGGGAGGTGATGGTATTGTAGGTGGACATGGCACTCAGGTCCCAGGCATTATCCCAGCTCTGTATCTTTCCCATAATGGGGAGAGCAAGCCTCTCCTGGTTGCGGGTCAGGTCACCTGAGATAGTCTTCCAGCTATCGCCCCGGTTATCAGACCTCCATACACGGTAGGAGCCGGTATAGATCCGTGCCGGATGGTGTGGACTCACCAGGATGGGAGTATCCCAGTTAAACCTTTCATGGGGTTCTCCTTCCCCGGCCTGGGGCTGGATAAACACCTGCTCCCAGGTAGACCGGTCAATCCGATGCAATCCCCCCTGCTGGGTTTCCGCATACACAATGTTGGGATTCCCGGGTTCAGTAGCTGTCTGGTGACCGTCTGCTCCCAGGATTTTGTACCAGTCGGCATTTCTTATGCCATGCATGTTATCGGTTCTGGAGGGGCCGCCATGGGAACCATTATCCTGGGTACCCCCATAGATATTGTAAAAAGGCTCGGCATCATCCACCGCCAGTTTATAATACTGGGTTATGGGAAGATTGGCCACAAATCGCCAGTTCTTAGCCAAATCATGGCTTTCGTAAATCCCTCCGTCAGTTCCCACCAGCAGGTAATCGGGATCATCTTTTCTGAAAGCAATGGAATGGTTGTCGGAGTGCTTGTTCTGCTCATTCATTGTACGAAAGCTCTTTCCATGATCATCCGATATCTGTGTACGCACATCCATCAGATAGAGCGTCCCCTCCCGATGGGGTGAAGCATACAGTTCCTGGTAATAGTGTGGTCCCGTTGCACCCGAAACTGCACTGGATTGTTTTTTCCATGATACTCCCCTGTTCTCCGATATGAAAAGGCCGCCGGTTCTACGGTCGAGTTCAATGGCTGCATAAATCACATCCCGATTGAATGGAGATACGGTAAGCCCGATCTTCCCCAGGTTCGAACCGGGGATACCCTTTGTCATCTTATCCCAATGCTCACCTCCATCGGTGCTCCGGTAAATCGCCGAACCAGGTCCCCCTCCCATATAGGCTGCCACATTCCGGTGCCTCTGCCAGGTGGCAGCATACATCCAGTCGGGATCCACAGGATCTATGACCAGATCTGTTACACCGGTCCAGAGGTCATCCCCCAGCACTTTTTTCCAGGTTTTCCCTCCATCCTCAGTTTTATAGAGGCCACGCTCTCCTCCTTTTTTCCAGAGCGGTCCCTGGGCGGCCACATATACAACATCCGAATTGTCGGGATGTACTACGATCTTGGAAATATGCTCGGTTAAGCCCAGTCCCATATTCTTCCAGCTCTTTCCGTCATCCTGACTTATGTACACTCCGTCTCCAAAGCCCACGTGTCTTCCCCCTACATTTTCCCCTGTACCTACCCAGATGGTATGAGGATTACCTGGATCAATGGTCACACACCCAATGGAGTAGGAAGTCTGACTGTCAAACAGAGGAGTCCAGGTCACTCCCGAATTCTCGGTCTTCCATACTCCGCCTGAACCCACCGCCACATACCAGCAGTTCTCATTTTCCGGATGGATAGCAATGTCCGCAATCCGGCCCGATGTGAAAGCAGGTCCGATATTTCGAAGTGACAAACCACTGAAGGTTACTTCTGTTAAGGTGTCTTGGATTCCCTGCGACAGTAAAGCCGAAGAGAGCATCAGAAGAAAAATAGTGATGTATTTCATAGGAATCTCAGTTTATGTGAAACATTAAGAACGGCTAATATACAAAATAGACCTATTTTATATATTTTCGAAATCAATATTACCGAAGACCAGAACTATCCGTACCATGATCCATGAACTTATTATTGCATGTATGCTTGGACTGATCGGAGGATTGATCCCAGGGCCTGTGATCACATCCATTTTCACAGAGATCATGCAATCGGGATTCGTAAAGAGTCTGCGGATCATCTTTATTGCCCTGATTATGGAGACCCTGGTGGCGGTGATCAGTCTCCTTCTCCTTGAATCTCTGGGCTTCAATGAATCCTTTTTTAGAGGTTTATCATTTGCTGGTGCTGTCATCCTGGTCTGGATTGGGTTGTCTATCTGGAAGGTAAAGAGCCTCGACACAGGAAATAAAGTGAATTTTAGCTTGGGGAAGATCACCGTAATGATCCTCTCCAATGGTGTCCTCTGGACCTACTGGATCACCATCTGCATTCCCAAAGCGATCCTTCTGAGCGATGAAATTGTTATGGGGGCGTATCTGTTTATGGGTCTGGTACAACTGGGTTGGCTTCTATCCACTATCATTGTAGCATTCCTGTTTTCCAGGTTCAGGAACCTCCTGTCAAGGCCAAAAGTGATCCCGGTCCTATTCAAAGTATTTGCCGTGGCTTTTGCCTATTTTGCATTAGACATGACCTATAAAAGCCTGATGTTCTTTCTTCAATAATCAATACTATGATAGAGCCCAAAGATTTTAAGGAAAAGTCCACCGGTATCATCCAATGGATCGATCACTATCTGAATCACATTTCCTCCCTCCCCGTGAAATCCCAGGTCAAGCCCGGAGAGATCTATAGCAGGATTCCATCCCGCCCCCCCGAATATCCGGAATCATTGGAGAAGATCTTAGAAGACCTGGATCATATTTTGTTGCCGGGCATCACCCACTGGCAGCACCCCAATTTTCACGCCTATTTTCCTGCAAACACCTCTGTAGAATCGATCCTTGCCGAGTTTATCATTTCCGCCATTGGGGCACAGTGTATGATCTGGGATACATCACCGGCAGCTGCTGAATTGGAACAACGTATGATGGAGTGGCTCAGAGACAGTATGGGTCTTCCAGCCCATTTTGAAGGGGTGATCCAGGACACCGCATCGTCTGCTACTCTGGCAGCTCTGATTACAGCCAGAGAGGTGAAGACCCGCTTCGAATCCAATGTAAACGGCGTACCTGATAATCTGCGGGTATATTGCTCATCGGAGACTCATTCCTCCGTTGAAAAAGCAATAGCCATATGCGGGATCGGTAAGAAAAACCAGGTAAAAATTGAGGTGGACAAAAAGATGAGAATGATCCCTTCTCTATTGGAGAAATGCATTCAGGAGGACATGCAGAATGGATTACAACCTTGTGCAGTGGTGGGGACCATAGGAACCACGGGGACCCTGGCAGTGGATCCCATTGACGAGATCGGCTCTCTCTCTGCCCTGTATGACCTCTGGTTTCACGTGGATGCGGCATATGCCGGGACAGCTTTGCTTCTGCCTGAATACAGAGCAATGATCAAGGGCATTGAAAAAGCGGACAGTTTTGTCTTCAATCCACATAAATGGATGTTCACCAATTTCGATTGTTCGGTCTACTTTATTAAGAATGCACAGCAGCTCATTCAAACCTTTGAGATCTTACCTGAGTACCTGAAAACCCCTTCAAGAGGAAGTGTGAACGATTACCGGGACTGGGGTATTCCCCTGGGCCGGCGATTCAGGGCACTTAAACTCTGGTTCGTACTTCGAGGTTTCGGTATGAGCGGTCTTCAGGAAAAGATCCGCTCTCATATCAACTTAAATCACTATTTTTCCGATCAGGTACAGAAGATCCCGGGGATAGTGCTGACCACAGAGCCTTTCCTCAATTTTACCAGTTTCCGCCTGCATCCTTCCGGAATGAATGATCCAGGAGAGATCAACGGGCTGAATGAGAGAGTGATCGAAGAGATTAACAGGGGTGGTAAGCTTTTCCTGACCCACACTAAAATTGAGGGCCTTTTCACCCTGCGTATGGTAATAGGACAAACCTATGTAGATAAGGAGCACGTGGAGAGAGCACTGAAAGAGATTACATCTGTTGTTGAAAGAATAAAATAGACCAGGAAGTGCGAAAAGCAGTAAGAATAAGGAGGATACTCAGGCAAAATCCCAACACCAAACAGTTGTGGGACAAGAAATACGCCACCTATATTGAGGAGAAGAGTGTAAGGTCGGACGGGACGCACCTTCTCAAATTTATGCATCTTTTTAACAGGGCGGATTCCATTCTGGATTTTGGCTCTGGATTGGGTGGAAATGTACAGTATCTCGCCAGCCACCTCCAGAACACCCGGTTCATACTGGTAGATCATAGTGAAGTTTCGCAGGATTTTGTGAAAGATAAAATGCTCGGGATTGGAGATGAACAAGGTAATGCGTTTGAGTATCATTTTGACCTGACACAGATTCCCGATCAATCTTTGGACCTGGTGATGTCTATTCAGGTGATGGAGCACATCACTGAGTACAAAGAGGTTCTTGACCACTTATGGCGTCTGGTAAAGGTGGGGGGTGTTATGCTCATTTCTGTACCTGTCCTGGGTATCCGGGACCGGACCAGTGTACATGTCAATAAGTTTACAGTCACCAGCATGTTCAAGATTCTCACCGAATATGGCGAGATCGTACATATCTCACCCCGTACCTACTCAAAAAGATCAGGACGGTTGTCCACAGCCTATTTCTATATCGAAAAACAGGAAGCATGAAGACCGGAGTATTTCTCTTCCTTTTAATGCTCTTCTCTCTGGAAATTCATGCTCAAAATGGATTTAAGCAGTCACAATTAACTTATCCTCGTGTGCGAAACGCCTATGAGGAGAAAGGAGACTTCATGGTGACGCTTCTCTCCTCATTTGAATTGGAACCGAACAATATTGAACTCTACCTCAGGGTATTCAAACATGAGAAGCTCTTTGAGATTTGGGTCAGGGAAGCCGAAGGGAATGCTTACATAAAACTGAAAACCTATGACATCTGCAGCTCATCAGGTGTACTCGGTCCCAAGCGGAAGCAGGGTGATCTTCAGATTCCCGAAGGTTTTTATCATATCACAGCATACAACCCTTGGAGCAGCTTTCACCTCTCCATGTGTATCAATTACCCTAATCCATCGGACCGGGTACTGGGAGTAAAGGGGAACCTGGGGGGCAATATATGTATACACGGATCTTGTGTAACCATAGGTTGTATTCCACTCACCGATGAGAAGATCAAAGAGATCTATTTACTCTGCTTAGAAGCCCGAAACAATGGACAGGTGAAGATTCCGGTTACCATCTACCCCATGGAAATGGGTGACCGCGAGTTCCAACATCTGCTAACGGAAATTGGGGATAATGAAGACAAAGCGAATTTGTGGTCAGACCTGAAAACCGCATACGACCAATTTGAAGAGACTCATCTTTTACCGGAAATCACCTTTCTCTCCAACGGGAGGCATACTATACATTAAACAACAAAGGAATTTGCATGTTTCGGCACCAACAGGCTATTTCGTAAACAATGAGCCGATTCCCAGGAAAATGGCTATCCACACCAATCCTTTGATGAAGAAGAATAGGAATCCAATGATTCCGATGCGCTTAAACCAGATCTTTACTTTGTTCATAGGTCTATTCATAGAAGTAACAAAAATCGAAGCGTAGTGTTCCCTGCTTTTTTTAACTATTTTCCTGTTTTCGTCACTCCTTGTCGGATAATTTGTTAATCCAAGGATAATCAGCGATATAGGACTTTAGTTTGAGTGTTTCTGGGTATCCCGTTTAACAGAAATCGAATGTCCGGGTAGAGCGGTTCGTTACCTCCCCGCTCCCCCACAGAT
>CAZURA010000124.1:0-16571 GCA_964622985.1 uncultured Bacteroides sp. | reverse complement strand
CCGGGCTCTTCTTTGGAAGGCAGCTCGAACATGGCATCCATCATGATGGCTTCGCAGATGGATCTTAATCCCCGGGCACCCAGCTTAAACTCAATGGCTTTCTGCACAATATAATTCAGCACCTTCTCATCCCAGGACAATTTAATTCCGTCCATGTCAAACAGCTTTTCATACTGCTTGATGATGGCATTTTTTGGCTCGGTAAGGATCCTGCGCAGGGCTTTTTCATCCAGCGGTTTGAGGTAAGTGAGTACCGGCAACCGGCCGATAATCTCCGGAATCATGCCAAACGACTTCAGATCCTGTGGTGCCACATATTGAAGCAGATTGTCTTTTTCCACCCGATCAGCATTCTTTGCTGCATTATATCCCACTACCTGGGTATTGAGCCGGTTGGCTATTTTGGTCTCGATGCCATCGAAGGCTCCTCCGCAGATGAAGAGTATGTTTTTGGTATTCACAGGGATCATCTTCTGGTCGGGATGTTTCCGTCCTCCCTGTGGCGGAACATTGATAATGGAACCTTCCAGAAGCTTCAGTAACCCTTGCTGAACGCCTTCACCCGATACATCCCTGGTAATGGATGGATTATCACTTTTACGGGCAATCTTATCTATTTCGTCAATAAAGACAATCCCTTTTTCAGCCGCTTCCACATTGTAGTCCGCCACCTGGAGCAACCTGGTAAGTACACTCTCAATGTCTTCACCCACATATCCGGCCTCTGTAAGTACGGTGGCATCCACTATGGTGAATGGAACATGCAGCATCCTGGCAATGGTTCTGGCCAGGAGAGTCTTTCCTGTCCCCGTCTCACCCACCAGGATGATGTTGGATTTTTCTATCTCCACATCCTCTTTGTTGTCCTGTTGCATGAGCCGTTTGTAGTGGTTATAAACAGCTACGGAAATGTACTTCTTGGCCTCCTCCTGACCAATCACATAGAGATCCAGAAAACTCTTGATTTCTGAAGGTTTTGAAAGCTTGATCTGGCCCATATCAAACTCCCCGTGCACTCCAAGCTCTTCCTGGACAATGCTATATGCCTGTTCTATACAGCGGTCGCAGATATGTCCTGAAATGCCTGCGATTAACAGGTTAGTATCCTTCTTTTCTCTGCCGCAAAATGAACAACGGTCCATTACTATTTCTTTTCTTTGGTCCTTAACAATACCTCATCGATCATGCCATAATCCTTAGCCTCCCCGGCAGTCATCCAAAAATCTCTGTCCCCGTCCTTTTCTACCTGCTCAATGGACTTTCCGGAGTGGTCCGCAATAATGGAGTAGAGTTCTTTCTTCATTTTGAGAATCTCACGGGTGGTGATCTCAATATCTGAAGCCTGGCCCTGGGCTCCTCCCATGGGCTGGTGTATCATAATCCTGCTGTGCCTAAGGGCAGAGCGTTTCCCTGGTGTGCCTGCAGCCAGCAGGACAGCACCCATGGAGGCTGCCATGCCCGTACAGATGGTTGCCACATCACAGGAGGTATACTGCATCGTATCGTAAATACCCAGGCCTGCATGAACTCCCCCTCCTGGCGTATTAAAATAGACCTGTATGTCCTTGTTGGGATCAGCCGAGTCCAGGTAAAGAAGCTGAGCCTGTATAATGTTGGCAACATAATCGTCGATGGGAGCGCCAAGGAAGATGATCCGATCCATCATCAATCTTGAAAACACATCCATAGAGGCCACATTCAGTTGCCTCTCCTCGATAATAGTAGGTGATATATAGCTGTTATATTGTGACGTGAATTGATGAAGGGTCATGCTACTGATGCCCATATGCTTATTGGCATACTTCTTAAAATCATCCGATGTGTTCATAAACGAGCTCTTATGTTATTTTTCGTACAATTTACGGAACTTCTCTGAACTGACCTCCTTTTCATCCACTTTGACTGTGGATTTGATATAGGCGACCAACTTCTCTTCCGCTTTCTGATCATAGATCCTGCGGGACTCTTCGGGCTTTGTCATCATCTCTTTAGCAAAGTTTTCCAAATAGTCGTCAGGCACATTAGAGATACCGTATTGCATATATTGATTCAATGCCACACCTTTGGCAGCTTCAAGTGCTTCCTCTTCACTTACCTTGATCTCCTGTTGCTTGAGCAGATGCTCTTTGATAAGCTGCCATCTGAAATCATCTTCATATTTATCGAAATCCGCATTGACCTGCTCTTCAGTCATCTCCTTATTGGCCTCCACCATCCAACGCTTCAGAAATTCCACGGGCAGACCAATCTTTGCTTTTTTGATCATTGCCTCCCTGGTATCAATCATAAACCTGTATTCGCTCTCTCTTTCATAATTCAGAGCGATCTCCTCTTCGATCCTCTTGGTGAAATCCTCTTCCGATTTCACTTCTCCTTCACCATACACCTTGTCCCAGAGCTCTTGACCCACTTCCGCCTTGTCAAATTTCATCACCTCATCAATGAAACATTTAAAAGTCCCTTCCAGCATGGCTACCTCAGTCTTATCAATCCTTAATAAAGAGGCCAGCTCTGTATCGTTGGGAAAAGCCTTTTTTACATCAAAGACTACCTCATCTCCTCCGGCCGTTCCACTGAACAGCATCTTCTGGTCATCATCTTTCATCATCTCCAACGACATGGAAACACCCTCAACCCGGATTCCGTTCTCTACTTCATTGCCTTCCTTATCCACCTTCAACAACGTTCCTTTTATCAATTCAGCATCACCGGCTTTCTCCACCGATTTAAACTCCCCGTAGCGCTGCAGCAAAGAATCGGTATACTCCTCCTTCTGCTGATTATCCACCTTGATCTTGTAATACGGGATTTTATCCTTTGTGGTTACCTCCATGGTCAATTCGGGAGACAGTCCCAGGTCAAATTTGAATTCAAATTCTTTATCTGCTTCAAAATCAACCTTTTGCTCCTCATCTTTATGAGGGAGTGGTTCCCCCAGGATCTTAACATCATTCTCCTGAAGATAGGTGAACAGTGATTCTGAGACCAGTTTATTCACCTCATCAACGAGCACAGGTGTGTGGTACATTTTCCTGACCAGACCCATGGGGACTTTTCCCGGCCTGAAACCATCCACAGAGGCTTTCCTCCGGTAATCTTTCAGTACTCCATCTACCCGCTCCTCATAATCAGCTTGTTCCACTTTCACATGAAGCACAGCGTTCAACTTATCAATATTTTCCAATGAAATGTTCATACAACTACAAAATATATTAATACAAAACTAGCAAAAAACCGCAACACAATCGTCATTAACATCCGATAGCATAGCGGTTTAAGGGTTGTTATAGTGCGGATGAAGGGACTCGAACCCCCACTCCCGAAGGAACTAGATCCTAAGTCTAGCGCGTCTACCAATTCCGCCACATCCGCGAAATTCCCCGCAAATTTAATCCATTTTTCCGGAATACAAAGCTGTAATTTGCTCAACGAAGCTCGAAGTTCTGTCCCAGGTACACTTTTCTCACCTGTTCATCTTCCGCCAGCTGAGTAGCAGTCCCTTGTTTCAGTATGGAACCCTCAAACATAAGATAGGCTCTGTCTGTAATAGCCAGGGTTTCATGGACGTTGTGATCCGTGATTAGAATTCCAATATTCTTCTCCCGGAGTCTGGAAACAATATCCTGGATATCCTCTACTGCGATGGGATCCACTCCTGCAAAAGGTTCATCCAGCAATATAAATTGAGGACTAAGGGCTAGTGCCCTCGCTATTTCGGTTCTTCGCCGCTCCCCTCCCGAGAGCTGTATACCCAGGCTTTTTCTGATCTTCGAAAGTCCAAATTCGACCAGCAACGATTCCACCCTGTCCCTCTGCTCTCCCCTGGAAAGGTCAGACATCTCCAACACGGCCCGAATATTATCTTCCACCGTCAGTTTACGGAACACAGATGCCTCCTGAGCCAGGTAACCGATACCCATACGCGCCCGCTTATACACCGGTTCTTTGGTAATATCCTGATCATTCAGCATGATGTTCCCCTCATTGGGAGCAATCAATCCAACGATCATATAAAAAGTAGTAGTCTTTCCGGCTCCATTGGGTCCTAATAATCCCACGATCTCACCCCGTTCCACATCCACCGAGACCTGGTCCACTACCTTTCGGTTCTTATATTTCTTTACAAGATGATGCGTATGTAACTTCATGGCCTGGTAAAGTTAGCCAATATTGATGTTATTTTTGTGTATCGGTCTTTCCATCTGATGCAAATTCTGCCTCCTGCTGACGTACGATCTTTTTACTGATTCCAATCCCGATTTCGTAAAGGATCATAAGTGGTAGGGCTACTAACACCTGACTGAACACATCTGGTGGTGTGATAATGGCAGAGAGGGTCACAATAAGAACGAGGGAATGCCTTCTGTATCTTTTCAAAAAATCGGGAGTAACCAGCCCTACCCTGCTTAAGAAATAGACCAGGATAGGCAGCTGAAATACGATACCGGCAGCAAGTACCACAGAGGTTATAGTCTGGACGTACGATCTGAGAGTTGGAGCACTGATCACGCTTTCACTCACTTTGTAGTTTCCAAGGAAATTTACAGAGAGGGGGGCAATGATATAGTAACCAAAGGCCACACCAAGTATGAAAAGCAATGATGTATAAAAGACTGCTCCTGTGGCCGTTCTCTTCTCTTTCTCGTAAAGAGCCGGGACAATAAATCTCCAAAACTCCCAGAAAATATAAGGGAAAGCTACCACAATCCCTGCTACCAGTGATACAATAATATGCATGGAGAACTGCTCTGCCATTTTTACGGTCTGAAGGTCAAACGGATCAGAATTGATACAGAGGCGGTTTAATCCCAGCAGTTCACCCAGCTGGCACAACCACCGGTTGGTAGGGAATGGCGGTTCTTTTGGTGCCAGAATGATCTTGTCAAATACAATTTCCTTAAAGACAAAAGCGACTAGGGCAAGTATAATAATGGCAGCCAGTGAACGCAACAGGTGCCACCGCATCACTTCCAGGTGGTCCAGAAAAGACATTTCCCCCTCATTTTTCTTAGCCATGGTCCGCTTTTTAAGGATGTGCAAAGTAATAAAAAAAAACTGACCCTATTGAAACAGAAATCAAATTATACTATCTTTAATTTTCTTGGTATTTTCATGGGGGAAATGGAGAATATTGGCGAGATACTGCACGAAAATCTGAAGAAATATTTTGGGTTTGATAGTTTTAAGGGCAACCAGGAAGCAATCATCACCAACGTACTAAATGGCAATGACAGTTTCGTGCTAATGCCCACCGGCGGAGGCAAATCACTCTGCTATCAGCTCCCGGCACTCATCAACGAAGGGACCGCCATTGTGATCTCCCCGCTCATTGCTCTAATGAAGAACCAGGTGGATGCCATGCGCAGTTTCAGCCTGGATGAAGGGGTTGCCCATTTTCTCAATTCGTCGCTGACAAAGAGTGCAATTACCAAGGTAAAGAAGGATGTACTTGACAAGCGGACACGCCTTCTTTATGTAGCTCCGGAGAGCCTGACCAAGGAGGAGAACATTGAGTTTCTGAAACAGGTGAGTATCTCGTTTTATGCCATTGATGAGGCACACTGCATCTCTGAATGGGGACACGATTTCAGACCCGAATACCGTCGTATCCGGCCCATTATAAACAGAATCGGATCTGCTCCCATCATTGCGCTTACTGCTACAGCAACTCCCAAGGTTCAGCACGACATCCAGAAGAACCTCTCCATGCTTGAAGCACAAGTATTCAAGTCATCCTTCCGGCGTCATAACCTCTATTATGAGATACGACCCAAGGTGCATGCTACCAAAGAGATCATCAAGTTTATCCTGGCCAGCCAGGGTAAGTCAGGGATCATTTACTGTCTCTCCAGGAAAAGGGTGGAACAGCTGGCTGAAACTTTGAAGGTCAATGGGATCAAAGCACTTCCCTATCATGCTGGCATGGATGCAATGACCCGATCCTCCAACCAGGATCAGTTCCTCATGGAAGAGGCAGATGTGATAGTGGCCACCATAGCCTTTGGAATGGGTATCGATAAACCTGATGTGAGATTCGTTATCCATTACGACATTCCCAAAAGCCTTGAAGGATATTACCAGGAAACCGGCAGGGCAGGACGTGATGGAGGTGAGGGTAAATGTATCGCATTTTACAGTTACAAGGATATCCAGAAGCTGGAGAAATTCATGCAGGGAAAACCTGTGGCCGAACAGGAAATAGGCAAGCAATTATTACTTGAAACCGTGGCCTATGCTGAATCTGCTTTATGCCGTCCCAAGCTGTTACTCAACTACTTCGGAGAGTTCATGGAAGCGGGATGCGACAACTGTGACAATTGTTTACATCCCAAGGAAAGATTTGAAGGAAAATCTGAAGTTCTCTTAAGCTTAAAAGCTATTATAGCGGTCCAGGAAAAGTTCAAGTCCGAGCATATAGCGAACATCCTTGCCGGTAAGGCTACCAGTGAAGTAAAGACCTATAAACACCACAACTCGGAGTTTTTTGGGGCAGGAAAAGAGAAAGAAGCTAAATATTGGAACGCGGTACTCAGGCAGGCGCTGATCGCCGGACTGATTACCAAGGATATTGAGAATTATGGTTTATTGAAACTGACCCAGGCGGGTCAGGACTTTATCGTAAAACCTTATTCGATCATGTTGACACAGGATCACGATTTCGATATTGCACCTGAAGAAAGTGTCACCTCTGGCGGTGGTGGAACAGGTGCCGTGGACGAAGAGTTGCTTCATGTGCTGAAGGATCTCAGGAAAAAGATGTCCAAGAAACTCAATCTCCCCCCCTTTGTGCTTTTCCAGGATTCTTCCCTGGAAGACATGGCCATTCAATATCCTGTGAAACTGGATGAGCTGCAAAATATTGTAGGTGTTGGCGCGGGAAAAGCGAAAAAATACGGAAAAGCATTTGTGGAGGTTATCCATGAGTATGTGGAGGAGAAAGATATCATTCGACCACAGGATATGGTGGTCAAGTCTGTAGTGAATAAATCGGTTGTTAAGGTCTATATTATTCAGAGTATTGACCGTAAACTTCCTCTTGATGACATTGCTGCGGCCAAGAATCTGGAGACCATGGACCTGATAGAAGAGATCGAAGCCATTGTAAGTTCCGGAACAAAGCTCAATATAGATTACTATTTAACTGAGATTATGGACGATGAGAAGTTAGAAGAGATTTATGAATATTTCAGAGAAGCAGAAACTGAATCCATAGATGAGGCCCTGGCCGAGTTGGGGGAAGAGTATTTCAGTGAAGCTGAGATCCGTCTGGTCCGTGTCAAGTTTTTCTCAGAGCTTGCCAATTAATATGAAGGAGATCCTTACTATTCGCGGATTATCGAAATCCTACAAGCAAGTACGGGCCATTCAAAACCTGGATCTTGAAATCCTGGAGGGGCAGGCATTTGGCATATTGGGCCCCAACGGAAGCGGAAAAACCACCACCCTTTCCATCGTCACAGGCATTCTCAGGCAGGATAGGGGGTATTTCAGCTGGTTCGGCGAGAAACCGGATGCCCATCAGCGAAAAACCATTGGATCTCTCATCGAAACGCCCCATTTCTATCCTTACCTGAATCTGGATAAGAACCTGAGGATCATATGCGATATTAAGGGAATGGGCTACAAAGATATTGATCGTGTGCTTGAGGTGGCCCGTCTTGCAGAGCGGAGAAGATCTCGATTCTCTACCCTGTCACTGGGCATGAAACAGAGGCTGGGGATTGCTGCAGCACTTCTGGGTGATCCCAGGGTACTCGTTCTGGATGAACCTACTAACGGCCTGGATCCTGAAGGCATTGCCGAGGTAAGAGATATAGTAATCGAGCAAGTGGGCATGGGCAAAACACTGATCCTGGCTTCCCATATCCTGAATGAGGTGGAGAAGATCTGTTCCCACGTGGCAATCCTGAAAAAAGGGGAACTGCTGGCCAGTGGTCCGGTACGGGAGTTACTGGCTGAAGAGGAGATCATTGAGATTTCCTGTGATGATAACGAACAGTTAAGAGAAGAGCTGCAGGATTCAGCTCTCATCAAGGAGGTTATTACAGAGAACGGCCTGCTTATTCTCACCTTAAACGAGAGTGTGTCACCGGCCGATATTAATAGTTATGCATTCTCCCGGAAACGTGTGATCCATCATATGCTTAGTCGAAAACGAAGTCTGGAGTCACAATTCCTGGAACTGGTAAAGGAATAACTCCCCAATGGAACTGAAGAGGAATGGGAAATGATAAGTCGATTGTTACATATTGAAAGGATAAAGATACTGAACTACAACCCCTTCCGGATTGTGATCGGGGTCTATTTCGTTGCTTTTGCTCTGGGACTCCTTATCTATCCGGCAGTGGACAAAGAGATCCCTGTGATCTCACTCAGCGATCTTTTCAGGTTTCCCGATGTCTGGATGTTTCTTACCTGGGTAACAGAACCCTACAATGTGCTGCTGGCTCTGATTGTTATCATGATCACTACTAAAGAGTTTGGGAACCATACCTTTAAAACCCAGCTGATCTTTGGGCTCAGCCGGACAGAATTATTGTTGCAGAAGTTTTGGTCTATTTTGGTACTTGGGCTCTTTGCCACCCTGCTATTGGGACTTACTTCTCTGGTACTGGGACTGATCTACAGCTATAAACTCACCTTCAGGATTGCCATGGAGAATACCTGGATCCTTGGAAGATATTTTATGGTCGCTTTTGCGTACATGTCCATGGGGCTTCTCGTAGCATTACTTATAAAAAACACCGCCTTATCATTGCTTACTTTTCTTGGCTTAAGGGTTTTCGTGGATCCGGTATTATTCCTCGTCCTAAGGAACCATGAGATCAAATGGTACCTCCCTTTCCGTACCATTACCCGTTTGACACCCTTACCCGATCTGATAGAGATTTTTCAAAGAAAGGTGAATAGCAACGAACCTCTGGATGAAGCCACGCTGGATATTATTCCCAAGGGATTACCCGCATGGTTAAACCTGCTCATGGTCCTTCTCTACACGACTCTTGCTATCTATTTTAGCTATAGGTTGATGCAACGAAAAAGGTTCACCTAAGGATTTCAGATCTTTCTCTCTTTCCAAACTACTCCTCTGAAAAGGATCCCACAGAGGATTCCCAAGTGATAGAAATAATAGAGAAGTGAAACAGGTAAGAACAACCAGAGGGACCGCCTCTGTCCGGTATGCCCGGCTATACGGTAAATCAGATGGAAATCGGCTGAGGTTTTTAAAAGGTAGGCTGAAAGTAGCCAGGGCCAACTCTCCAAATAAAAATAGAGCCAGAGGGGTATAAGTAACACCAACATATGGGTAATTGCCACCACTACCGCCAGGACCACAATATCCATCATTCTGTATTGAGTGGTTTTAGAGCCCCACCTGATACGCTGTGCAAATAAAGCAGCCAAACTGGAGATGGGAGAGACACAGACCATAGCTTCCCTGGAGAGGTGATATGAGATTTTCTTTCCCAATTTCCTTGCTCCGATCATCAGGAACATATCATCCCCTGAGACCACCTTTTCCATGGGATCGAACTGACGAGTCTGGTAATAGAGCTCTCTGGAGTAAGCCAGATTGGCTCCGTTACACATCAGGGGGGTGTTGTAGTGAAAAGAACCTGCTCCTGTACCTACCAGGCTCAGCAAATCCAACCGTTCAAAAATCTCAAGTAAACTACCTTTCCGATGATACGTAGATACCAACCCGGCCACTAAATCTGAAGGATGTTGTTCCAGGAAGGATAGATGAGATGCAATATAGTGCTCCCCCACCCTGCTGTCGGCATCTGTCTGAATAATCCAGGAATGGGAGGCATGTTGAATCGCATGGGAAATAGCCTCCTTCTTTCCATATTTATCTTTGGGCATGTCGAAGCAAATAAAACGATGATTCGATCCGATCAGCGAATCAACCAGCTCTTTCGATCCGTCGTCGGAGTGATCATTTACCAAAATAACCTGCATGAGGTCTTCAGGGTAGGATTGTTTCACCAAGTCTCCAATCAGATGGGGCAGCTGTGTAACTTCATTCCTGAAGGGTATAACTACCGAAACGTGTAAAGGATGCCGCGGAATATGGTCTCCCACTTTCGACAAACGCCTTATCCCCCTCGACATAAGGATTATTGTGGCAGAATAGAGAAGAGTGAACAAAAGTATGGCTACGGGAAGTACCATCGACTCATCTTACCGGTCAAGAATTGAGGACATCAGTTCAAACAACTGCCTGAATTGAAGCGGTTTAGTCAGGAAAGCATCGCACCCTGCACTCTCAAAAGCAAACTTCTCCCCGTCAAAGGCGTTTGCAGTTACCGCAATCACAGGAAGTTCCGGGTGTATCTTCTTTATCTCTCTTGTTGCCTGAAGACCATCCACTTCCGGCATCTGCATATCCATCAGTATAAGGTCAAAATGGCTATCTCCACTGCACATTTCAATGGCAATACGACCATTGGTAGCATGAACCACTTCAGCCTTTACCTTATGAAGAACAGCTGAAATGAGCTGAAACGAGATCATATTATCCTCTACAACCAGGACTACTTTTCCTTCAAAATTGTAGTCATATTTACCCTGAATGGTCATGGTTATCCCAGTAAAATCCCAATGATCGTTGCCGATAAAAGAGAAGCAAGAGTGCCCGCCAGTAGTGCCCTCATTCCAAACTGCGCCAACAAAACGCGCTGTCCGGGTGCAAGCGCTCCGATGCCACCAATCTGTATTCCGATGGAAGCAAAATTTGCAAAACCACAAAGCATATAGACCGACATGATTATAGATTTGGTATCGGTAAAGGCTCCTGTTGCTTTCAGGTCCGACAACCCAATATATGCCACAAATTCTGTTACGATCAACTTCTTTCCCAGCAATGAACCTACCAATGTAATATCCTCCTTCGCTACACCTATTAACCACATGAGTGGAGAGAGGGCATAGCCCAGAATAAATTCGAGGCTCAACTCATCATACTTTCCATCTGTGATAGAGATGATTTTTTCATTGATGGAGGTCAAGGCACCCAGCTTCACAAAAAGATAATTGATAAAGGCAATGAAAGCCAGAAAGACCAACAACATTGCACCCACGTTAACAGCCAGTCTTAAGCCCTCCCCTGTACCATTGGAAATGGCATCCAATGCGTTCTTTCCAATTCCACTTCGTGAGATAGCCATATCCTTATTTATATTTTCCGTCTGTGTAACCAGGATCTTGGATATAACGACTACTCCCGGTGCAGCCATAACAGATGCGGTCAGGAGATGCTTGGCAAATATGATTTGTTGTCCCGGATCGTTGCCACCCAGGAATCCGATATAAGCTGCCAGCACACCCCCTGCCAGAGTCGCCATTCCCCCTGACATAACCAACAGGATTTCTGAACGGTTCATTTTTTCCAGGTACGCCTTTATCAACAGGGGGGATTCTGTCTGGCCCAGGAAAATATTTCCTGCAACGGATAAACTTTCAGCTCCTGACAATCCCAAGGCCCGCGATAAAGCATATCCCAGGATCCTTACAAAGAATTGAATGACACCAAAATAGAACAACAGGCTAGATAATGCCGAGAAGAACAGGATCGTAGGTAAAATGGAAAATGCAAAATTCTGTAGAGCGGGATCCACTTCTCCGGTATCATTCCTTTTGAGGAGGAAGGTGACCCCCTCACTGGTAAATGCCAGGATCTTAACAAAGATCTTTCCCACTACTTCAAAGAAAACCTGAATAAATGGTATATAAAGAATCCCGATGGCAAGGAGCAGCTGAAGTGCCAGTCCTGTACCCACCTTTTTCCAGTCAATGGCTTTCCGGTTAGTACTGAATGCCCAGGCAATAGAAATTAGGACTCCCATACCCAGCAGACCTCGTAGCAAACGCTCCAGGCTGAAGTCAAATCCGGCTTTCTCAGGAAGAATATTAGCCATGGATACCGTATCTGTGACAGGCTGTTGGGCAATAGCAAACAGGGTATCGACAACTACAGAATCGGCTATCATTTGGACCTTCTGTTTATTTCATCCCTGATCTCCGAGGCTCGTTCATAATCCTCTTTTGAAACTGCGTCGGCAAGCAGAGATTTCAACTCTTCCATACTGCTTTCAGAAAGGTTAGGGAGTATGGGTCTCTTTTTAGATTTTTCCGGAGCCGGTTCATTTTCTTTCTCTTCATTTACTTCTGCTTTTTCCAGTCCGGTTCCTTTCTCAAAGTCAAGTACGATTCCCGCCTTTTCCACAATCTCCTCTGTGGTATAAATGGGACATTTGAACCGTAGGGCCAACGCAATGGCATCTGAAGTTCTTGCATCCAGAGTCATTTGTCGATCCCCGTTGTCGCACAAGATATTGGCAAAAAATACCCCATCCTCCAACTTATGGATATTCACTTCCAGGATCCGGATCCCGTAAGCTTCGGAAAAATTTCTGAACAGATCATGGGTAAGAGGTCGCGGGGGTTCGAGTCCTTCAAGCTCAATGGCAATAGCCTGTGCTTCAAAGCCTCCCACAATGATGGGTATTCTTCTGCTACCTTCCTCTTCCGACAAAACCAAGGCATAGGCGCCTGATTGTGTTTGACTATACGAAATGCCAAGGACATTTAGCTTAATTTTCCCCATACCTTTCTCAGGACTCTTTAACCACAAATATAGAAATAACTGAGACAAATTCATCAATAAAATAATTCACCTAAATCTTTGTCAATCATACAATATTTTCTATCTTTGCGAACCCAAAATTCTGACATTTAGTTAAAGTATTTCATAATGTACGCAATTGTTGACATAGCTGGACAACAGTTTAAGGTTGAAAAGGACCAGAAAATATTTGTTCACAGACTCGAAGGAGAAGAAGGAAAAAAGGTGTCTTTTGACAAGGTGTTGTTGATCGATTCTGGCAGCAAGATTTCTGTTGGGGATCCAATGGTTAAGGGCGCAACAGTGTCAGCCAAAATTGTGGCTCACGTAAAAGGCGACAAAGTACTGGTCTTTAAGAAAAAGAGGAGGAAGGGCTATCAGAAGCTGAATGGACACCGTCAGTACTTGACCCAGATCCAGATTGAAGGGATCTCTGAAAAAGAAGCTGCAAAGAAGCCTGCCGCAGCTAAGGCAAAGGAAGAGACTCCTGCAAAAAAGGAGACAACGGAGAAGAAGCCTGCAGCCAAGAAACCTGCTGCAAAATCAGCCGCAGCATCTAAGGCAACCGGTGAGAAGAAACCCGCCGCTGCCAAGAAACCTGCTGCAAAATCAGCCGCAGCTTCCAAGGCAACCGACGAAAAGAAACCCGCTGCAAAGAAACCTGCTGCAAAGAAGTCTGAAGATAAGTAGCCAGGAGTTAGGGAAACGGTATATAGTAGATAGTTAAAAGTATTGAGATATGGCACATAAGAAAGGAGCTGGTAGTTCAAGAAACGGTCGCGAATCAGAAAGCAAACGTCTGGGCGTGAAACTATATGGTGGACAAGTAGTAAAAGCTGGCAACATCCTGGTTCGTCAAAGAGGTACTGTACATCACCCAGGCCACAATGTGGGTATGGGAAAAGATCACACGTTGTTTGCCATGATCGATGGCCAGGTGAGATTCACAAAGAAGAGGAACAACAAATCTTACGTTTCTGTTGAACCTGCAGAAAACTAGGAGAAAAAATTAAAATCAATATATCATTCACCTGTAATGCACTACCTTTAATGTGTATTACAGGTTTTTTTTTGCTTTCAACATGCTTACCATTCCATTTATACGTGACAACAGAGACACTGTCATCGAAAGATTAAAAATTAAAAATTTTAAGGAGACCGAGATTGTCGATAAGATCATCGACGGCGATAATGAACGCAGGGCCCTCCAGGTCCGAACCAATGAATTACAATCGGAACTTAACCAGCTCAGCAGGGAGATCGGTGTGCTTTTCAAGAAGGGCGAAGTGGATAAGGCCAATGAGACTAAGCAACGCACAGCCGGAATCAAAAAAGAGCTGGAAGGATTTGAGGGGGATCTTCAGAAAGCAACCGAACAGCTTAATGAATGGCTGGTACTGGTACCCAATATACCACACCCTTCCGTTCCACCCGGAACAAGCGAAGCTGATAATAAAGTGGTTCGAGAAGGAGGCTCCATACCTCAACTGCATAATGGAGCCATGCCGCACTGGGATCTGGGAGTTACATACAACCTGATTGATTTCGATCTGGGAGTCAAGATCACAGGGGGTGGATTCCCGGTATTCAGAGGAATGGGTGCCAGGCTTCAGCGGGCGCTGATCTCCTATTTTCTCGATCACAATACGGATGCCGGATATGAAGAATTCATTCCGCCTTTGATGGTGAATGAAGCTTCGGGATTTGGTACGGGTCAACTGCCCGATAAGGAGGGTCAGATGTATCACATCACCGGAGACAATCTGTACCTGATCCCCACAGCAGAGGTGCCTGTCACCAATATCTACAGGGATACGATCTTGAAAGCGGAGGAGTTACCTGTAAAGAATACAGCATATACTCCTTGTTTCAGACGGGAAGCCGGCTCATACGGAAAAGATGTACGGGGATTGAACCGCGTTCACCAATTTGATAAGGTGGAAATAGTACAGATCCAACATCCATCAAAGTCATACAAGGCATTGGATGAAATGGTAAACCATGTGGAACAACTGGTTATCAATCTTGGATTACCTTACCGGATTGTGCAACTGTGTGGAGGCGATCTTGGCTTCACTTCAGCCCTGACGTACGATTTTGAGGTCTATGCAGCTGCACAGCAAAAATGGCTGGAGGTGAGCTCGGTATCCAATTTTGAGTCGTATCAGGCCAATCGCCTCAAACTTCGCTTTAGAGAGCCTTCAGAGAAACGGCCTCAATTGGCACACACTCTCAATGGAAGTGCTCTGGCATTGCCCAGGATCATGGCTGCTATATTGGAAAATAATCAGACTCCTGACGGCATACTCGTGCCACCGGTTCTGCACAAATATATGGGAACTGGAAACGAATTGATCTGCTAAATACTGCATCCTCATATGTCAGGGAAGTCCTCCAGTAAAGCCTTCATATTTGCCATTCTTGCAGTGCTTTGCTGGTCCACCTCACCTACAGCATTTAAACTTGGGCTAAGGTACCAGGATAGTTATCAATTGCTTACCGGAGCTTCACTGACCTCCACGATGGTCCTGGGGATCATCATTCTGTTGCGCGGGAGTTTTAAATCGTTTGGTGACATGGGAAAGCGGGACTTTGGTTTTTCCGCACTGATGGGACTCCTGAATCCAGTTGCTTACTACCTGGTATTGTTCAAAGCCTATTCCATTCTTCCTGCCCAGGTGGCCCAGCCCTTAAACATGATATGGCCTATTGTCCTGGTGCTCATATCCATTCCCCTTCTGAGACAAAGCATCAGCTGGAAGAGTATAGGCGCAATGGCAATCAGCTTTGCTGGTGTAGTCCTGGTCTCTTATCAGGGTGGGACCGGAGGAAATAACCCTGAAAATAAACTGGGAATATTTCTGGCTCTTTCCACTTCTGTACTTTGGGCTATCTATTTCATTTACAACACAAAAGATAAAAAGGATCCGATAACCAGGCTCTTTCTCAATTTTTTCTTCGCTTCTCTCTACCTGCTGATCGGCGGATTGTTGAGAGGTCAGATTTTACCTGATTCAACGGAGGCGTGGTTAACAGCACTCTATGTGGGAGTATTTGAAATGGGCCTTACCTTTACACTATGGTTGCTGGCTATGCAATATGCACCAACCACTGATCGCATTAGCAATCTGGTTTATATTGCACCATTCATTAACCTGTTGATTGTTAATCTGGTGCTGGATGAAAGAATATTTACGTCAACCATTTATGGCATTGTCCTGTTGGTCTCTGGCATTTGGATTCAAAATATGAAAAGCAGACATGCATAAAGCTCGTGAAAGAATCATTCTGGGAATAGACCCCGGAACTACAATTATGGGGTACGGGGTCATTGAAGATCTTGGTAAAAATCCGGGATTTATACATATGGGTGTGATAGATCTGAAAAAAGGAGGTGACCACTACATGAAGCTTCGCAAGATCTATGAGGGAACCATGGAATTGATGGATAAATTCCTGCCTGATGAGGTGGCCATTGAGGCTCCTTTCTATGGTAAAAATGTGCAGTCCATGTTGAAGCTTGGGCGGGCTCAGGGTGTGGCTATGGCTGCTGTGCTTGCACGTGATGTGCCCGTATTCGAGTATGCGCCCAGGAAAATCAAACTGGCCATTACCAGCGGTGGGGGTGCTTCAAAAGAGCAAGTGGCAGTTATGTTGTCGAGGATGTTCGGACTCAAAGAATTACCTAAGAACCTGGATGCCACAGATGGTCTGGCTGTGGCTGTGTGTCATTTCTATCAGAAGGGGAATATCCAAACAAAGCCGGGTGGAAGTAGCTGGGAAGAGTATATACGGAAAAATCCCGGACGAATTAAGTAATGCTATGCAACTTACCACGAAAATAAATAGATAATTACTTATGATATGGCTGCTTTGATTCTTTCAGCTGTGGCACGAAATTCCTTATCGGAGAACTTCAGTTTTGGCTTGCTGAATTCAATAT
>CAZURA010000123.1:0-16844 GCA_964622985.1 uncultured Bacteroides sp. | reverse complement strand
AAAGAAAACAAACTTAACTTTAAAGAATCGTTGTCTGAAGGTGGGGAGTATTTAACTGTACATGTAACACTGATGCATTATGAAAAAGCCTAAATTAAACTTCTGGCAAATCTGGAACATGAGTTTTGGATTCCTTGGTATTCAGTTTGGATTTGCCCTCCAGAATGGCAATGTAAGCCGGATCTTCCAGACCCTTGGTGCTGAGATCGATCAGATCCCGATTTTGTGGATTGCCGCTCCGGTTACCGGATTGATCATTCAGCCCATCATCGGACATATGAGCGATAATACCTGGGGCAGAATGGGCAGACGGCGTCCTTACTTCCTTGTGGGAGCTATATTTGCCTCCATCGCGCTTATTCTGATGCCCAATTCGCCCGGACTGTGGATCGCAGTGGGGATGCTCTGGATAATGGATGCATCCATCAATATTTCCATGGAACCGTTCAGGGCTTTTGTGGGCGACATGCTCCCGGATGAGCAACGAACCCAGGGATTTACCATGCAGAGTTTCTTCATCGGTATCGGAGCATTCATTGCCTCATGGCTTCCTTACATGCTGTCGGAATGGTTCAACATCTCCAACACTGCACCGGAAGGTGAGATCCCACAAACAGTAAGACTCTCCTTTTATTTGGGAGGTGCTGTATTCTTTCTGGCGGTTGCATGGACCGTATTTAGGACCAAAGAATACTCTCCGGAAGAACTGAAGAGTTTTGATGAGGGAAAGAAAGCGGGTGAAGAAAGGGAGCAGGATGGAGTCGATCCGGTCAGGAAGTACCTGAGGAGGGGGATCATATGGACCTTAGCGGGATTGATCATTGCATGGCCCATTTACAGGTTTGAGTTGGAAAAGGAACTCTATATCCTTTCAGGGGGTTTAGGATTGTTCGGAATCCTTCAGCTCATCTGTGCGGCATTTATTGCCGGTCAAAAAGAGAAGAACGGACTGGTAAGTATCATCACCGACCTCTACCGGATGCCGCTGACCATGAAGCAACTGGCCATAGTACAATTTTTCTCATGGTTCGCACTATTCAGCATGTGGATCTATACCACGCCCGCCGTTACCTCCCATATGTATGGAACCACCGATACCACTTCCGAGCTCTATAACGAGGGTGCCAACCTGGTGAGCGGAATGTTCGGATGGTATAACCTCTTTGCCGCGGCTTTCGGTCTGGCTGTACTGCCTTTCCTGGCCAAACTCACCAATCGGAAGATCACCCATTCCATCGCCCTGGTTGTGGGAGGATTGGGACTGGCATCGATATTAATACTGAGCAATCCACAGCATATGATATTTTCCATGATAGGTATTGGAATGGCCTGGGCCAGTATTTTGGCCATGCCCTATGCCATACTCACAGGCTCCCTGCCCCAACATAAGATGGGAGTCTATATGGGGATTTTCAACTTTTTTATCGTGATTCCGCAGATCCTTGCCGCCACCATTTTAGGATTTATGGTCAAATCTCTATTCGACGGAAACAGCATTTTTGCACTGCTGACCGGGGGGGTCTCCCTATTGGTGTCAGCAGTTCTGATCCTTTTTGTGAAGGATGTACATGACAAGTAAGTAAAGCTTTTAAGATGAATGGTCACTATATAATAAATCCGTGGAGTATTGTGGAAGAAGGATTTGATCCTTCCATGCAGGAGGCTTCCGAGAGTATTTTCAGTCTGGGTAATGGTCGCATGGGGCAGCGAGCTAACTTCGAAGAACACTATTCCGGCGAGTCGCTGCAGGGTACTTACCTGGCCGGGGTATATTATCCCGATAAAACCAGAGTCGGATGGTGGAAGAACGGATATCCGGAATATTTTGCCAAGGTGCTCAACGCTCCCAACTGGATAGGGATCGATGTGGAAATGGATGGAGAACAGCTGGATCTTAACCGGATGAGACCGGCGGAATTCAGACGTGAATTGAATATGCGGGAGGGATACCTGGAGCGGATTTTCAAGGTTCAGTTACATGGCAAGTCATTGGAGATTTCATCACGACGTTTTCTAAGCATGAAAAGGGATGAGGTTGGAGCTATCCGGTATGGGATCAAGTCATTGGATTTTTCCGGGAAAATTGCATTCACTCCCTATCTGGACGGAAACGTAGTGAACCAGGATTCCAACTACGACGAAAAATTCTGGGACATGGAAGAGAGCCGGGCTCAAAAGGGGAGAGCTTCCCTGATGGCACGTACCAGGAAAAGTGGCTTTGTCGCTTGTATGACCATGGGGTATGAGGTAAAGTATAACGAGGTAATCCTGCAACCTGAGCCCGAAGTGATTGAGCGGGAAGATTTTGTGGGTAACCAAATAGAGATCGAAATAAAAAGCGGAGATCGTCTGGAGTTTTACAAATATGTATCGGTGCTTACCTCCATGACCCATAAACCTTCGGACATGGTTTCTTCAGGAGAGCAGGTCGTTCAGGAAGCTCTGAAATCCGGATTCGACACCCTCTTTGAAGAGCATATAGAAGTATGGAAAAACAAATGGGCCCACTCCGATATCATCATTGAAGGGGACACAGCAGCCCAGCAGGGCATCCGGTTCAATATCTTCCAACTGAACCAGACCTATACCGGAAAAGATGAGCGGCTCAATATTGGACCTAAAGGATTTACCGGAGAAAAGTACGGGGGAAGTACCTATTGGGATACAGAGGCTTATATGATCCCTTTTTACCTGAGCACTTCACCCCAGGAAGTCTCCCGGAACCTATTGATCTACAGACATAAGCACCTGGAAAAAGCCATAGAGAATGCAGAAAAGCTGGGCTTCTCAGGGGGTGCAGCCCTTTATCCCATGGTGACCATGAACGGGGAGGAATGTCATAATGAATGGGAGATTACTTTTGAAGAGATTCATCGGAACGGGGCGATTGCCTATGCCATTTACAACTATATTCGCTATACAGGAGACCAGAGTTACCTGGCCCCATACGGACTTGAAGTATTGATCGGGATCTCCAGGTTCTGGTGCCAGCGGGTCAACTGGTCAGATGAAAAAGGGAAATACGTGATGCTGGGAGTAACCGGTCCCAATGAGTATGAGAACAATGTGAACAACAACTGGTACACCAGCAAGATGGCGTGGTGGACCATGAAGTATACCCTGGAAGCATTGAATCATGTGAAGGAGACCGATTCCAAAGCCTTTGAGGAGATCACACAACGTACCGGTTTTAAATTCAATACAGAAACCGCTGCCTGGAAGGATATCCTTGATAAACTATATTTTCCGTATAACGAAGAGCTGGATGTATTCATCCAGCAGGATGGATTCATGGATAAGGTTCAGATGCTGGCCGCAGACCTGGATCCTGCACAGAGACCCATCAATCAGCACTGGTCCTGGGACCGCATACTGCGTTCCTGTTTCATCAAACAGGCCGATGTGTTACAGGGTATCTATGTATTTGAAGATGAATATGACACAGAAACCATCAGACGCAACTTTGACTTCTATGAACCCCGCACGGTACATGAATCCTCCCTCTCCCCGTGCGTGCATTCCATACTTGCTTCCAGGGTCGGCAAAGTGGATAAAGCGTATGAAATGTACCTCCGTACCTCCAGGCTGGATCTGGATGATTATAACAACGAGGTGGCCGAAGGGCTCCATATTACCAGCATGGGAGGCACCTGGATGTCTGTGGTGTATGGCTTCGGCGGCATGAAGATCAGAGAAGGATTACTCAGTTTCGAACCGAAGCTTCCTGAGAAGTGGAAGGGGTTGTGTTTCAAGATCCTCTACCGGGGAAGAACCCTGAGAATCGCCATCAATAAAGCAAAGGTGACCATTGAAAACCAGGAAGGAGATGCGCTGGACCTCTTTCTGGCAGGATCGAAGATTCACCTGAAAGCTTCAGGATCAGTGGTGGCAGAGATCTAGAAAAAAGGATAGCCGGCAAGAATTACAGGTCAAAACCCAGGTTCATGAGGTGTGTCCTTTCATGGATGTGGATGGCCTGGAATCCCAGTTCCTGAGCAGCTTTTATATTGTGTATGTTATCGTCCAGGAAAAGCGACTCCAGGGGAATGATGTCTGCATCATTGATAACAAATTCCCACGCTTCCCGGTCAGGCTTATGCCAACCAATTTCAAAGGAGTAATAGAGTTTTTTAAAGGCCTCCTGCATGGATATTCCCGATGCATCCTCATACATCTTCTCAAATACCAGAGCATGTAAGGGCGAGGTATTGCTCAGCATGTACAAGTTATATCGTTTTGCCAGCATCCCGATCAATCTGGTCCTTTCCTCCGGGATTCTCACTATCATGGCATTCCAGGCCCTGTCAAACGCATCATTGGTGAAATCAATGCCTGTTTTTTTCCGGATCTCATTTCGGAACTTCTCCGTATCATACACACCTGTCTCATATTTAAAGAAGAGGTCCGTATTCATATTCATGGGGTATTGCAACAAATCGGCCGGAAATCCCAACTCGTAAAATTGCTTCAAGGTGGCCTGCACATCAATATCAAGGATCACCCCTCCCAGGTCAAACACGATGTTTCTAATGGGCTGCGGTTGTGCCATGCATTTCGTATATTCGTAGAAAGCAAAGATAGAAGAAAAACAAAGAGTCATGCGCATTGGTGATAGGCATTACAGGGGTATCTGGATGGAGGACAATCCGGGGGTGATCCATGTGATCGATCAGCGAAAATTACCTTTTGAGTTTAATGTGGAAAAGTTAGAAAGTGTAAAAGATGCATTTGATGCGATTCAGGATATGGTGGTGAGGGGGGCACCTTTGATCGGAGTGACCGCCGCTTATGGTCTCTACCTGGCCGGAATGAACAGTGATCCCGGGAAGTGGTGCCAGGAGGTCAAAGAGGCCGGTGAGTGGTTGGTCTCTTCCAGACCCACAGCAGTAAACCTGAAATACGCGGTTGATCTGATGCTGGAAGAGCTCAATTGCGCAGGTTCGAGAGAAGGGATGATCGACCGGCTCTTCCACCTGGCTGCCCGGTTGACAGAGGATGAAGTGATACGTTGCAAAAGAATTGGAGAACATGGAGTGGAACTATTAGAAGCCATACACAAAAAAACCTCTAAACCGGTTAACATCCTCACCCATTGCAATGCGGGATGGCTGGCCTGTGTGGATTACGGTACAGCTACTGCCCCCATATACCTGGCCCATGACCGGGGCGTTCCGGTACATGTATGGGTGGATGAGACAAGACCACGGAATCAGGGTGCGCGTCTGACTGCTTATGAACTGGGGGAACATGGGGTGCCCCATACGGTGATCGTGGATAATGCCGGAGGACACCTGATGCAACACGGTAAGGTGGATATGGTGATTGTAGGAAGTGACCGTACTACCAGGACCGGAGATGTGGCTAACAAGATAGGCACCTACCTGAAAGCATTGGCGGCCCGGGACAATGACATCCCTTTCTATGTGGCGCTACCTTCCACAAGCATCGATTTCCAGATGGAGAAAGGGACGGAAACAGAGATTGAGAACAGGGATGGAAAGGAAGTGACTTACGTGGAAGGCTGGAACAAGAAGACCAGTCAGGTAGAGCAGATCAGCATACTCCCTGAGGGTGCAAAGGTTACTAATCCTGGTTTTGATATCACCCCATCGAGATTGGTAACCGGACTGATCACTGAGAAAGGGATATGCAGGGCCACGGAAGAAGGCATCCAATCGCTTTTCGGAGCATAATCCATTGATGAGGTATATTGCCCTGATCATATTCTTACTTCCAATTACCCGGTCCGGCATTTCACAGGATACAGATACCGGATCAAACCTCCGCTACCCCTATTTCCAGTTTCTCTATCACACCGGGGTGTACTGGAGCAGGACCGAATACCTGAAAGAGCAGTTCGAAGAGGGGTACAGGGCCATCGAAGCCCGTTTCGGATTTCAGTCTACCGGCAAAGAATACTGGCAGCAGCTCAATAACTATCCTCAATATGGAGTGGGGATTCACTATGCCGATTTGGTCAAAGACAGGGGAGATACCCTGGTGGGAAATCCTTTCAGTGCTTTTTTGTTCTATGGTGCACCCCGGATCCGGTTTGGCCGATTTGCCTTCAACACGAATCTCTCTTTGGGTTTAAGCTATGCATCATTGATTCATGATCCACTTACCAATCCATTCAATGATGTGATCGCTTCACACGTCAACCTATTTTTCGACTTCAATGTAAACCTCTCCTGCAAGCTTTCCAACCGGCTCGACCTGCACGGAGGATATGGGGTGACCCACTACTCCAACGGCAGGATCCACCAACCTCAGAAAGGGGTGAATAACTGGGGCTGGAACTTTGGCATGAGTTATCATTTTGTTCCACCGGAACACTCCTCGGCCAGACCTGAGTTCATTCGCTCTGAACCTCCTGAATTCCATCCTTTCAACGAGCTCCAGTTTATGTATGCTGCAGGGGCGGTAGATCATCACCGGTTGGGAGACCTGGAAGGAGTACACTACTTCACCTCCTCTTTCACGATAGATTATGCACATACCTTCCATCCACGAATAGCAGTAGCAATGGGTGCAGATGTGTTGTATGACGGATCGCTGGAAATCGCCATAAGGGGCACCCCCCCGGATGAAGTAACCCCCCTTCAGAAGATCTACCTGGGGTCGCATCTTGGAATTCATTTTTATATGGGTCGTATCACTATCCTGGGGAATTTCGGCACCTACTTCCATCAGCATTCCTACGACCGGGGCTACTGGTTTGTCAGGGCAGGGGGCAGGATGAGGCTAACAAAACACCTACATACACAGATCTGTATCAAGACCAAAAATGGGATTCGGGCTGACTGGATCGAGTGGGGATTTGCTTATGCATTACCTCTCCAGTGAAGCCTTACGCATGACTTCAAGATTTTCCGGAGGTGTGGAAACGGTGATCTCACATCCTCCCGAAAGGATAAATCCTCTCTCTTTCTCCTTAAAACAAAGAGCCTGGACCTGGTCAGCAATTTCGTCGCCATGCTGGTCCTGGATCACAGTCACCGGGTCCAGGTTACCGCACCTGACAATTCCGGGTCCCAGCAATTCAAAGGCTTTATCCATATCCACCATGTGATCAATATCGACAATATCGGGCTGTGTATCTTTGATATCCGGCAGTAAATGGGTGATATTGCCACAGATATGGAGTTTTACCCTGGCTCCATGACCATGAATAAAATCGAACAGTTCCATATGCTTCTCCTTCACCAGTTCCCGGTAATTATCCGTGGAAATCTGGCTGCAAATGGCATCTCCCACACCAATGATATCACATCCGGCTTCAATCTGCGCTCTGGCAAAGTCTTTCGCGGTGATCATAGTTTTGTCGATAAGCATTCGCACAAAATCCGGTTCTGTCATCAGCTTCAGCAGAACTTCGTTGACTCCGGCCAGGTCACAGGTCTCGGCCAACGGCCCTTCAATCCAGCCAATGATGGGAACCACATTACCCACTTCTTTACTGAGCGATCTGGCAGCCTGGATCCTGTCCAGGGTCCGTTCCGCCTTGTATACATCCGGATTTTTCAGGGATTTCAACTCCTCCATGCTTTTCACCAGGATGTTATGGCAACGCGGAACGGCCTCTTCAGAAAAGGTGACTTTTGCTCCGAACGCGGAAGTCTCCCGGTAGGGATCGGAAATTAACCCCACTGCATCCATATCAAAGTCCTCAAGACATTTGAGATTGCTTTCAACCAGGACCTTATGGTCAGATGCAAATTCTCCGTAAGTTTTACCAATGTGACGGGCTGCAAAGTGCATTAAGATGGGTCTGAATAGGAAACCATTTTCGTTTTTCCCCTCCCTGAAAAGTTGCTGGAGTTTTTGTTTCTTATGCATAGACCACCAGAATATGAAACAAAGATATTTGCTTCAACGGAACTGTTGCCAGATATTAGTAAATTGCGTAATATTGCATTCCCAAATTTCGGGAACTAACCAGACATTATATTTCAGGGCCCATAGCTCAGCTGGTTAGAGCACCTGACTCATAATCAGGGGGTCGCTGGTTCGAGCCCAGCTGGGCCCACGAAGCCTTCAAAGTTCAACTACTTTGAAGGCTTTTTTACATCAATTAGGTTAGTTACATCAACACCTGATTCAATCATGGCTTCGTGGACCCATCCGGTCTCTCACGCCACGCGACAGGCTGGCCCCTCCCTAAAAATGTCCACCGGACATTTTCTTAACGGTCGGTCCTGAGCCTAGCTGGGTCCACAGTTGAAAACCAACCACTTGGAGTCATAACCGGGTGGTTGGTTTTTGTTGAGAGTCTTGGTTATGATATATATATCCCGATACTCTCATATTTGTATCCAAAAAGCGGATACATTTTAACGAAAAACTCTAGATTTATTCATATTCCTGAATAATTTGACTTCAGCAATCGAAGCGTTCTATAAATCACTGAATATTTGGAGATAAGAATGGTACCAACAAAAACCAACAAAAACCAATCTTGCGATAGAAATCGCCGTGAATTTTGCAAAAGAGTCCCCTGTGCAGCAATGGGGATTATGGCTTCATCGGGTTTTTTCGCAAGCTTTTTTAAAGGACCAACTCTTTCTAACGATCATGTATTAAAAAATGAAAACATTATGACAAATATTGTAACTGCAAAAGTGATAAGTCAAAAAGGATCATGTGGAATTGGTCATAAAGTTGGCGATGAAATAATCTTTACTGAAGATGGTGTTAAAGGTAAAATATGTATTCATGCACTTTATAGCTTTCTACCAAAGGTTTTTGCAATGATGTTTGATTCTCAGTTCCCATGGCTCGATGATCCAGATGTTTCTACTTCTGCCTGTCCAGATGCCTATAATCCGGTTATTTTTGAGATCAGCAGGAAAAAAGGAGTTAAAGAAACGAAATGATCCCGTTTTTGCCTGAAATTCAAACCATATCTAGTTCTGTTTATGTAATAGAACATTTAATTATGGGAATAAATTATAAAAGCTGACTCATAATCAGGGGGTCGCTGGTCCTGAGCCCAGCTGGTCCCACAGTTGAAAACCAATCACTTGGAGTAAGACTTTGGGTTAAGGAGCAGGTAAAAAGTACAGCCAGATAAGCTATATTACTGAGATCAAAATAATCAGCAGCATCAGGGTAAGTATATAGATTGCGAAGTTGCCTTTCTCCTTCTTTATTCGGGTACGTAGTAACGAAAAGAGGATAACGAGTACCATTGGCATCAAGGAGTAAATCCAGTATTGAGGGAAGAGGAAAAGAATAGCCATTTCAAGGATTACTATTCCTAGCCAGAGAAACAGGTAGCGCAAGAATACCTTGAGAATCGTACTTCTATTCAACTGCTGTTTTCTTCTCAAAAAATATAAGATGATCAGGAAGATAATCCCAAAGTAGAGCATCGCCTTCTTAACAACATGCAGGAAGGGAGTAATGATCAGTTTTTTGATATTGAGCTCAGGGTTGAAACCATCGAGAATTTGCTCAAATTCAGATTGCTTAAAATCCAGGCTGATGATACTTGAGGCCGCCTCTGTAGAAAGCCCTGGTACTTTCCTGAGATCTTCCAGTCGTTTGATATAACCGTTCTGATCCCTATATTGAATGATGGCTTCCGCCTCTTCTTCCTGAAGGTTCTTAATGGTGAGCAGATCTTCAACTTCAGCTGCATTCAGATTAAACGTATACAAAGGGACCTCAATAGCTCCGAATGGATCCAGTGCTAGCAACCTGTGTGGATGATCAGCAACCAGGAGCCATAAGGATGGGGGTAAGTCAGGAGTGAATTCTATTCTTGTTAGTTCCTTATATATCCTCCGCACCTCCTCCTCCTCCTCTGGGAAACACTCAATATAACCTCTGATAAAGTCTGTGAACTGGGAGGTGGATGATTGATTCCTTACCACATATTTGTGAATAACATGGAAATACTTCAGGAACTGTTTCTGAAGGGGATCCAGCTCCGAAGGATCCCAGTCACAAATCTCTCTTAATATAGAATCTGAGACATACATATCTTGAAGGTTCCTAAGACTGAGGGAGGTAAAAAATGCACTAATGGCACCTTCAGTGGAATGGAATTGAACGATATTGCGAATACTTTCCTCCTGAGCAACTCCTGCATTCCTGTACGACAACCTATTCTCCGGATCTCTTAGTTTCAGGCTTTTGTTCTTATACCGTACTTTTCCGGAAATAGCGTATTCGGAACGCTTGTAATCCTCAAACTTCTGAAACCAGTTGATCATTCCTGCCTTGTAAAATCCTATACGAAACGGCATAGTGAAATCCCTGGTATATCCGGAAATGGAGTGTGGAGTCGATTTCCTGATGAGTTCCAGGTCCTCCCTTATTCCGGCTCTGATACTGTCGTTCTCCTCATAATTTCTTGCAACATTTTCCATGTGCTCTGCAAATCCTTCATTGAAGGCAGTAGGATAATCCGTTACGAGTGAGAAATAGTGCATATCCACGCTACGGTTATTGTTAGAAAGGCTGTCTTCCTTCGAAAGCAACCTGTACATTACATGAGCCATCTCATGTGGAAAAAGCTGTGTGATCGACATCAGATTATGGATATCCCTGGTGGCAGATTCCTCCGTGATGTCCACATAAGGCACCCCCAGTTTCTTTAGTGTAGTATCTCCATCATTTAGAATAAAACTCTCTTTAGCATAGCCTCCCTGATTATTTGTCAGGGCGAGGTAGGCTGGTTCAATCTTATCCAGATAACCCTCCCTGACAAGGTAGCACTGGCAGAGTCTGTATATATCCAGAAAGCGGCCAAGGAAACTGTTTTTTATACCCTGATGAATGGAACCATAGAGTGCTGCACTGTCCGGGAGTAAGTCCATAATCGGAAGTTCATCCTGCACTTCCCCTGTCTCCTGCATGATCAGTATGCGGGAATCTTTCGTTTGTATTATACTTTGTGAAAAGGTCTCCGGAATATTCAGTAGAATTCCTGTGATGGAGAAGACTAAGGCAATGTGTAAACCTCGCATGAATGATGTTTTATAGACGACGCAGACAAGTTGCATTTTGTTACAAGCCTGACTAAACAAAAGAACTAGACGGGGAAATCATATTCATCAAGCCAAAATCTCATGTTGGTGCATCTATTCATTTTCCTGACTAGAAACTGTAAAATATGGAATTCAGTTAGGTGTTTCCCATACTGGTTATCAGGTCTATATTTTGCTGACTCCGGGTGGCTTCTACATACGTGTACTGCCTCGCTCACAGAACAGCAATAAAAACTTAGACCAAGGTCTCTTTACCTGTTACCTTATCAATCATTTTCATCTTTTGACCTGTATAGTCTATGAAAACCATTTCACCTGCCTTATGATATATATGCATGGAGGGTGAACTGCTTTTCTTCCAAAGATTATAGTAGTACATGAACTGACTGCGCTTAAATCCGTCGGGATGATTCTTGTAGTAGCGTTCCCATTGCATCTGCTTGTTCATGCCAGGACGCTTCAACTCCTTGTCTATCACAGGAAATAGCTTCTCTAGCTCACTGAGTTTGTGCGAGGTCTGTCCAGTCTTTGATTCAAATAGACGGTTTAATTGCTGATCACTACCCTTTAGTAATTCAGCATAGGAATAACCACTTATTATTGCATGATCCAAGTATTTGTTTACCGTATTTCGTGATATGCCCAGGTAAGAGGCAATAAACCTTTTGCTTTTTCCAGAGCGAAGCAATCGTAAAATCTTTCTTATTTCCATAATTTCTAGTTTTCTGTTTGGCATTCTGCTAGGTTATTGGTTCTATTTGATCGGATTATGCAATGGGATTGGTGGATTCGTAAATCAATTATATTTTCATACTTTGAACGTCCTTGCCATGGAGTTAAGTTGACTACAATTACTAACCATTAAATGCATCTTATTATGACACGAAATCTTTTTTCGGTTGCACTTCTATTAATCTTATCGGTTTCTTCAGTTAACCTAATAGCACAAATGGTGCACAGTTATACGGATTCAATAGTCACTTACTCCTTCACAAGTGAACCTGATTCAATACTGTCATCTAAGGTTGAAATCCGAAGAATCGACTCAGTAAACCTGAGTGAAAATGAAATATATTATAATTGGGATGTTGAGGTTAATAATTGGCAAATAGAACGGCAGTATAATAGGATTTTTGGCGATTCAGGAAATCTCTTGCTATTTGAGTGGTTCAAATGGAATACAACCATGTATTATATGGAACCATTTGATCGTAGTGAAAAAGAATATGATCAGAATGGATTAATCATTTCTGATGCCGATTATAAATGGAACCACAATGCAGAGGACTGGAAAGGGGATGAGAAAAAGATTTATCAGCGGGATGAAAAAGGGAATGATACAACCATGATAAGCTCTGTTTGGGACTGGGGTATTGATAACTGGCGATATTCTAAAAAGAATGTAAGCCGTTATAACGAGGATAACCACCTGACAGAAACAGAATTCTATGACTGGAATTGGAATGATTCGGTTTGGCTGTTGTATGATAAAACCAGGTATGATTACATAGTCAATGACAGGGAAGAAATAGAGATGAAAACCATCTCTTCCATGGACCTTTCGGATGAATCCTGGCATGCTTGGCGTAAGATAGAATATATATACGACGAATCCGGGCGTGTCCTGAGTGAGTCCACCTACAGGATGATCCAATCGGATTGGGAGGGATATACCAGATACGAATTCAGCTACGATGTTGTTGGGAATGTCATCAGCACTGTGTCTCTGAAATGGGACGTCGGAATAAATGACTGGGTGGGTTTCACGAAGTATAACTATGCTTTCGATACTGCCGGTAACAGGACAGAGGAGATTTATTTTCAGTGGGACCAGGATCTGATCGACTGGAAGAGCATCTCAAAACATGAATGGCAATACGAAGAATACGGAACAGTGATGACAGTGCTCACTAGCTATTGGCAGTTGACTGCTCCCAACGATTTCAGGCAGAGCATGTTCGAGTATTTACATAATAGTTCGGGCAAGGACTCTGTAACCATTTTCCACGGATGGGACAATGTGGAGGATACATTAAAACTCTCTTGGAAGAGTTTTCATTACTACGGTGATGAGAGAATAACTGATTACACTAGCATAGAGGAATTACCATTGATTGATATTGTTTTATATCCGATACCGGTCAAGGGCCTCCTGTGGATTAAATCGGAGGTGTCTGTACGTTACATTGATGTTTTTGATCTGAAAGGGAGGTGCATCTTGACTGCAAACAATATGGGCAACGCATATGATCTTTCAGGTATTTCAAGCGGGATCTATATAGTGCGCATGTTGGACCAAAACAGGAATATTGTGGGAACAAGGAAGATTATTAAGGAGTAATATCCATTAAGCTGCTAGTTTTACCTGCCCTTGGTAAGTTTAACTCCCAGCACCATGATATCATCGATCTGTTCATGACCTGCACGCCAGATTTCGTGTTCCTCTCGCAGTATGGCTTCTTGTTCCTCCATGGGCAGCGACCAGATCTCCCGTATCAGTTCCTTGAACCTTTTCGATCTGAAGGTTTTGCGGTGAAGTCCCCCTATCTGGTCCACATAGCCGTCGCTGAAGAGGTAGATGATGTCATTTTCCCTGAATGGGACCTCCTTGCTGGTGAAAGGCATCTCTTCTTCATGGTAGATCCCAATGGGCATCTGGTCTCCCCTGTACTCACTTAGTTCCCCGTTACTCACAAGATAAAGGGGACTGAATGCGCCGGAATACTGAATCTGACTTTGTTCAAAATCAACGATGCATAATGCCATTTCCATGCCTTCTCTAGCCTCATCAGTATTCCCGGTCTGCCCCAGTGCTCTGATAACATGTGTCCGAAGCTCATTAAGAATATCATTGGACTGAGGGTTGTCCAGGTCATTTACGATTTCGTCGAGCAAGCTGATCCCGAGAATACTCATGAAGGCTCCGGAAACTCCATGCCCGGTGCAATCAACCACCGCAATGATCAGCCTTCCGTCCTTATTATGTACCCAGTAGAAGTCACCGCTTACAATATCCTTGGGCTTATTGAGGATGAAATGTGAAGGCATGAATTCGTTGAGCTCCCTGGAAGAAAGCATTAATGCCTTTTGGATACGACTTGCATACTGGATGCTGTCGGTAATATTGATCCTTTGCTGGTCGATCTCCCTGGTCCGTTCCATCACTTTCCGTTCAAGAGTTTGCTTTATCTCTTCGAGGTAATTGTTCAAGGACCTGTTCTGGACCTTCAGGTAATATAGCTCCAGGGCGCCATCAATAGTAATCCTCAGGTCCTCCCGTTTCCAGGGACGGGCTACATATTGAAAAACGATGCCCCTGTTGACAGCAGGGATGAGGATATCCATATCCCTGTCCGCGGTTATAATCATCCGCGTGCAGTCGGGATAGAGGGACATGATTTCCTCCAGGAACTGAATCCCCGTCATGTCTGGCAGATGTAATTCGGCGATCACCAGCTGGATGGTCCGTTGCCCCATGATCTCCAGTCCGGCCTGTCCTGAACTTGCCGTATAGATATGGTATTCCTGCCTGAATGCGAATTCAAACTCAAGCAGATTCTTTTCATCACTGTCGATGTAGAGTACGGAATATATGGGATTAATGGAGGTCAACGGTCATACTTTATTACCCGGCAAACGCTAAATGTAAAAATACGTATTACATTTATATTATCGGGATCTATAGAGTGCAAAAGCATGAGTACTCGGGATGGTCGGACAGCATAAAAAGAAGAATCAATGATGATGAGAAACCTTTACCTCTGGCTGGTTCTACTCCTGCTGTCTATTCCAATTGCATATGGAGCTTTTCCGGATGATCCATCCAACTTACCACTTCCCGCCCATGCCCATAATGACTATTATCATGAACGGCCTCTTCTGGATGCTCTGGAAAAAGGATTCCGGAGCATCGAAGTAGATATCTATTCAGAAGGTGATTCCCTTTATGTGGCACACGACAGGAATGAGATTAAACCGGGGCGTACTTTAAGAGAACTCTATATGGAGCCGATCATGAGACTCGTCAATAGGGATAGTGAATTACTTTACGATACCTCCTCTCCGCTTATTTTGCTGGTCGATATTAAGGACCATGGGCTGGACACATACAAAGTTTTGGACGCTATTCTGCAGGATTACCGCGAGTTTCTCTGTACCCGCTCCCCGGAGGGATTAAAAAAAGGAAAGGTTCTGATCATTGTGTCGGGGAATCGCCCCATTGAATACATGTTGGAGCAGGAGCAAAGATATGCTTTTGTTGATGGCCGGATTCAAAACCTTGAGAAGGTTTACCCTGCTACCCTTATGCCTCTGATCAGCGACCGCTGGACCCGTCTCTTCTCCTGGAAAGGGGAGGGAGAAATGCCTGAAGAAGAGCGTGTGAGACTCAAGCAATACGTGCAACAGGCTCATCAGAATGGTCAGTTGATCCGTTTCTGGGCCACCCCAGACACTCCTGGTCCGGAACGCGAAGCGATATGGAAGGAGCTGATGGAGGCCGGTGTGGACCTGATCAATACAGATGATCTGGAGGGTTTGAGCGAGTTTTTAAAGGGGGTAAGCTAGAGCCTGCTAATTTCTCCCACCAGGAAATTGGCGGAATTTCAAGGAAACCTGTAAATTGAAGTGTCAAATTGAATGGCAGCAGAACGTAAGGTCATGGAACACTCTGCTTATAATAATCACATGGATAAGCCGCCGGAGATCATTTCCTATTACACCATGAGGCGGGCCCTCGGGATCTTGGGGATCACCTTTCCATTGATCCTGGTGGCCGGGTCTTCCCTGTTTGGTGAATGCGAGGAAGTCCAGAGTTCCATCAGTGCCTACTATCACACCAACATGAGGAACATTTTCGTGGGGCTCAACTGTGCGGTCGCCCTTTTCTTGTTTGCCTACAGGGGGCACGATCGGATGGACAACCTTGCCGGGTACCTGGGATGCATTTTTGTCCTGGGGGTGGCTTTTCTTCCTTGCACAATCAGTGCTCCCTATCCGTCCTGCCTGGCATTCGACTCCGGCCAGAATTCTCTGCTGGGGGTCTTGCACAATGTGAGTGCGTTATTGTATTTCCTTGTTCTGATCATTTATACTCTGTTGCTGTTCCCTAAAACTCATGTGAATATACAGACCGGGGAAAAGCTGAACATGGGGACTCAGAAACGAAAGAGAAATGTGGTGTATTATATCTGTGGCAGCCTAATGACACTTGCTCTTTTGCTGATCGTTGTATATGAGGGATTCCTGAAAGATCGTTTCCCTGGTTTGAAAGATCTGAATCCAATCTTCTGGCTGGAATCAATCGTGCTGCTTTCTTTTGGATTCTCCTGGCTGACCAAGGGACAGTTGTTCTTCAGGGATGAGGAATATCATAGAGGACCGTAAATTGAATGATTACATTACGATAATTTAAATTATGGCTGATTATTTATGGCCTACTATTTACCTATTGTGTAGGCCCAAAAACCGGTAGCTATTGACATTAAAGAATAATTGTCGTAGTTTTATCGGTGACAAAGTATATTACAATTTGAGTACAGTATAGTATAGTGCATTTTAATCACAGTTTAATTACAGTATAGTATAGTACGATTGATACTTTGTCACCCCGGTTTCGGCCGGGGTTTTTTTATTTCATCCGCTTCATATGCTCTTCTGTATGAAGGTTAAATCTTCAACCGGCCGGAATAGGGAATATCCTTCACATCGATATTCTCTTTATTCAACCATTCAGGATAGTTTCCCGACAATTCGATTTTTTGTTTTTCAGCGTCCAGCTCATCTTCAGAGTAGGAGTATACCAGTTTAGCAGAGATCACCCCGTCTATTTTTTCGATCTGCTTCATC
>CAZURA010000122.1:0-16855 GCA_964622985.1 uncultured Bacteroides sp. | reverse complement strand
CAGACCCCCCGCACGCGGCCGTCAGCTTGCTCCGGAATATACACTTTACTTGTAATGGGAATAGTAAGTGGATTATACAACAAAATAGTTTCACCTATATTACACCTAGCGAAAAGAAAAACGTCCTAGATGTTGGACAAATAGGACGTTTATTTACTATTTAAGTAGCTCCACCAGGACTCGAACCTGGATCTACGGTTTAGGAAACCGCTATTCTATCCCTTGAACTATGGAGCCATTTTTGCGGGGATAAATTTAGGATAATTCTGATTTAAAGCCAAATAAAGGATTCAATTATAGATCCGGGAAATTCAAATGATACTGAAAGCTTTACACGGAGGAAATCTGCTGCTATTATTTTTAAACCAACTTCTACGACTACTTTTTTAAAATAGTGATTTTAATTCCAATTTATTTGTAATCATTCTGTATTCCAGGCTCTCATAGGTGGAATGTTGTTTTTGTTTGTATATTCACACTATTAAAACACTATAAGCAGGTCGCATTTTACATCCGTCACATTATCAATAATATAATAATACGAGCTACATCTTGGAACCACGGCAAACGGGTTCGAATGTGTTCTGAGATTTAGTAGTAGAACCCACTTAAAACTAAAAAGCTATGTATGTAACAGAGGCCATTCGTATCTATTTTTTGATCTATTTTGTTCTTCTTGTAGCATTTTTTCTATGGTTTATCAGGGTAGTGAAAAAACCTGCCGTTAAAGACTTTAAAGAAAATGAAACAGGTATTGACTGGCGGGAAAAGCGATTTTTCCTGACAGTTGTCGCTATTCTGGTTATAGGTCATATCGTGACCTTGTCAAACATTGTACCTTGGCAAAAATGGCAACTATGGGAAAAACAGGTACCAGTGAAAACCTTCGCGATTGAAGTTTCTGATTACCAGTTTGATTTCCCTGAAAATCCCATGATCGTTGAAAAGGGAGAATTTGTGGAATTCGACCTTACTACCACAGATGTTACTTATGGTTTCGGAGTGTTCAGGGAAGATGGCACTATGGTTTTTCAATTAAGCGTATTACCGGGCTATAACAATCGTTATACGTGGAATTTTTCCGAACCGGGAACATACGATATCAGATCTACTGAATACTCGGGTGATCAGCACTCCAGTATGTATGAACCAGGTGCTTTAGTGGTAAAATGATTATAAATTCAAAAAGTGTAAGATTATGTCAAACAATAATTATTATAATTTTCAAGCTAGGTGGACACTGCGCTATGTTTTAGCAGCAGTAGGTTTCTTAGTACTAGCGGCCATTGAAGGGATGATGATGCGTTATCAGCTTGTTGATCCTGAGTATTTGCCCAAAGGCCACTTTTATGCAATTATGACCGCCCATCCCATTGTGGGTATTTACGGATATGCCTATATGGCTGTTATGGGTGCTTTCTATTTCCTAATTCCCTATTTATTAAAGGCAAAGGTGTATAGCCAGAAATTAATCATTGCCAATTTTTGGCTGCAATCCACAGGCGTCTTATTAGCCTGGCTTGCGGGCTTATTAACCCATTTCAATTCGCTCTATACATTGTATTGGCCCTTACCGGTATCGTTCGACCGGGTATCAAATTTGGGAGCGGTCCTATTTATTTTGGGCGTAGCGATATTCTTATTCAATATTCTGCTCTTTTCCTATAATCTATTTGCCACTTTGATAAAGCGAAGACCCATTGAAGGCGAACCTCAACCTAAGCTTTATTCATTTGGACATTACATCAAAGCTGCATTTGGATTAGATTATATTTTCAACAGGAAGAAGAAAATTGCTGAAAGGAAAGAAGACAAGAAACTGTATGATACGCTGCCTGTGTTTGTGGTTTCTGTTGCCAGGGGCAGTATAGACACTGTTATCAATGCATTTGTACTGATCACTGTCGGGGTATTGATACTGGTATATGCCATCCCACCCCTGTTAGGATTTGCCACACTGAATACGGAGGCTGTCAATGCACTAATCTATAAGAACTGGTTCTGGTGGGGTTTGGATATGGTAGCCGATGGTAATGTATTGATGTATGCGGCAGGCACATGGTATCTGCTCATTCCGTTTTTAACCGGAAGAAAACTCTACGGTGCTGCATTGGTCAGAACGGTTATTTTATTTGACTTGTTAATATCGATGGGAGTTTGGAGTCATCACTTGATGGCAGATGCACCACAGCCTACTTTCTTGAAAATCTTTTCAGGTCAATTGATTACTTCAGGTGAAATCATTACAATCACTCTGTCCATATTTGCTACATTGATGACTTTGTATCTGGCACGACCTATCAAATTTACACCGGCGTTAAAATTTATTTTAGCTTCTATGTTTGGATTTTTGGTTGGTGCGATATCCGGAATCACGCAGGCTAATTTTGGATTGAATGTGGTACTTCATAATACCCAATGGGTGATTGGTACACATGCCCATACCATGCTATTACTCGGATTAAGTCCGCTTCTCTTTGGTGTAGTGTATGCACTGATACCCCTATTGACAGGAAGAGATATTAAAAGTAAAATCCTGGTAAATATCCATCTCATATTCTGGATAGGTGGTGGTATATTGATGAATTTCTCTATGGGTGAAGCAGGTCTTAAAGGTATGTTAAGACGTACATTGTATCCGGGTGGAGAATTTGCCACAGAAATGAATCTGGCAATGATTGGTGGTATCGGATTAATCATCGGATTACTGGCATTATTCATCAATTTAGTTCATACCCTGAGTTTGGGTTCAATCTTCACGTTGATTTCACCCTTTAAAAAATATGAGGATAGTAAATTAGAAAAGGTTTCAGCTTAATATCAGTAAAGCAGTCTATTCTTTTTGGAGAATGATTTTGCGTAATACCCTGTTTCCTGCCCTGTCGGATAATTCGAGGATATAGAGACCATCCTGGCAGGAGGAGAGATCAAGTGTGCCGGGTGACGAAAGGGATCCTTGTTTCAATTCTCTTGCTTTGAGGTCTCTCAGGCAGAAATGGATCGGTTCCGGAGCAGAATAGGAAAGGTGTAATGCACCGGGGCAGGGATTGGGGTAGATATCTATTTGGAGGATGTGATTGAAGGGCTTTTGCGGAGTGAAAAAAATGCCTGTGGTGGTATCCGGAAAAACCTGGGCTGTATCCAGGTTGGTTATGTGGATGTTATCAAAATAGAGGTGCGAGCTTCCCAGCGCTTTAGCTTCGGGGACAATTTCAAATTTGTCTACTGAGGACCAGTCGAAAAGCCCCTGTGGATTGTGCCACTGCCCATCCCAGCCTCCTTTTTCTTCAAATGTACTCAAGGGAATATGTAAATGGTGCCAGCTTCCATCAAAGCTGACACCATTTGCATTTAAGGTGGTACCCATTCTCCAGGGTATATCGCCGGATCCTGTTAGATGGGTATCAATAAAACGTACATCAAAGGAGATCCCGGGATCACTCCCTCTGACCATAAAGTCAAGGGCAAAGCCTTCCTGCACCAGTCGGGTCAGGTCCCTGTCGGGATGGAAGTCCAGGTTAATGGCTTGATATTGACTGGCCCCGGTCCAGTGAATACAATATTGTCCGTTGTTGGGATGGTTAACGGAGAAATAATCAAGTATACCGTCGGTATAAGAAGCCTCATAAACCGATTGTGTCAGAAAATCATCGTAGATGATGAATCCGACGGAGTCGGGGACTATTTGAAATTCGGTTTGTTCAGGGACATTCAATCCCAACGCTTCCAGTAAAGGGATGTTCAGGTCGTGATCAAACAGGTTTTGACCATCTTCCTCAAACAATCCAAAACCTCCGTGATAATCCCATACGGTCCATGCAATCTGGTGAGATTCCAGGTATTCACGAACCACCTGATACCAGTAAGTGCGATGGACCTCCTGGCTGTTTGGCTGGAAAACTCCGAATTCTCCGCAAAAGAGAGGGACCCCTCGTTGTTGCTTGAAGGCTACAGCTATATCCATCAACTCCTCTACCTTTTGAACCGTTCCATCGTTAGCATAGCTGTTGTAGAGATTTCCCACCCAGCTTCCTGCGAGTCCTGATGGCATCGCTGGCATGCTTACCGCATCATATGGAAAGGGAATATCTTTCACGTCGACCATGGAAGGAGTTACCCATGAAGCACCCTGATGGGTTAAGAGAAACGGATCATAAAAGTGGAACGTATAGATCAATTTATCATCGTCGTAAACAGGCATGGCCGACAGGTTGTGGTAGTTGTTCCAGCCGGCCGGACCAATGATCAGGTAATGGGTAGTATCGTGCAATCTGATCTCATCCACCACGCTTTGTTGTATATTGTTCCAGAGTTCATCGGTAATACCGTGGGGCTCATTCAGGATCTCATAGTAGATATATTGAGACTGGTCAGCGTAATGAATAGCCATCTGTCTCCACACTTTTAGAAGAATGGCACCAATTGCCGGATCGGTATCCATGCTGGGATCGAAAGTGTGGTTATCCAGGATCAGGTGAATCTCCAGCTCCTCGGCCCAGTCCACCACCTGGTCGAGAAAACCAAGAAACAAAGGATCCAGCGTATAATCGGGTGCTCCATTTGTCATAAAGTGCAAGTTGATGGGCAGCCTGATCACATCCACACCCAGGCTCTTGATATCTATCAGATCGTTACGTGTATACTTGCCAAACTGGATCTGTCCTGCTGTTGGCACCTGAAACCAGTTGGTCAGGTTCACTCCCTTGTTGAAAGGTGCTTCCTGTGCAAAGCCCTGGTTGCTCGAGGTTATTGAGAGAAGAACTGCAATCGTAAGGAGTAGTGCTGAAATGCGTTGAGGTTGTGCTGTAGTCATAACTAAAAATGTATAGTAATTAAAGGGTTTTCAGCTAAACTTAATATTTTATCCCCATATTCAAATCATGAATTGCCAGAAACACCATTTCCAGTTGTCTGAGGGAATTCACTACCTGAACTGTGCTTATATGTCACCTTTAATGAAGTCGGTTGAGGCGAGGGGGATTGACGGAATGCAGCGCAAAAGAAATCCCATTTCCATCACACCTGATGATTTTTTTACCGATGTAAGAGGAGTCAGGGAGAAGTTTGGAAGGATGGTCGGATGCGATTCCGATCAGGTGGCTGTTATGCCGGCCGTATCCTACGGTATGAACAGTGTCATAAGGAATATTCCTTATCGAAAAGGGCAACATGCACTAACCATCTCCGAAGAGTTTCCCAGCTGTTACTATACGGCCCAAAGGTGGTGTAAAGATCATGGAACGGAATTGCAAGTGATTTCAAGAAAGGAGGGTATTCCTCAGAAGGGGAAGGATTGGAATATGAGGATCCTGGAGGCTATTAATTCTCAAACAGCATTTGTGGTGATGGCTTCTGTCCACTGGATGAACGGTACTAAATTCGATCTGGAAGCCATTGGTACCAGGTGCAGGGATGTAGGGGCAAAGTTGATTGTGGATGGTTCGCAATCAGTGGGAGCACTATCCATAGATGTAAAGAAATACCATATCGATGCACTGATCTGTGCAGGGTATAAATGGTTGATGGGGCCCTATTCTACGGCCATTGCATATATTCATGAGGAATTCAACGAGGGGATTCCATTGGAGGAATCGTGGATGACCCGGCCCAATTCGGAGCGGTTCGACAGGCTCACCCAATATGTGGAAGATTATAAACCCGGAGCCATACGTTTTGATGTAGGTCAGAGCAGTAATTTCATCTCCATGCCCATGTTGGATGAAGCACTGGGCCAGTTACTGGAATGGGGAGTGGATGAGATACAGGAGTATTGCCGGGAGATCGGTGCCCCTTTGATCGGGTTATTTAAGGAGATGGATACCTCTATGGATGAGGAGAACCATCGTGCTCACCATCTCATGGGGCTGAAGCTTCCCCCAAACACCCATGGCAAAGCTCTGTTGCAGGAATTGCAAAAACGCCATGTATATGTCTCTCTGCGCGGGGATAATATTCGTATCTCCATCAATGTCTTTAATAATGAAGAGGATATAGCAGAGCTGATTGCCGCTTTGAAATAATATATTTCTTCGAGTGTAGTTTTTTAATCCCGGATGTTACTAATGGAGTAAAACCTCATTGATTTGAGTAAACAGGTACCTGAAGGAGATAAAGCATTTTTTGTGGATATGGTCTATAACCATATGGGTGTCATCTACAAAATCTGTACGCTCTATGCTGACAAAGAGGATCGGGAAGATCTGAAACAGGAGATCATCTACCAGCTATGGAAATCCTATCCCTCTTTTCGGGGTGACTCCAAGTTCCAGTCATGGATGTACAGGGTTGCACTTAATACGGCTATGCTGGGGCTGCGTGCCAGGAAAATGAAATACACCTCATTGTCCGAACAAGCATTTGAGCTCCCCGATGAGCAGCCGGCCGGATTCGATAACGAAGAACGGATCCGCCAAATATACAGTCATATTTCAACACTTAACGACCTGGATAAGTCCATTATCTTTCTTTACCTGGAGCAGTGCTCCTATGAGGAGATCGCAGAGATCACCGGGATTAGTACGAAAAATGTGAGTGTACGCCTGGTAAGGATCAGGGAGAAGCTCCGAAGACAGTTTCAAATTCAAAATTCACCGGCATGAATAAGGATGAACTGATCGACATATGGCAGAAGGGGAATGATCGGATGTTCCGGGATGTAAAAACCGATAAAAAAATGATCACACAATATCTAAATGAAAAAACGTTGAAGGGGAGCCGTAATATCTATTTCAACCTTATTTTTTACGGCTTTATTCAAATCACCAACCTGATACTACTCTCCATGAACCTGGAAGGATATATGAATAATTCTTCAGTAGTCTGGATTCTGGTACCACTAGTGGTGGTTACCATCGGTATCCTGATTTTCGGAATCGATATGTATTACAGGTTCCGAGAAATAAATAATTACAGTGAATCGGTCCACAGCCTGATTAACAGACAGCTGAGGTTTTTCAGAAGACCTTACGAATTGTGGCTGATCCTTTCTTCAGTTTCTGCTATTATCCTGATTTCCAATGTGAACCTTTATATAGACAACGACCATGGCACCTATGCCATCCATAACAAAGTGTTGTTCTGGGGGGTAACCCTGGGGGCTTTTCTATTTATCTATGGAACACAGAAACTGGCCAGTTTACATAGTCTTCATTCGTTAAGAGCCTATCTCTCTGATCTTCGGAAAGGAGTATTGGATCAGAGCGAACGGCTGGAACGATCAAAAAGGAGATTAGTATGGCTCTATGTTGCCATATTTATTCTACTGACCGCCTCGATGGTATTCGGTCTGGTGATGGCTCTTAAGTAACCTACTCTTTAGCCAGCCTGATCCCGTCCAACACCCTTTCCGGTGTCATGGGCATCTGGTAAAGACGCGCTCCGCATGCATCAAAGATGGCATTGGCTATGGCGCCTCCCATACAAATAATGGCTGGTTCGCCACCCCCCTGGGGTGGTTGATCCTGCCGGTCCAGGATCACCGTATCAATCACCTCCGGTACCACATCGAAGAGAGGGAGCAGATAGGTATCAAAGTTTTCAGTGATCACCTCTCCGCCTTTGAATTCAACATCTTCCGAAAGTGCATAGCCCAGGCCCATGGTTACACACCCTTCTGCCTGGAGCCTGGTACCCTGCGGATTAACACACATACCCATGTCCTGGGAGACCACTGCTCTTATGGGTTGTACTTTCCCGGTCTTTTTATCTACTTTCACCTCCACCATGACAGCCACCCAGGTACCTGCATCGGTGCCCAGTGCCATTCCATAGCCACGTCCGCTGGGTCCGGCAGCCGGTGTATAACCGAATTTGTCCCTCAGGGCTTCCACTACCTTGATCATCTTTTCGTCTGTAAGGTTATCCAGCCTGAATTGCACAGGATCGGCCCCAACTCTGGCGGCCATAATATCGATCTGGGATTCCCTCGCAAAGGTATTGGAGTTGGCATGCGGCGCTCGCCAGGCACCCACCAGTACAGGATGGACAGGAGGTCCACCTTCTTTATCCGAGAATTGTGTTCTTTTTATATGGGGTACGTGATACAAGGTATCAGAACCCCGGGGTCCTGCATGGTACTGATTGAATTCCCAGAGTGTCATTTTACCTTCCCTGGTAACTCCCGATTTGATAGCGATTACGGTGGCATATCGGAAGTAATCCATAAAGAACTCCTCTTCACGGGTATAGGCAACCATAACTGGCTTTTTAGCCAGTCTGGCCAGCTTCACGGCTTCCACTACCTGGGGATTATAGATCTTTCCCCCAAATCCACCACCCAGGAAGGGAGCGATTACCCTTATATTCTCCAGCTCCAGGCCCAGTTCTTTGGCTGTCTCTTCCTGAGCCATGAAAAATGGGGATTGGGCTGAGGCCCAGACGGTCACTTTGTCTCCCTCCCAGTGGGCCAGGGCTACATGAGGCTCTATAGTGGCGTGTGCTTTATATCCATCATGATATTCACCTTCTATGATATGATCAGCTTCCTGTTCTCCGGTGGCCAGGTCTCCTTCACTCTCTATCTCACGACTATCTGCCGGGACATTCAACAGATATTCAAAAATAGACTTATCATCCACTTCCATTTCATCGGTAGTATATTCAGCTTTCACCAGGCTGAGTGCCTGCTCTGCTACATCGGGCAACTCATGAAGCACGGCCATCAGCTCCCCGTCGCGAACCACCTGTACTCCATCCATTTTTTCAGCTTCTGAATAATCCACTGATTTCAACTTGACCTGGTGAGATGGAGGTCGGACTATTCTGGCATAGACCATTCCGGGAAGTTTAATATCCCCTGTATATTCAGCTGCTCCCGTCACTTTAAGATTGGAATCGGTACGAAGCATGGGTTGCCCCACATAGTGGAACTGGGTGTGATCTTTCACATCTGGCTTGACCTCCATAAATCGCTCAATCCTTTTTCCTTTGGCCAGTTCCCCGTAACTCACCTGCTTTTTGGGATTGGATAAACTACTGATAATTCCCTTTTTCACCTGAAGATCCTTGACCGGAATTTCCAGGTATTCTGATCCCAACTCGAGTAATACTGCCCTGGCTTCTGCCCCTGCTGCCCTCCAGTGGTCACTAAATATACGGGTGGTGACAGATCCCCAGGTTCCCATATCATATGGACACAGCAGGGTATCGCCCATGACCATCTTTATGGACTCGATGGCTACATCCAGTTCATCGGCCATCTGTTGGGGGAGTGAAGTGATGGGTCCCTGACCCATTTCAATCTTACCGGTGTGACAATGAACGGTCCCGTCTTCATCAATCCTCAGAAAAGCATTGAAATCAGTGGGCACCTCTCGACGCTGAGCCAGAGGCAAGGCCAGAAGGTCAGAAGGATTACGGGTACTGAAATAGACAAAAATACCTCCGCCCAGTAATTTGAAGAAGTCCCTTCTTTTCACCTCAAATGAACTTTTTGGGTCGGCCAATCTCTGCTTGGTTGTTCTTTTTTTACGTTTCATGACTTTTGCCCTTTTTGCATTACACGACCTGCTGACTGAATGGCCTCAATAATCCTGATATGTGCACCACACCTGCAAAGATTGCCTTCCATGCCTTCGATCACTTCCTGCCGGGTGGGTTCCGGGTTATTTAATAATAGCCCGTAAGCGTTCATGATCATGCCGGGGGTGCAATAGCCACACTGCAGGGCATCTTTCTCAACAAATGCCTGCTGAAGGGGGTGAAGCTGTCCGTTTGATGAAAGTCCCTCAATAGTTACCACCTCAAGTTTATCCACTTCACTGACAGGGACAATACAAGACCTAATGGCTTCATTGTCGATCAGGACAGTACAGGCGCCACACACTGCTGCACCGCAGCCATATTTGGTGCCCGTCAGGTCAAATTGATCCCTTAACACCCACATAAGTGTGAGGGTGGGATCAATGGTAATCTCTTCTTGTTTACCGTTCAGGGTAAAACGAATCAGTTGTTCCATTATCTGTCTGGTTTTATTGCTTTCGAATAGTCCTCCTGAGTATTGATATCGACCAGTATGCCAGGCTCATCCACTTCAACCTCCAGTACATCCTCGGGAAAGAGGTGCCTCAGAGCACGAAGTCCCTGCTCCAGGTCAAGTCTTGCAATTTCTTTCCGGTAGACCATATCCACCAGCAGGGGGTGACCACGGCGGTGGTTATATACGGGTATCACAATCCCATGTAAAGAATCATTATAGGCATCAATAATAGCATTAGTGACCGAAGGCAGTATGCCTGGCTGGTCGCCTAGAAAGATCAGTGCTGTACCTGCATCTTCAGGAAGTGAGTTGATTCCACTCATGACCGATGAGAGCATGCCCTCTTCATGATCTTTGTTGTAATAAAAATCCACATTTCTATCCCCGATAGTTGCTTTAACCATTTCGCTGTCGGCACCCAACACCACCATCACATGATCTATTTTTGAACTTAATACGTTGTCAATGACGGTTTCTATGATAGTGCTCTCGTTGTAGGGTAAAACCAGCTTCTGTGAACCCATACGCCGGGCTGAACCAGCAGCCAGTATGATAGCCCAGTTACTATGCATGAGGCTTATCTTTAAGGGTACGAATACTTACCAGTTCGGCGGCGATGCTGATGGCTATCTACTGAACGGTTTGAGAACCGATAGAAATCCCTATGGGGGCATGAATGTGTGACCATTGCTCTGGAGTAGCCCAACCTTCCTTCAAGAATTGTTTCTTCATTACTCCCACCTTGTGTCTGCTGCCGATCATACCCACATAGGCCGCCTGGGAACCCAGACATGGTTTTAAAGCTTCGGCATCATATTGATGCCCGCGGGTCACCAGGACAATGAAGGTATCAGGACCTTTTTCCACTTCTTCCATGGCGACTCCGATATCCTTTACGATCAAGTGAGTGGCCTCCGGAATATGCTGTGAATTAGCATACTCAGGCCGGTCATCGATCACTGTCACTTCGAAGTCCAGGAGGCTGCCCAGGTGGGCCAGGGCTTTTCCAATATGTCCTGCTCCGGCAATAATCAGATGCGGCATGGGCCTGACTTGCTCCAAATAGGCAATCTCCTGAGAGGGCAGTTCAGGGGAGCTGAGTTCAATTTCCAGAAATCCCGTTCGAAATACACCCGAATACTGGCTGGTGAGAGAAGTAGTGAGCTCCATATCCAGTGATGGCAATTGGAGGTGATCCTCCTTTTGAGCAATCCAGTATCGTTGGATGACTATTCCGTTGCTCTGTTTCTGGCTCAATATAGTCAGCAAGCTTCCTTCCTCTCTCTCTGAAAGAGAGCGTTCCATGGCTTCAAAAGCCTCCAGATGAGCAGCAGGATTGGCATCCACTAAAACCATGGCATCCCCGCCACATATGGAGCCTTCATCCCCCTGTTTTGTATCCAGGTTAAAATAAAATGTATCAGATAATCCCGAGATCAAAACACTGTTTGCAACGTGTTGAATCTCACCCTCCAGCATACCCCCACCCACCGTACCGACGAGTAATCCCTCTTCTCCAAATAATGCGGAACTACCCGGTTTCTGGGGAGTAGAACCTGTTGTCCGGATCACAGTGGCCAGGACAAGATTAGATCCTGACCGGATCTGTTTAAGTATCTGCTGATGGATGCCTTTCATAAAATTCGGGCAGTGTGTTTATTAGCATAAATATATGCTATTTATTGACTTCGCGCCAATGGTTTTGTAACTTGTCAGACAGCAAATATACTTAAAAGCTTTAGTCATGGACAATCATTACATATGTCCGCATTGCAGGGGTCATTTGAGGGTTGGGGACTACATTATCTTTAAGATACGGAATTCGAAAAGAGAGAAGGGATTGCTACTGTTACATCCTGAAGTAGGTAATTATTCCAGCTTTAAGCATCCAAGATTTGAATTTCAGGAGGGTGATCGCGTCGATTTCTTTTGTCCTCTTTGTATGCAAAGTCTCGATGCATCATTGGATGAAAACCTGGTTCAGGTGATTATGATTGACTCAAATGAGACAGAGCATGAGGTTTACTTTTCACGAATTGCTGGAGAGCAGAGCACCTATCAGGTGTCTGATGAGGGTGTAATGGAAACGGGAGTTCACTCACACCACTACACCCACTTTAAATTATCGGATGAGCTCATCCAGTACCTGTAAACGAGTAGCTTACTGTAGAACCCTGGCTATAGCTGACTGAATTTTTAAGAGGTTAGCTTCTGTGACTATTTATGGAGAACGAAAGTGCTCGAAGAGCAACCAGGTGTCTGGATCAAGAATGATCCTGGCTGGCTTCAGGGATGTATGAAGAGTAAACATCTGTTTGTCCTTTGTGATGGCCAGATTCTCCCTGTATGAATTTCCCTGGTCATCTATTATTTCTACCTCCAAAGGGAATTCATACAGATATTGCTTTTGATGTTGCCTGATGGTCACTTCCAAATCATAGCCCCTCTTTTTCCAGGCGACAGAGAGGACCGGATGTCCGGATTCATAGAACCATTGATGAAAGAAAGTGTCAAAATCCTTTCCTGACATCGTCTCCACCACATCCTGAAAGTCTTCGGTAAGCGCGTTACTGTATTTGTGTTTCTTGTAGAAGGATTGAATACACTCCTGAAACAGGGAGTCTCCAAGTTCATGCCTCAGCATATGCAGCACCCATCCTGCTTTTTCATAACTGTTCTTATTCAGGAGTTGCACCGAAACGGGAAGTGTTGTATCCACAATAGGAGCCAATCTTCTTTTGGCAAATCGCAACACCTGACCTCTCTCATCCAGCAAGGAAGCCACAAATGCCTCCCGGCCATGTACAACTTCAAGATAGAGATCGGTGAGATAGGTGGCAAATCCTTCACTCAGCCAGATGTGGTGCCAGTCCAATTCAGATACGGCGTCCCCGAACCACTGATGGGCAATTTCATGGGCAAAAAGTGTTTCATGCTTCTGTTGACCCGTCACGGAACTCTCACGATAAAATATACAACTGGCGTTTTCCATTCCTCCATATATGGTTTTAGATTGCACATTGGCCAGTTTGGAGTACGGATACGGAGCTATATAGCTCTCGAAGAAATCAAGAGGTCGAATGGCCATGCTGTAGTCATAAAAACCCTCCTCCTGGTTTTGAGGGTAGACCCATGTAGATACAGGAATACCTGAGGAGCTCAGAAGGTGTTGAACAGAGAATGGGCTGACTCCGATCACCATGAGCTTTGTCGGCAACGGCACACTACTTTTCCAGTGGGAATGGATACGTCCTTCCTCCCGGATCACCTCCAGATTTCTACCTACAGCTACCACGCCATAGTGGTCCGGAGCATGAATCTGAAATTCAACCAATGCTTTATCTGATGGATGATCTACTACTGAAAGCCAGTGAGATGCACGATTGGGCCAGTTATCCCCGAAGAAAGTACGGTCTCCAAATTTGTTTTTTGATATGATCAAACCATCACCCGGGATACCCTGGTATTTGATCTGATACTCCCGGGTAACTCCTGGTTCAGTTGGCTCAACAGACAACCATATACTATCGCCGGAGTGAGTATATTCAATGGTGTTGCCGTTTTCAGTCAATTTCTCAATGACCATCCCATTACCTTCATTGTCTGAGTTCTTCAAATCCAAAATAAAATAGTTCAGACTCTTTTTAAAACTGATCTTCATCGAAGCATCCACACGGATCACATCCGACGTGTCGTTCAGGTCTATCTCGAACGAATAACTTTTAACATCAATAGCACTGTATCGATAGTGATGGTTTTGCCCCATTACGAATGGGCTTGCCATCCAGGAAAGAGAAATAGAGAAGAGTAGGAACTGAATTGCTTTCATGGTATCCCAATAAAACGATGGCTCAAGTTATAAATATTCCTTTCATCATTTATGTTTTGTAGTTTTAGGCAGATATTGATTTCAAACAGGTCAACTAAAGAATGAGATTAGGGAGTCGGATAGAGAGTATAGGGAGCTATTTACCGAAGCAGATAGTAACCACTGCCTCAATTGCAGCACAGCTAAAAATCTCTAAGCCATTAAAGCTGGAACTAATGACCGGGATCCGGGAAAGAAGGATGTGTGCTGCAGAAGAAGATACGCTTACACTTGCTTTAGAGGCGGGCAGGGATTGTCTGAAACGTTCACGGATTGCTCCTGAGGAGGTGGGAATGATCCTTTTTTGCTCCATTTCCAAATATGTGGATGGATTAAAGCATCTCTATGAACCTGCCATCTCGTTATTGCTCAAAAAGCAACTCGGTTTACACCATGCGATCAGCTTCGATCTCTCCAACGCATGTGCAGGGATGTTGACCGGTATTCATGTGGGAGCTGACTTCATTGAAAGGGGGATTGTTGACTATTGTCTGGTGATTAGTGGAGAATATATCACCAGCTTGTGCAATAACGCCATCCAGAATATTTCATCACTGTTGAGTCCCGAAATGGCTTCGCTAACACTGGGAGATGCAGGTGCAGCAGTCATGTTATGTAAATCAGAGGTACCCACGGACCAGTTATTGGTCTCTAAATTAGCCACCCTGGAGCAATATAGTGACCTATGTATAGGGTACCAGGGCCTAAGGCGGGAAGGTGGGATTATGACCACAAAGATGAAAGAGATCCATGAAGCTTCGATTCTACATGCGCCCCCTATCATGGAAGAAGCTTTGTCTGAGGCTGGACTGACCCTTGATCAGATCGATTACCTTATCCCTCACCAGACTTCCCGTCAAGCAATACAAGCAGGGGATGAGCATTTTACATTGTATTTTGGGACCATGGCGAAACATGTGGTCAATAATCTGGAGAAGGTGGGCAATACAGCCTCCACCTCTCATATAGTGGCTCTGAAGCAGTTGCTGGATGATCAGATTCTGAAAGGAGGTGAGCGCATCATGTTGCTTAGCTTTGCATCCGGATTGGTCATTGGTGTGACCATATTTACTCTAACGAAATTGGTTAAGCAATATGGGAGCCAGAATTGAGCATATGGGTTTTGCCAACCAGGGAAGGAACCGGGATTATTTACATGCCGGTTCAAAGGCTATTAAGCGATGCCTTGATCTTGCCGGAATGGAACAGGAGCAGGTGGGAATGCTCATCAATACGGGTGTATATCCCGATAAGTATATACAGGAACCTGCCTATGCTGCATTACTCTATGGGAAACAAAAAAAGCGACCTCCTCATAACCTGTATGGCACTTTCTCCTTTGATCTGCATGACGGAGGCGGAGGTGCCGTTATGGCCATGCGTGTAATAAGTGGCTTCATTGAATCAGGAAAGATTGAAAAAGGGATGGTGGTGGCTGGTGATGCAGAACGATTGCATGGAAAACCTGAGGGATTCGCTCTCTCTTCCAGGGCGGGTGCATTGCTGTTGGGTGCCGGATCAGCAGAAGAGGGTCTGATCCACTTCGACCACCAGAGTTACACCCAGTATGCTGGACTGTATACTAGCTATACTAACCATATAAATGGAAGCCTTAAATTAATTGTAGAAGAGCATAATAAATACGTCGAAACATGTCTGAATTGCGTTCAGGAATCTGTACAGAAGTTACTAAAGGAAGTGGACATGAAAGAGGAAGAGATCGATCTCATTATCCCCTCTCAGTCCCCCGTCGATTTTGCATCACGCCTGGGTCACATATATGGAGGCAACAAAGTGGTTGTAGTAAATGATAAAGGGGATCTCTATTCGGTGGGAATTCTCGCTGCACTGGATAAAGTGTTGCAAAATCAACAATTCATCCACGCCAGGAATAGCCTTTTTATTTCTGTAGGTCCGGGAATTGCGGTGGACCTGGCCCTGAATAGGAACAGGATTTCTTAAATTGAACACATCCTGAATCATGGAAAATGATCTCGTTTCCAATATCACACGTTTTTTATACGAATTTGCGGAAGCTCATCCGGAGAAGTATGTCTTTTTACATCCGGATCCTTGCACTTATAAGGAATTGATCCTGGAGGTGGACAGGTTTGGAGAGGGATTTCGGAAAAGTGGGATCGGGCAGGGGACAAGGACTGTAGTGCTTATTAAGCCGAGTGTGGATCTATTCGCAGTCACCTTTGCCCTGCTGAGGATTGGTGCTATTCCGGTAATGATAGATCCAGGCATGGGGAGAAAACGAATGACCAATTCGCTGGCTGGAGTCGAAGCTGAAGCTTTCGTGGGAATACCTACTGCTCATCTGTTGAAATACCTCTACCCGAAAGCGTTCAGTTCGGTTAAAGTCTGGATCAGTACAAATTTTCGATGGTTTTGGCGAGGATACACGCTCAGGAGAATGGAATATGTGACATACCATACAGAACCGTTTCAGGTTGGATGGGAGGATGAGGCAGCCATCTTTTATACCAGCGGAAGTACGGGTCAGCCCAAAGGGGTGATCTATAACAGCCGTATGCTGGAGGCGCAGATACACATCTTGAAAAACAGTTTCGGTTATCAACCGGAAGAGATCGACCTCTGTACATTTCCTTTGGTGGCCTTACTGATGATCAACCAGGGTATTTCAGTGGTACTGGCCGATATGGACATGGTTCATCCGGCGAGATTGAATCCCGGAAAAGTGATTGATAACATCAGGGAACACAGTTGCACTCATATGTTTTGCTCCCCCATGGTGTTGAAACGGTTGACCGCTTACGGAATTAGTCACAACATCACACTTGATTCCCTCAAAAAAATCATGGTAGCAGGAGCCCCGGTTACTCCTGCGGTACTGAGGAATTTCAGGAGACTGATCACTTCTCAGGCCGAGATCCACACCCCTTACGGTGCAACCGAAGCGCTGCCGGTCTCAGACATATGCGATAAAGAGTTACTGGGGTATGCACATGTTACATACGTTTAATTAATTTATATTCAACAGGTTC
>CAZURA010000121.1:0-17106 GCA_964622985.1 uncultured Bacteroides sp. | reverse complement strand
GAAGATACTGGCTCAACCTGGGTCGGAAAATACGGGCTAGGCCGAAGGCTTACAATTCAACCATTCCAAAGAGGTATTATTTAGAACATTCAATTCTGTTAATTGGTTACTCCAGCAATTCAGGCCACCTAATGCAGTATTATTTGAAACATCCAATGCGGTTAATTGGTTGAGCATGCATTCCAATGTTCTTAAAGCTGCATTAGAGGACAGATCCAGATTGGATAATTGGTTGTGGGAACAATCCAGATAAGTCAGAGCTGTATTATTTGAAACATCAAGGGAAGCAATTTGGTTACCATAGCAATTAAGATGCAACAGATTGGGAAAAAATTCAATTCCTGTCATATCTGAAATGTGTTTCTCATAGACATCCAGATGGCTAACCGCTTTAGCCTCATCATAATTAATTAAACCATCTCCATTTGTATCTACTCCCTCATTAATCAGAGCATGAAGAAACGCTTCGTTAGGAATGTCAACCAAGTCATCCGGAATAGGTATTTCATCCTCTTTGCACTGGGTAATAAGTGATACCGGGACTATAAAGAGTAAACCTACTTTGATTAGTGTTTTCATGACAGTTGGGGTATGACTTGTGCATTAATATCACTATCACTGAGACGTAAAAGTCAAGTATTATGTTGACTTCAAATGGTTAACTGAATCTCCTCCTCCCAATAATCGCATAAAGGAACCACAGAATAAGCTCCTCAAGTTCGCTAACAACATAGTCTTATTTGGGTAGTTATACGAAGCGAACAAAAGATAGGACTCTATTTACCAATACAGAAATTCTTGAAGATGTTGCCCAGGATTTCGTCGGTGGTGACTTCGCCGGTGATCTCGCCCAGGTAGTGGAGGACTTCGCGGATGTCCTGGGCCAGCAGGTCGGTGGGCAGAGAGGAGGTGAGCCCGTCTGTTACTCTCTGCAGACCATCAGAGGCTGATTTCAACGCATTGTAATGCCGGATGTTGGAGATAAGCACGTCCTGATGCCTGATGTTCCCTATGTTTACGATATCAAGTAGCTGTTGAGTTAAACCGTCAATGTTTTCACGCTTTTCAGCGGACAGGAAGATGTGTTGTTCACCTTCCTGCAACTGAATACTCTTGACGATCTCTTTTTCACGGGATGCAGGGATGCGATCCGATTTGTTGAGTACCACCACCAAGTGCTTCCCGTTTTCAGAAAGCTGCTGCCGAATAGCCTCCACGGAGCGTTGTATGATGTTAAGCTCATCGCTGGCTTCTACAAGCAAAAGCACGATGGATGCCTGTTTGATCTTCTGGTAGGTGCGGCGTATACCCAGATTCTCAATGGTGTCTGCAGTTTCACGGATCCCTGCCGTGTCAATGAAACGGAAACAGATCCCCTCCAGGTTGATGGTATCCTCAATGGAGTCCCTGGTGGTCCCTTCAATGTCGCTGACAATGGCAAGTTCCTCATTGAGGATGGCGTTAAGCAAAGTGGATTTGCCCACATTGGGAGGACCGATGATGGCCACGGGCACTCCGTTCTTCAGTACGTTGCCCATCTGGAAGGAGGTAATCAGCTCCCGGATCAGAGTATCGATCTCATTCACCAGTTTCACCAGCTCTTTCCGGTCGGCAAACTCCACATCCTCTTCACTGAAATCGAGTTCCAGTTCGATCATGGAGATAAAGTGAAGCAGCTGGTCCCGCAATGATCTCAACCGCTCAGAAAATCCACCTCGAAGCTGTTGCAGGGCCACCCGGTGGGCACCCTCTGATTCTGCAGCGATCAGATCGGCCACAGCCTCTGCCTGGGAGAGGTCCATCTTTCCGTTCAGAAAGGCACGTTGGGTGAACTCGCCAGGGCGTGCGGGCTGTGCCCCACCAGCCACCAGTAGCTCCAGTATCTTTTGTTGAATGTATGGGGAAGCGTGACAGGAGATCTCCACCGCATCTTCACCGGTGTAGGAGTGGGGTGATTTGAAAAGGCTTATCAACACTTCATCGATGAGCTTCTCCTGCTCCCTGATCATTCCGAAATGGATCGTATTGGGAGGCTGATCCTGCAATACCTTTCCGGCAGTGGCAGGGGCGAAGATCCCATCCACAATTCGGAAGGTATCGGGCCCGCTCACGCGAATCACTGCAATGGCACCGCTTCCGGAAGTGGCCAATGCACATATGGTGGTATCACTCAGCAAGATTTCGGTTTGGTTGGTTATCTGCTGTGCAAAAATAGGGATAAAATGGTTATCCCCCTTTTCCTGCATAGCGAAGATCAATGGTGATCTTAACTACTGGCTTATCTAACCGGAAAGAACACTCCTCAAATTTGGGGGCAGAAAGCTTAAAAGGCGGATTCCCCGAAAATCCCCATCCCTCCCTGGGGATCCCCAGGAACATATCCATCTCCAGGTTACTGTTTTCATCATCCAGTACAGAGACTGCATAAGTACCATAGGTCAGCCCTTCCACCCTGGCAGTAAATCGACCCTCCTTAATACCCGTTTTCTTCCAGTTGGGATCCAGGTGAGGCTTTCTGGGCCATCCTTCGGGCGAGCTATTGATCCCGATAGCAATCTGGCCCTTCTGGCTCCTGATCCCGGCAAATGTGATCTCCAGTGTGGCAGTGGGATATGATTGTGACATAATAGGGATCGCTGTACTCAGAGTAAGGAGGGATATGATCAGTACTATTTTGCTCATTCTTTTTCCAGGTATGCCACCGTAAAATAGACTTTATTGGTGGGTGTAACTGCGACCTGTTCCATCACCATCTCCGAGGAGCGCCTGTTGCTGTGATTCTCAGCCTCCATATGGGTCACCATATAGCTGCCCTCTCCATCTTCCAGTTTTCTGAACTCCCTGTTGGTGATGGTCTTAAACAGTTCTCCATCTGCATTATAATAGCGTGTCCGATGTACAAGATAGCTATTTTTATCTACCCATGAAACAGCCCTGGAATAGCCATATTCATCCTCCAGGTCCATGGAAACCGGAATGGATTCTATGAGGAAGCAGTTATTGTCTTGCAGCTTCTCATCACCCAACAGCTTGTATGAGAAATCATCCAGTCCGGGGGCAGTCATGTTGGTATTTGAAAATTCACTGCCCATGAAGCTCTTACCTTTTTCCCTGCTTACTATCCGCCTGGTTTTATGCAATGCCGGAAGGTAGATCCACATATCATCACTTTTTTCACTGTAGTCGAAAATCAGAATTCCGGTCCCCTTCACCTCTGCAGGAGAGAGGAATTTTATGATCCTTTTCTCGGTACCATCGGGTAGTGACATGGAGGCCATGGTATTCTTCCTGATGCGCTGGTTACCTTTTGAATCTGTGATGGTAAGCGTGGATACCGCCTCAAAGGAACTCACTTTTACCACCTCATGACTTTTCCTGATAATCTCTCTGGCACTTTGTGCACTGGCGCTGATACTCACCAAAATCCCGAGTACCACCAGCATCGCTATCCTCTTTGTAATCCTGATCTTTTTACTTTTCATTTTCATCTTGTCACTTGCCAGCTGATTCGGCTCCAGGAATCGGGGGCGGAACCTGAGTATCATGGCAGGAAGTATGATCATGGCACCCGCCAGGCAACTCAGAATGGAGATCACTACCAGGAGACCGAAGAAACGGATGGGGGTAAATGAGGAGATCAGGAGTACCACAAATCCTGCAATAACCGAGAGTGCATTGAATATGATTCCTCTGCCGGTTGTGCTGATAGTGGTAATAATCGCCTCCCTGGGCAAACGGTTCTGACGTCGTTCTTCCCTGTATCGCCACAGGAAATGAATGGTATAGTCGATTCCCACACCGATCATCACCGATGAGAGAAGGGCAGTGGCCACATCGAGATGCACACCCGTCAATCCCATTACTCCGAATAGCACCAGTACCGAAACGGAGAGGGGGATGATTCCAAGCAGGCCAGCCATGACAGATCTGAAGATTACAGACAGGAGAACCAAAATGATCAGTAAAGCGATCCCTAAAGAGTAATAGGTTCCAGACAGCACTTTGTTGGCCAGTTCGGAACGTACGTATCCATACCCGCCTATAGCCGAAATTGCATCATCGTTATTTGCCAGCTGCTCCAGTCTATCAATGATCCCGTTAACGGTTTCATGGGTAGCATCGTTTATACGGATGACCAGGTGCGCATGCTGGTAATTGAAATCCACCAGTTGTTCAAGCTCTTCCGGATCACCGCTCATGGAGTAGAGTTCCATGTATTGGGCCACGGCTTCACGAGAAGGGGGAATCCGGTCGTAGAGAGGATCTCCGGGATCATTCAGTGCTTTGCTGATCTCTCTTACTACCCCTGAAAAGGAGAGTGTCAGATCGATAGCATCCAGATTCTCCAATTCCTCCCTGTAACTCTCCATCCTCTGCAGTACGGCAGGATCAAGCATATCCCCGGAGAACATCACAGAAATGTTCTCCGATCCGCCAAATTTACTGTTGATAAGTCTGGCAGCTTTTTTCACTGCATGTCTCTCGGGAAAGAAGTTCTCTTCGTTGGAGTCCACCTTAAGGAAAATGATCCCGGTGGATATGACCAGAGTGACTGCCAGGGAAATTACGGGTATCAACCTGTGTTTTAATACCACAAAGAGAGCGAATCGGCGTAATGGATTCCTGCGGATGGTCATCTCTTTACGGATCAAAGAAGGCGTGGGTTTTGAGCGTCTCAACAAAGAGAGCAGGGCAGGCAATAGCACCAGACTGTAAAAGATCGCCATGAGGATCCCGATACTGGCCACCAGAGCCATCTGGCGAGCCGGGATCATGGTATGTGCGAACAAGGCTGAGATTCCGGCAATAGTGGTCACTCCGGTAAGTAAAATAGGTTTCCAGAGTAACCTGGTGATCCGTGCTGCCATCTCATCCATGGAGGATCCATTGCCTGAAGCATTAAGCTCCTGGTATTTGGCAATCATATGGATCCCGTAATCATTGGCCACAGCGATCAGTAAAATGGGAACAAGTAATGTGATCACATAGAACTTCCAGCCAAGTACAGGGATAAGAGAGAGACCCAGAATCGCAGAAAGAAACACAACCAGGAAGGGTAACCATACACCACGCCACTCCCTGAATACCACATAGAGGAAAATGAGCATCAGTATAAGGGCAATGGGAACAAGGATTAATGCATCTCTTTTAACATCCTTGTCGATGGCCTGGCGCAGGTAGGGGAGTCCCCCAAAATGAATTTTTTCATCTCCGGGATACTTATCTAATATGGTATTAATCTGCTTAAATACCTTATCTTCATTGGCATCCATATCGAGTGTGGCCACCATGGCAGTAGCCCTGAAATCATTAGAAACCATGATGCGATATACCAGCTCATTTTCTTTTATCAACTTCCGTAATTCCTCTTTCTGGAGCTCATTTCGGGGTATGCGAAGGATGGTTGGCTCTACGTACATAACACCCCCTTCGCTATGTATCCGATTGGAACCAAACAGGGAGGTTGTCCTTCTGACACCTTCAATTCTTCTGATCTCTTTTTCCACTGCCTTCACCCGTTTCAGGGTTGTTTCCTCCAGTATATCTTCGGTCTCAAACAAGATCATGATCAGGTCCTGATTTCCGAAAACCTCCTCGATTCGGTCGGTATTCACCATGGAATTCATGCTCTTTGGGAAGTAGTTCTTCAGGTCAGGATCTATTTCAATACGGAACAGGAGCGTGGAGAATCCAATGGTGACCGCCACAGAGATTCCAATGATCCACCAACGATGTTTTATAATATTCTTTTCCATAAGTTTATTTCGAAAGTAGCACCCTTCTACATGTTAATCGACCGGATTGTGCGGACCGGACCAGGGAAAAGAATGAAACAGGACCAGACTTAGGGGTCTGAACCATATAGTCCGATATTTATTATTTTTGATGCCATGAATGAACTTATTGAAGCCCAACGTAAATACTTCCTGGCCGGTCATACAAGATCTGTAGATGCGAGAAAAGAGAACCTGAAAAAGCTACATGATCTTCTGTTGCAGAATGAAGAGTTGCTGGCAGAGGCCATTTACAAGGATTACAAGAAGTCCTTTTACCTCACCGTTGAAAACGAACTGAGTCTCCCGTACGGGGAGATCAACAGGACGATCCGTAAACTGAGAAGGTGGACAAAGTCCAGGTATTACCGAACCAACCTGGTTAATTTCCCGGCCAGTTCCCGGTCTGTACCTGTTCCGTATGGTGTATCACTGGTGATCGGACCCTGGAATTACCCATATATGCTCTCCCTGGTACCTGTGATCTCATCCCTGGCAGCAGGAAATACAGTTGTTCTTAAACCCAGCGAAGTATCATCCCATGCTTCAAGCGCCATGTCAGGGATAATTAACTCTCATTTTCCGCGGGAACTGTTTCACGTAGTGGAAGGTGGTGTGGAAGAGACTACCCAATTGCTTGCGGAACGGTTTGACAAAATATTTTTTACCGGAAGTACGGCTGTGGGCAAGATCGTTATGAAGGCTGCTTCCCTGCATCTTACTCCGGTAACCCTGGAATTGGGCGGAAAGAACCCTGTAATTATTTTACCCGATTGCCACCTGAAAAAAACTGCCAGAAGGCTGGTGTGGGGAAAATATCATAACAACGGTACAGCCTGTGTGGCTCCCGACCATGTATATGTACATGAATCCATCAAAGAGGATCTGATCCGTGAAATAATAAAAAACATAAAAAGCATTTACGGGGATGATCCCAGGCAAAATCCTATGTTACCCCGAATGATCAACGAAGGTCATTTTTCCAGGTTATCATCACTCATTGATGAAGAAAAAGTGATCTATGGAGGCCATTGTGATCGCGACGATCTTTATATTGAACCCACCGTATTGGACGGCATTGAACCGGATGATCCGATTATGCAGGAAGAGGTATTCGGACCGGTAATGCCTCTCTTATCTTACACCAACCTGGAAGAGGTTCTCCATGCAATGAAGCTGAAACCCTCGCCGCTTGTGCTCTATATATTCACTGGAAGTGCCAGGAAGGCAAAGAAGATTATGAAGGAGACACCTTCCGGAGGGGGGATGATCAACGATGTCGTTTTGCAGTTCATCAATATGAATACACCGTTTGGGGGACTGGGAGATTCCGGAATGGGGAGCTATCACGGAAAGGCGGGATTTGATGCCTTCAGTCATTATAAGACCGTTCTCAATAAACCCACCTGGTTTGACATCTATCTGAAGTATCCCCCTTACAGGAAGTTTAACCTGCGTATTTTCAGGGCGGTGCTGGGTAGTTCGTTCAGGAATTTCTGGCACTGACTCATTCCTGCAGGGCCACCTGTATAAGAATTAAAAGGTTATTTTAATTGACAGGTAACCTGCATTGAGTACAGGCCCTGCCAGGTCGTATAAGGAATTCTCCGGACCATACAATCCACTGTATCCTGCACTTATTCTGATTCCATCTGAAGGGAGGAACGATATGCCGGGCTGAAACACCCACTCCTCAGTGGTGTAATGGAAGATGACCGGGAAGGTAACTTCCAGGCGGTTTTGCCAGAGGTGTCCGTCGATGACGAAAAATGCAGCGTGATGAAACTCCTCCAGCTGGTAATTATATAACCGGTTGAAAGCACCTATTTGTTCTCTCACCGCATTCTCCAACACATCAGGCGTGAGCAGAAGGCCTTTTTGTATGAGGTCAAGAAACTGCTCCTGATCCAGGGATAGGGAAGGGGCTGCAGAGGGAGGAGAATAGTCGAGGATGTATTTTCCATAATACCCAGCCAGGAGGGTAACATGTGAACCTGATCTTTCGATTTCAGCAGTGTATGCGAGCTCCGGCAGGGGCAAATACTCTGGTTCATCATGAACATCTATTGTTCGTTGCCATGCCCCCTCCATCCTTAAAATCCATGAACCCACCGGCAGGGAGAGGTCCACTCCTGCCATGCGGATTCCATAGGCCTGTTCCCGAAGATTCAGAGCCAGGGGTTCCATGGACAGGGAATCGATAGTGAACGATTCAAACCTGATCCCCACCCACGGATCATAGCCGCTGAACCAGTATAGAGATGCATCCAGCAGGGGTAAATGGAGATCGTATCGTAATCCATAGCTGCCTTCTTTCCATTCAGGTCCGGGAAATCCCGATTTCTGAAACTTTATATATTCAGGTAATAGAACCGGTTCGATCAGAAGTTTACTGGCTTGATACAGAGGTTTCCAGATACCTGTGATTTTCATGTAACTTCCCAGGCTGACACTGCCCTGCACGCCCCAGCTCCCTATTTGAAAATCCTCAGTATCAGGAGACCTCACGGTGAGATTATTCGGGGTGACCTTGTCTGTGGGATTAAACAGGGTTCCTTTCCCCCATGGAGAGATCAGTTTTCCCATTCTCAAACCGGCGGCTCCCCGGGTCAGATCCACATAAGCCTCCCGGATCTCCCATTCGGTGAGTTCCTTCTGAAATTCATTCCCATACCTGAATCTGATATCTGCTTTAGCATGGGTCCAGGCTCCACTTTTTGCATTCATCATGAGCCCCACCTGTGTATATGCACTTTGCAGGTAAAGGAGTTCCTCTTCAGGAGTAAGCCCTAAATAGGCGACCGAGCGGATAAATCCTCCCAGGTTGAGAGAGGAGGAAGAATTCTCGTTCTGATCACCGGACAAAGAAGATTCAAATAATCCCTGTCCATATGCAGGAATCACCCAGAGGCTAAGCAGCACCCAAACCTTTCCCAAGATAATTGTTCGCTTCATTCTAATGGTTTAGCCCGAAATTACGATCCGTCCGATTACAGGTCGCCCCGATTAAGCGGACAGTACCCTCAATGAATGACAAATAGGTTCAGACTTAGGGGGCTGAACCTGTGTGGGCAATAATGAGAAGGAGAATGGCCTACAAGCTTATTGGCTGGCCTTCTTCAGGTACTCACTGGGAGTCATTCCTGTTTTCTCTTTGAATACCGTATTGAAACTTGATTTGGCATTGAATCCCGAGTCAAAAGCTATGGCCAGGAGGGTCAGATGACGGTAGGCAGGATTTCCTATACGGTTCTTTACCTCTTCTATCCGGTAATCATTGACCAGGTTATAGAAATTCTTCCCCATATGTTCATTAATTACTTCGGAGAGAAAATGGCGGGGAATCTGCAGTTGATCGGAGAGGTTATAAATGGTGAGTTCACGGTCCAGGTAAGGTTTATTGAGAGTCATATGTTCCTCTATCCTTTTAATATACCGTGTAATATCTTTTTGTTTCAGACCGGAACGTTGATATTTTTTCTGCATGGGAGATTCAACTTGTGTGGATTCCTCTTCCTGTGACCTGACCACCTCCTCAAATATACTGGGCTGGTGAAATCCAAAAACACCGAAAAGAAAAGTGAGTATGGTTAAACCGATAAAGGAGATTTCGTATGGATCAAAAGGCATAAAATCCACCAGGATATCGATTCCTCCAAAAATGAACATGAGTACATACCCTGTGTAGAAAGTGATGGAGAGACCAAGTAGCCACTTCAATGTTATTTTACCTGATGAATAACTGACCAGCTCTTTAAGTCTTTTCTGGTGCTCACGTATTACAAGGAAAGTAGCTACAGAATAAGCAGTAATGGAGAGAAAGAAAGTGACCCCGTAAATGATCCTGAAGGAGACGAATCGGTCTATCACCAGGAAACCATCAGTTCCACTCATTACCCTTTCATCGATAAAGACGAGGGAGGCGATCAGGAAAACAAAAAAGGGAGAAAAATGCCAGAGGTAACGAGGATTGAATTGGGGTTGCTCATTGGTCATCCACCTGGCATAGAGCAGAAGCAAAGGGCCATAGGTATAAGGTAAGATTTTAATAGGGTAGAGCTCCACCAAGGTCGCATTAATCAGTACAATAATCATCTCTGTACATATGATCAATAGCCACGCGGCAAGGATCTGATTAGCCAACATCCTGGGGCGTTTAAAAGCGATCAGTATTCCGGCAAATAAGGTTTGTGAAATACCGATATAGAGGATCGCTTCCATAATTACAATGTACAAATATTTTAGCTACATTTGACTTTCATTTTAACACCCTAAAGCAGTTAGTTTAGATGAGCGTTTTACTGAATAAAGAATCCAGAGTTATCGTCCAGGGATTCACTGGTAGTGAAGGAACCTTCCATGCAGAGCTAATGATAAAATACGGTACCGATCTGGTAGGAGGTGTGACTCCGGGAAAAGGCGGTCAGATTCACCTGGAAAGGCCTGTATTTAATACTGTGCAGGATGCCGTGGAGAATACAGGTGCAGACACATCGGTCATTTTTGTACCTCCTGCATTTGCAGCAGATGCCATTATGGAGGCAGCAGATGCAGGTATCAAACTGGTGATATGCATTACGGAAGGAATTCCCACATCAGATATGATCAGGGTAAAGGAGTATTTAAAGGACCGTGATACACGGCTTATAGGGCCCAATTGTCCGGGCATCATCACTCCTGGGGAAGCGAAAGTGGGGATCATGCCGGGCTTCATTCATGAAAGAGGTGTGATAGGGATTGTTTCCCGCTCAGGCACCCTTACCTACGAAGCCGTGGACCAGATCTCTAAAACAGGACTGGGTCAGTCGACCTGCATTGGAATTGGTGGAGATCCGATCATTGGTACCACCACCCTGGATGCCATTAAGCTTCTGATGGAGGATGATGAGACCAAAGGGATCATCATGATCGGTGAAATCGGAGGGAGTATGGAGGCTGAGGCTGCCTATTGGATTAAGGAATACGGAACAAAACCTGTGGTTGGATTCATTGCTGGTCAAACTGCTCCGAAAGGTCGACGAATGGGACATGCAGGTGCAATAATCGGGGGAAAAGCTGATACTGCTGAAGCAAAAATGAAGATCATGGAAGAGTGTGGTGTTCATGTGGTGGTTTCCCCTGCTGAGATTGGCCAAAAGATGGCCGAATTGGTACAAAACTGAGTAGCTGCTTTTGATGGATAACCTCGAAAAGGAGATTATAGAAGCCGCAGGATTGATTGCAAATGCCAACCATCTTGTTGCATTCACAGGTGCAGGAATATCTGTGGAAAGCGGGATCCCTCCATTCAGAGGTGAAGGTGGAATATGGTCACAGTATGATCCTTCCATTCTTGATATCGATTTCTTCTCTTCAAATCCCAACGAATCGTGGGAAGTGATCTCGAAAATCTTTTATGAGTACTTTGTGGATGCTCAGCCCAATCCGGCACACTATCTCCTTGCCAAACTGGAAAAGCGAGGTATGCTGAATGCAGTTGTCACACAGAATATCGACAACATGCACAGAGAGGCAGGGAATGATGCAGTAATAGAGTACCATGGGAATTCAAAGTGGCTGATCTGTAACACATGCGGGGAGAGATTTGAAATTGCTACTGTATCACTGGATCCTCTGCCACCCAGGTGTAGCAGTGACCACTCTGTACTTAAACCCGATTTTGTCTTTTTCGGTGAAGGCATCCCCGCTGATGCTGCCAGTAGATCAGTTGAAGAGGTGACCCTGTGCGATGTTTTGCTTGTCATTGGGACCACCGGCGAGGTAATGCCTGCCGGAATGCTTCCATCCATAGCCAAATCAAACGGAGCAAAGATCATTGAGATAAATCCCCAAAGATCCTCTTTTACTCATTCACTTACCGATCTGTTTCTACAGGGAACGGCAGGGGAGATCAGCAAACAGCTTGACTCCTTTCTTTTTTAATTAAATCATTTTTTTTCCATTTATTTGCATGGACTTATCACCTAATAATTAAATAAACATGGATCTATTAAAAGGAAAAGTAGCATTGGTAACCGGAGCCGCCAGGGGAATTGGAAGAATGATTGCACTTAAACTTGCAGAAGAAGGTGCAGATGTAGCCTTCACCGATCTGGCAAAGGACGATAACATGGATAGCCTTGAAAAAGAGTTGTCTGCTCTTGGTGTTAAGGGAAAAGGATATGTAAGTGATGCGAGTGATTTCGAGCAGGCTCATCAGGTTGTGGACCAGGTAGTGGAAGATTTTGGAAAAGTGGACACCCTGGTGAATAATGCAGGTATTACCCGTGACACCCTGTTAATGAGAATGGATGAAGAGATGTGGGACCTGGTTATCAAGGTGAATCTCAAATCAGTTTTCAACTTTACCAAGGCAGTGCAGAAGTATATGTTAAAAGCACGTACGGGATCAATCATCAATATGAGTTCCGTAGTGGGCGTTAACGGAAACGCGGGTCAAGCGAACTATTCAGCCTCCAAGGCAGGGATTCTGGGATTCACAAAATCTATTGCTAAGGAGCTGGGATCAAGGAGTGTAAGATGTAATGCCATTGCTCCGGGATTCATTATCACCGATATGACCGACAAGTTACCGGAGAATGTAAAAGAGGAATGGATCAAGTCCATTCCACTCAGGCGCGGAGGATTACCTGAAGATGTGGCCAACGTTACGCTCTTCCTGGCTTCAGACCTCTCATCCTATATGACGGGACAGACCCTTCAGGTATGTGGCGGAATGAGTGTGTAGAGTTTGATAGTCAGCTAGTTTGAAACTGTAAAAGTTCCTGCGTGTGTAGAATACATATGTTACACCAAACACATGCTTCTTTTATAACGAGATGGAGAGTCCTGTTCACTCTGTTTGCAGTGATGGGACTACACTCCTGTGCCGGTCTGTATAATGTGGTCGAATTTGAAATACTTGAACCGGCCACCGTAAGCTTTCCCGATCATATCAGCCAACTTCTGGTCATAAACAGGTCTCCTTTCACCATGGATATTGTGAGCGAGGGGAACAGAACAGATCTGGAGATAGAGCACCTGTTGGTGGTGGATACTTTAGCCACCAACAGCATGTTTCATGGTATGCATCATGAGTTTGTTCGATCTCCCATTGAGAGATTCCATACTCCATTATGGTTCAGCGAGCGAAGGAGAGATACGGCCTCACTGGATGATCTGGTGCTGACAAAAAGAGAAGTCAACGATTTATGCATACAATTTGGAGCAGATGCAATAATCAGCCTGGAGCAATACTCATTTGGGATCAATGAAATGATCGATTATTTTCCCAATACACGCAAGGAAATCAGAACCCACTATTTTGAGGTGTTTAATAAGATTGACTGGTGTATTTATCTACCCAATAGTCCTCGACCTTTTGATACCTATTCGATGGTGGATACACTCTTTTTCACCCATATATTGGATGGTGAAATGCAAAATTCTGCTTCAGCTATTGAAATGCTTCGGGAACTATTCTATCACAGTGGTGCGAGATACGGAAGATACCTGGTTCCCGTGTGGACCAGTGCCAGCAGGCTGATATATAGGAAAAATGGAGATACATTGAAGCTGGCATCAAAGTACACCGATCGGGGGGACTGGGAAAATGCATACGCTCTATGGAATGAATTAATCCATTCGAATGACAGCTCCAGGATCTCAAAAGCCTATAACAACCTGGCCATATATCACGAACTGGAGGATAACCTGGATTCGGCAAGTCGACTCATTGACTTAGCCTTGAAGTATGACACTCTGGAGGCGGTCAGGCTATACCGGGAGGAGCTTGATAATCGGTTGTTGAATCGTAATGAGATCATAAAACAAGTCAGGTAGGAGTGCTCAGTGCCCTAGTGTAGTGCGTAGTGCCGAGTACCAGGTGCTAAGAGAGTAAGAAAGTATAGATTTGAAAGTATAATTGTTGGAAAGGAGAATATGTATAATACGATATTTGTAATCATCATTGTGGTGCTGGTATTCGGATACCTGCTGGAGCGGCTGCTCGATACACTCAATCTTAAACACTCAATACCCATACTGCCTGAGGAACTCTCAGATATTTTTGATGCTGATGAATATAAACGGAGTCAGCTCTATAAACGCGACAATACCCGTTTCTCTTTTATAACCAGCTCCATAAGCGCGGTTGTAATGCTGATCGTATTCTTTCTGGGCGGATTTGGATGGCTGGATGATGCATTGGCTGGAACTACGACCAGCTATGTGCTTTTTGTGCTGATCTATTTCGGAATTCTGGCACTGGTGAGCGATATCCTGACTACTCCCTTTGCCCTCTATAATACCTTTGTAATTGAAGAGCGCTATGGTTTCAACAGGACCAGTGTAAAGACCTTTATCCTGGATAAGGTGAAAGGCTGGATCCTTGGTGTGATCATAGGAGGCGGAATTCTGGCACTGGTTACCTGGATATATCTGCTTACAGGCTCATGGTTCTGGCTGGTAGCTTTTGGTGCATTGACCTTCTTCTCGGTCTTTATGACCATGTTCTATTCCAACCTGATTGTCCCCCTGTTCAATAAGCAGACTCCCCTGGAAGTGGGATCGCTTCGCGAAAAAATTGAGGAGTTTGCCAGAAACGTGAGCTTTCGGTTAAACAATATCTATGTGATGGACGGTTCTAAGCGATCCAGTAAAGCCAATGCATATTTTACAGGTCTGGGCCCTAAAAAGAGAATCGTCTTGTTTGACACACTGATCAAAGACCTGGATGAGGATGAGATCGTGGCTGTATTGGCGCATGAAGTGGGCCACTATAAGAAAAAGCATACCACAACGGGTCTGATCATCTCAACCCTGCAATCGGCATTAACCCTCTATCTCTTCTCTCTGTTTGTTGGAGTGGATAGTTTTGCCATAGCTCTGGGAGGGGAGATGGCCTCCTTTCATCTGGGACTCATAGCCTTCGGGGTACTCTACTCACCCATATCTACTCTGATGGGATTGGGCACTAACCTGTTCTCCCGGCATAATGAATATCAGGCCGATCGTTTTGCAGGAGAACATCACGCCAAGGAAAAACTGATCTCATCCCTGAAGAAACTCTCCAAGAACAACCTGAGTAACCTGACTCCCCATCCGGCCTATGTTTTTTTCCACTATTCACATCCTCCGCTACTGCAGAGGATCAGGGCACTTCTAAGGAATTCGTAATCTTTTTCTGTACACCATATTGGAAGAACTGCCCTTTCAGATAGGTTTTGTATCTGCGAAGTATTATAGGTTATAATGTATAAATCGACCAGGGTACCGATTTCATGAAAACAGTAAGTCACACGTTTGTTACTTTTCACCTTTTTGTGACTTGTCCGCACATTCCATACTTTCATCAGCATCTCTCTAACTTCTTTATATTTAACGATATATAAATTTCAAATCAAAGTTGGGTGTAGATTTTATAAGTAACAACAATGCGAATAAGTCACTGCCTTGTTACCTCATGAAATCTCAAAATGACTACGCCTCTTTTGATGGGTTATGTTATTGAAGCTACCTCCGTAGGGGCGGTGGGTTTACTCTGACACTTCAGTATATCAGCTCCATCCACAAGAAACCTGGCGGAAATGGAGTTTATACAATATGAGAAGCTTGGGTCTCATAGTGTTTCTGGGACTAACTGCCACCTTAAACGCCCAGAAAATAAACCAACACTTTTCAGGTGCCCTGGAACTGGGGGCAGGGTGGGGCCATGCCATTGATTTCACGCTGGACAACAATAACCTGACCCTTGTTTATTTGGTCCACAGGCTGTTTGCGATCCCGTGGCAGGGAGGTATCCATACCTCCAGGGTACTGAACCATGATTCTTACCTGGAGTTCGGTATGGTCTATCATAGAAGAAGCTCCGATTGGGTGTACCAAAGATCCAATAATTTATCAGGTAGTTGGACAAGCACTACACATAAGGTACTTGCGTTGGATTGCATTGACTTCTCACTGAAGTATTACAAATTCCTGGACCATTGGAGAAACAGGGAGCTGTATGCTTTTGCAGGAATGGCACCTGTGTGGGTCCTCCATTCTTCCGGATGGGATTTGAATAATAACAGTTTGCCACACCACCATTTTCGGAACTGGAACCTGGCCCTGGCAGGGGGAGTGGCGTTGGAAAGGGGAAATGTCCGGTGGAAGCTGAAGATGGATCTGTGCATCGTACCGGTGGCGAATCGCAACTACTCCTTTGAGGTTCCTGAAGAGGAGCGTGCGTGGGGTCCTTATATCTTCCCTATTGAGGCCCTGCTGTGCTGTGCCTACCTGATCCACTGAAAAGCTCAAGACCTGCTGCGAATTGCAACAGGCCTTGAAAATGGAGCGGGAAACGGGGGTCGAACCCGCGACCCTCAGCTTGGGAATCGTATGGCTGTGATATAATCACAGATTTATACGATTCAAAAGATTTCACAAAATATATTATTAATCAGTATGTTATATGAACAATGTTGAAAAACTATTTTCAACCATTTCATCCTTATTCATATATTTGTGGTGCAATATTTGGTGCAAATGCATCTTTTAATTACCATTAATGATAAAAGAACCGACAGCAAAATCCTTTTTTGATACCCGTTATAAACTTAAAAATACGGAAAGATATCCAGTTAAATTAACCGTATATTATTTGGGTGTGAAGAAAAGGTACGGACTCCGTATATACTTTACCAAAGAGGAATGGAAGAAAATCAACAGTCCCCGATTACGTGATACCAAATTAAAAGAAGAAAAGACTAAACTGGATTACTACACAGGCGATAAGTTCAAAAAAGCGTTAAAACAAATTGATGACCCATTCACCTTCAAGAAATTCGAGACAGTCTATTTTGATAATGATAAATCCCGACTTGCACGAAAGGATGTTTACGAACTGTTCGACAAAACAATTAAGGAGATTGAAAAAAGCGGGAAGGTCGGAAATGCTCAATTCTATCGTACTGCCAGAAATTCATTAAAAAGATATAAAAGCAAACTGAGTTTCGACCAAATAACACCAGAATTTCTCCGAGGGTATGAAAAGTATATGCTGAAGGACGGTAAACAGATGTCGTATATTTCAATGATATTACGGAATCTACGAGCAGTGTATAATATTGCTATAAATGAAGGTATAATCGAAGATGCCTCCTATCCATTTTCACGATCCCGGAATGATAAAAAATACAAGGTTAGAAAAGGCAGTAACAGGAAAATTGCGTTAACCACTGAAGAATTAAAGCGTTTGAGGCAATACCAGCCAGAAACGGATGCAAGACGAAAAGGATACCTGTTCTGGTGGCTATTGTTTTATTGCAACGGTATGAATGTTGTAGACATCTGTCTAATGCAGAATAAACAT
>CAZURA010000120.1:0-17263 GCA_964622985.1 uncultured Bacteroides sp. | reverse complement strand
CCATTCTCCTGAACCCGAACCATTCGTTTTCGGACTATTTTTTACAGCACTCCTGTTTGTGACATTCAGTCAGCTCTCCAACGCGCAATGTATCGAATGCGGACTATCTTATGAGGAGGCCCTGGCTTATACTCAAACAGTAGAGATGATCGATATGGTAGAAATCCCCATGAGGGATGGCGTGGTTTTGAGTGGAAGATTATATTTTCCTGATCTTCCAAAAAAGGATCTTCCTACTGTTTTAATCCGATCACCCTATTTTATTCCCAAAAGCGAATTCAGGTGGTTCGCCAATGAGATGGCCCTTTTTCTAAAGAACGGTTACGTGGTCGTATTAAACAATGAAAGAGGCAGATATTGGTCAGAAGGCAATTATACTTTTCTTGCCGGAGCAAAAAAGGATGGATATGATGTGATTGAGTGGATCGTAAACCAAGATTGGTCCAACGGGAAGGTGGGTACATGGGGATGCTCTTCATCAGCAGAACATCAGCTGGGACTTGCGACCACTAACCATCCTGGCCATGCTGCCATGATACCCATGAGCGCAGGAGCCGGGATCGGTGAGGTAGGTGGTTTTCACCCACAGGGTATGTTTTACCGGGGCGGAGTCGTACAAATGCCCTGGGTTGTCTGGTATTATAAGTACGGTTTTAATGAATTCCCCACTTTTAAAGGTTTACTCTCACGAGAGGATCGATTGAGATTACAAAGCTTTTATTCCCTCTGGGCAGATAAGCCTGAAGTCAATTGGTCAGAAGCCCTTAGACATTTGCCATTAATGGATCAGATCAAGGAAATCAAGGGATTAAACAGTGATTTCAATCAATTCGTTCAACAGCTTCCAAATGACCCTGCCTGGCACAGCGTAGAATTTGCATCCGATAAAGATACCTTTGGAGTTCCCGCACTTCACATTAACGCCTGGTACGACATCTCATACGGCCCGAGTTCTATGGCCCTCTTTGAGCATATGATGTCACAAGCATTTGATGAAGAAGCTGCTAAAAACCAGTACATGATCATCTCTGCCACAGATCATTGCTACCAAACTTCTGAGAATGAGAATTACTACTATGGAGACCGATACCTCGGAGACGCCAGATTTAACTATTTGCATCTATATCTGGACTGGTTTGATTACTGGTTAAAGGGAATTGACAATAATGTGATTGACCGTTCGAGGTACCAAGTGTATACAATGGGGAAGAATTCATGGGAATATTTTGATTCCTGGCCACCTAAGAATGCCGAAGAGTTTACATATTTTCTCGGCCCCGACTCTGATGCCAATACAACGTTTGGAAGAGGCACTCTGAACTCAAACTATCCCAAACAGAATAACTATGACGTGTTCAAATACAATCCTGCTAATCCGGTCCCTTCCCTGGGAGATAATGATTGGGGCGTGATCCCTGAAATGAGATCAGGTTCATTTGATCAATCTCCGATTGAGATAAGACAAGACGTCCTGGTATATTCAACATCTATACTTGGCGAGAACATTCAGGTGACCGGACCAGTAGAGGTTATTGTTTACCTCTCAAGTAACGTGAAGGATACAGATATTACAGCAAAGCTTGTGGATGTTTATCCGGATGGGAAAGCATACAATGTAGCCGAAAGCATACAGCGGGTACGCTGGAGAGAAGGATATGAGACACCCGTTTTCATGAACCAGAAGAAAGTATATGAAGTGAAGATAGGTCCCTTGCTTACAAGCAACTTATTTGAAAAAGGACACCGAATCAGGCTTGAAATATCGAGCAGCAACTTTCCTCGTTTTGAAAAAAACCTAAATACCGGTGGGAATAATTACGATGAAACAGAATGGTTGGTCGCTTCAAACAAGATCCATCACGGCCCAAAGTATCCCTCTAGAATAGTAATCCATCGTATATTGGAAGAATAGACATCAATACTTAAAATATTCTGATAGAATGCCTATTGTCAATGTAAACAATGCCCGTATTTACTATGAGGAGCATGGAGAAGGAGACGAAACCCTCGTGTTTGGACATAGTATGCTGTTTAACCTGCGGATGTTTGATGACCAGATTCAACATTTGAAATCTAACTATAGATGCGTTCTGTTTGATTTCAGAGGACAAGGAAAAAGTGAGGTAACATCTGATGGATATGATTTAGATAACCTAACAATAGATACGCTGGAGTTATTAAAATCATTACAGTGTAGCCCTTGTCATTTTGTTGGATTTTCAATGGGCGGTATGGTTGGCATGCGCCTCGCTTTCAGACATCCCGGATTACTAAAGTCTTTGATCCTGATTGATACATCATCTGAGCCTGAGCCCTCTGCTGGTCACTTTCGAAACACAATGATGCTTTGGGTAGTAAAAAACTTTGGATTAAAGCCTATTGCTAATAAGGTCATTTCCATGTTCTTTGGGCCAAGCTTTCTAAAGGATCCTGGACGCAAGGATCTTCGAAAAACCTGGAAGAATCATTTTCTCAACAACAATCCAAAAGGTATAGTGCGCGCAGTAAGAGCAGTGTTATCCCGGGAGGGAATTACCGCTGACCTAAGCAAAATCCAAATCCCATCTCTTATTCTATGGGGTGATCAGGATCATCTAACTGATAAAAATAAAGCAGATATCATGCATGAAGAGATTAGCAACTCAGAATTGAAAATAGTCTCACGTGCCGGTCATATGTCTCCTGTTGAAGAACCCTCTGTCGTAAATTCGATGATCTCAGATTTTCTGAACACCCTCTAATTCTATTAACTATACGTCACGTTAATATCTGTGATCCGGTTTACTTATTAATTTCATCATGCTAAGATGTAGTTGCAGGAATTGAAGTGATGGCCTCAGCATCATTAGCTCACCCCGCACCTCAGAAGGTCCATTACCATGCAAGAAGATACGTGGTCACAGATACGTCTAAGTCTTTTGATAAGCAAAGCCCCAAATTGCTGTCCTAGGAAAAAGGCGGTGACAAGGGTCACATAGGAAGTCCATGCAAAACCCAGATGGAAGGCCAACCGTAATACAATGACCAGTATCACCGGTAAATGAATGGCCAGGAACCATTGTAGGGAGAACCTTCTCACATTAGCACGCCAGTAGCCAAAAGGGATATTCATGGCTATTATAACGAGGCTAATGAGAAAGAGTTTTAGCATGTTGTAAAACTACGTAAAACCAGGAAACATAAGACAGAGGCAATACACTTTCTTCACAATTCCAAAAACTCCTGAACTGATTAGAATTGACTTGGATCTGTATACTACCTGCATCATTTCTTATATCCATTTGGCATAGTTGATATCCCCTCCCCAAAAGTTACATAAACAGCTTCATTGTTTATTAGTTGTGCATCATGCGTTTTCAGACCTTTACATTAGAAAATTGTCACTGCACAAAAACTAATAAAAATGAAAACACTATTGATCACATCGTTTGTTACACTGCTAAGTATAAGCTGTGAAAAGGGCTTCTCTGATTACTCTCCTTACAGACCACCTGAATTTACAAATGACGGACTTGAGGTAGGCACACTGGCCGAAGTAGGGATTGATACCCAGATAATTTTAGATGTTTCCTCCCGAATACAGAGGGGAAAATATAAAGAGGTACACTCCATGCTGATTTACAAAGACAATAAACTGGTTTTTGAAGAGTATTACACCGGGCATAAATATCAATGGGATGGACCAGGATACCATGGTGAGTGGGTACAATGGAACAAGGATATGTTACATCACACCATGTCGTGCAGTAAAAGCTTTACTTCAGCTTGCATAGGCATTGCCATTGATGAAGGGTATATAGGGAATGTGCATGAATCCATATTTAACTATTTGCCTGATCATCAACAATTTAATAATAACGGGAAAGAGAAGATCACTATTGAACACCTGGTTACCATGACTTCCGGCCTGAAATGGAATGAGTGGAACGCGGCACACGGTACATCTGCCAACGATATCGACAGGATATATTTTGAATGTTCCAATGATCCGGTTGCATGTGTATTGGAAAGACCTCTTGAAGATGTACCGGGGGAAGTTTTTACGTACAATGGAGGAGGGATCATTATACTGAGTGAGATCCTGAAGAACGCCAGCCATATGAATTTAGATCAGTTTTCCATGAAGTTTCTGTTCAAACCGCTGGGAATCGATTCAACCACATGGTATCAATTTGAGAACGGCTCCTTTGCTGCAGAGGGAAGCCTTTATTTGACACCGCGGGACATGCTGAAATTTGGAGTCACATTCTTAGATGGAGGTACATGGCATGGGATGCAGGTGGTCCCGGAAAACTGGGTGGAAAAGGGTAAGGTACCCTATAACAACAACAAAGGGATTAAGATCCCCATTGATGATTCCGGCCGGAATGGGTATAGCTATACATGGTGGACCAATGAGCTTTCTCATTCCAGGGAGAAGGCACCTATGTTTTCTGCAAGTGGCTGGGGTGGCCAGTCCATTACTGTGATTCCTGATGAGAACATGGTAGTCATATTTACGGGCGGGAATTACGCGGGTAAGAAATCCTTGCATGAAATCATGGAACGTTATGTTCTGCCTTCTACATTTTAGATATGTTCCCTAAAGAAAGAATCTATTCTCAAAAAAACTATATTTACTTTTCATGAGGAGAATAAACCTCAATTGAAAAGATATTCCATGGCAACAAGAATGTATGAAGGCAGGAAATTCGAGATGGATGTGGTGAATACAACCGCCGATTCACTGACTATTGAAGAAGCTTTACAAATCAATATCAACAACAAGCCATTTACGGTTACCATGCGAACACCAGGGGATGACATCAGCCTGGTGCGTGGACTGCTGCATTCAGAAGGGATCTTAAAGGATGCGAATTATCTACCCGATTTAGTGCTGAAGAAAGAGAATCCGGACGGCATAATCACTTCAGTGGATCTGTCGATTCCAAAAAAGGAGTTGGGAGAAGGTTATGCAAACAGCCGGACACTGCTATCGCTATCATCGTGTGGTATCTGCGGGCGGACTGAATTGGAGGATCTCTCATTCATGGGAAAGATGATTGATGATGAAGCAAAAATAGAATTCCAAATGATTCAGGAAATATTTCAGAAGATGAATGCGCTGCAGTATGCATTTCGTAAATCAGGGGGAACACATGCTGCAGCCGCTTTCACCATTCAGGGAGATATGCTTTGTTCAAAGGAAGATATAGGCAGACATAATGCGGTGGACAAAGTAATTGGGGACCTTATTCTGTCTAAAGAACTGAGTCAGGCTTCATGCCTGACGGTTAGTGGACGTGTTTCATACGAAATTGTCATCAAATGTTTTAAGGCCAAAATTCCATTTCTGGCAGCCGTTTCTGCGCCCTCTTCATTGGCGGTTGATTATGCAAAAGAACTTGGGATCACTTTATTTGCATTTTGTCGTGAGCAAAGAGCTACGTGTTATTCACATCCCCAACGTACAAAAAGTACAAAACAATATATCAAAGCAAGTTAATCCCCATTATGTCAAATAATTTAAGCGATTTATCAAGCAGAAAAGGGCTAGACGACAGCCTTTTTAGCAGACTTGGAAAATTAGCACAACCCACTGGTACTCCCGGTATCGATGACCTGGAAAAGCTGGCTGATGAGTTCCTGGTTGGTAAAGCCAACACTTATGGCACAACCACATTTTACGATTTTCTGAAACCGGGTAACAAAGGAAAGAAGGTCTATGCCTGCAATGGAACTGCCTGCACTTGCTCTGGCACACAAGATAAAGTGATACAAGAGCTTAAAGAACATTTCACCGAGGACGAAATTGGTCATATGACATGCCTTGGAAGGTGTCATGAAAACAGCGCTTTTCAATATGAAGGAAAAAACTACTCGGGTACAAGGATTGCTGATCTTCAGGAGATAATCGAAAACAAGAATGGACTGAATAGGGATACATATGTCATTCATTCGAACGGAGAAGAGATCCTAACCAAACCATTCACAACTATTGACAGCTACTATGCTCCATTTAGAGAAGCGTTAAAGAAAGATTCATCCCTCCTTCTTGAAGAAATCAAGAAATCAGCCCTGAGAGGGCGAGGTGGCGCTGGTTTCCCAACGGGATTAAAACTGGAATACTGTCGCCATACAGAAAACGAAACCAAATTCATCATATGCAATGCGGATGAAGGGGATCCCGGTGCCTATTCAGATAGATACTTAATGGAACAGAGACCCCATTCCATACTATTTGGCATGTTAATCTCAGGCTATATTACCCATGCAAACTATGGTGTTATCTACATTCGGGCTGAATATCCCGAAGCTGTACTAATCGTCCAAAAGGCGATCGATGAACTCCATGCCGAAGGCATGCTCGGGAATAATACTAATGGTTCCGGATTTAATTTTGACATTAAGGTAATAGAGGCCAAGGGCTCCTATTTATGTGGTGAAGAAACAGCTTTAATACATTCTATCGAAGGACAACGCCCTGAAGTTCGTGTTCGACCTCCCTATCCTGCTCAACAGGGATTATTCAACAAGCCTACCGTTGTGATTAACGTGGAAACACTTTCAGCTTTGCATCATATAACAGAACATGGAGGTAAATCATGGAAAGCTATTGGAACAGATCTCTCATCCGGGACAAAACTTGTAAGCCTGGATAGTTTCTTCAATAATCCGGGAATCTATGAAGTGGAAATGGGAATACACCTTTCGGTGATTGTGAATGATTTGGGAGGTGGTTTTAGCACAGGCGTGAAAGCCATGCAAATTGGCGGACCTTTAGGTGGTTTGGTACCTGTCTCCAAAATCGATGATCTTACCATGGACTTTGAATCATTCTCGCAACACGGATTTGTTCTCGGTCATGCGTCCATCATTTGTATTCCGGAGGATTTCCCTATGATGAAATTCATCGAACACCTGTTCGATTTTGCTGCCTGTGAAAGTTGTGGCAAATGCTTCCCGTGCAGATTAGGCACTAAAAGAGGACATGAATTGTCCGTAAAAGCTTTAAGCTCAGAATACAAGATAAACAAAGATCTATTCAATGACCTTCTCGATACGCTAGAGAAAGGTTCTCTCTGCGCACATGGTGGAGGAATTCCCATTCCGGTGAGAAATGCACTGGAATATTTTGAATCAGAACTTAAACCATACTTCACCTAGAGGCTGCATAATCGATGAAACTGGCATACATAAACAATCAGCCTTTTGAAATAGATGCAGGAGAGACCATTCTCTCTTTCGTCAGAAGGCACAAAGGGAAAAATCTGGTTCCAACTTTATGCGATTCCCCGGATCTTGAACCATTTGGTTCATGCAGGATATGTAGCGTGGAGGTAGCTTCAGAAGAAAATGGTACTGTATCCACCCTGGCGTCATGCCATACCCCTGTGAATGAAGACCAGTACATTTATCCTAATTCAGAATCCATCAAGAAACTCCGTAAGAACATCATGGAACTCGTTCTTACAGATCATCCATTAAGTTGTTTGACATGTGAGGTGAATGGGAATTGTGAACTTCAGACGGTAGCAGCGCAGGTGGGTATCAGGGAAGTCAGATATCCGGAAGGTGAAAACCACCTTGATAAGAAAAAAGATTTGAGTCACCCCTATATGATATCAGATCTTTCAGGATGTATTCATTGTTTTCGTTGTGTCCGTGTTTGTGATGAAGTACAGGGGCAATTTGTGCTGAGCATGGCAGGAAGAGGGTTTGATACGTATATTGTAAAAGGAAATGACCAATCATTTTTAGATTCCGACTGTGTCAGTTGTGGAGCTTGTTCACAGACCTGCCCCACTGCTGCCATATCTGATGTGTTTCAATCAAAGGCTATTAATGCCAGTAAGAAAACCAGGACCATTTGTACCTACTGCGGGGTGGGATGTAACCTTGAAGTATCAAGCAGCAATGGGGAAATCTTAAGTATTCAGGCACCCTATGATGCGGAAGTAAATCAGGGCCATGCCTGTGTCAAAGGCCGATTCGCATTTACATTCTACAATCATTCAGATCGACTCAACTCACCATTGATTAAACGGAATGGCGAATTTGAAAAAGTAAGCTGGGAGGAAGCATATGATTTTATTGCAGCTCGACTTTCGGCAAGTATAACTGAATTCGGACCCGATTCAATCGCCGGAATCTCTTCATCAAGATGCACAAATGAAGAGAATTATCTCATGCAAAAGTTTATCCGGACAGTCATTGGGACAAATAATATAGACGGATGTGCCAGGGTCTGCCACTCCCCGACTGCTCTTGGGATGCAGCAAACATTTGGTACGGGAGCAGCAACTAATTCCATCAATGATCTGGAGGATACCAACTGCATCCTGGTAATAGGGGCCAATCCTACTGCAGCCCATCCGGTTACAGGGGCGAAGCTAAAGCAGTTTGCCATGAAATCAGGAAATGCATCCATTGTAATAGATCCCAGACGCACCGAATTGGCAAAGTATGCCACATATCACCTTGCCCTCAGGCCGGGGACCAACGTGGCCGTATTGAATATGATGATGTATTACATCATTTCGGAAGGCTTGATAGATAAAGCGTTCATTGAAAAAAGAACTGAAGGATTTGAAACGTTCATGTCGGAAATTGTGAATATGGATATGGATACGATGGAAGAAGTTTCAGGTGTGGATCGCCATCTTGTTAGAGAGGCAGCCATCGCGTACGCTTCTGCACCAAATGCCATGTCATTCCATGGTTTGGGAGTCACAGAGCATTCACAAGGAACATTTACAGTCATTCAAATAGCCGACTTAGCTCTTTTAACGGGAAACATAGGGAGGAGAGGGGTAGGTGTAAATCCGCTTCGCGGACAGAATAACGTTCAGGGGAGTGCTGATATGGGAGTGCAACCACATCAGGGTGCCGGATATTTGGATATCACGGATGATGAAGTGAGCATGAAGTTTAACGAATTCTACGGAGTTGAAGTGCCAAAAGGCATCGGATACAAGATTCCTGAGATGTTCGGTGCAGCGTTGGAGGGAAAATTAAAAGCCCTCTGGATCATTGGGGAGGATGTGGTACAAACGGACCCAAATTCACAAAAAGTGATAAAGGCTCTGGAGGCAATCGATCTCGTAGTTGTGCAGGAGTTGTTTATCACAGAAACAGCAAAATATGCTGATGTGGTACTACCAGGAGCTTCATTCCTGGAAAAGAGCGGAACATTCACCAATGGGGAGCGAAGGGTACAAGCTGTCCACCAGGTGGTTAATCCCATTGATGGAGCAAAAGCAGATGGTCAGATCATTGTGGAGATGATGAATAAGATGGGATATGATCAGCCTGACTACACCGCTGAAGGTGTATTACGGGAAATCTCTCAGATTGTGCCGTTTTTTGGTGGTATCACATGGGATAATTTAGGAAAGAACGGAAAACAATGGCCTGTTGCAAAAGATGGAACCGACACTCAGATTCTTCATCAAACCGAATTCCCGAGAGGAAAAGGGTATTTTGAATTCCACAGCTGGCAAGAGAGTGAAGAGATCGTATCACATGGTGAAGCATATCCTTATATTTTAACAACTAACAGGGAGCTTGAGCACTATAATTGTGGTGCAATGACCAGGAGAACCAGTAATGAACTTCTCCTACCGGGCGACTATTTGATGATACATCCTGAAGATGCAGAGGAAAACCTGATCAGAGATGGGGATTATGTATGCCTTGAATCACCCAGAGGAAAGGTGGATATTAAAGCACAAGTTACGGATCAGGTAAACAAAGGGATCCTAAGCACCACTTTCCATTTCCCCGAAATTATGGTCAACAATATTACCTCTGATGTCCACGATTCTGAAGCCATGTGCCCTGAGTACAAAGTAGTTGCCGTACGTATTCGTAAATCCAAAGGTAAGTTTAAACAAATGGGGCAAAGATGACGAGTATACAAAGCAAAATATACAGTGTATTACTTCGGGTTGCCGAATACAAAAATTCAATCACAAAGGAATTTACGACCAACGATTTCAGTAAAAAAGCCGATGCAGCAGAGCCATTACCGGGCATAGCATCGAATTATGACGTAACCTGTGATAAAGCAAGAAACGGGCGGAAAATCTGGACACTGAAGCAAAGAGATACCCGATCGGAACGCTATATTCTGTACCTGCACGGGGGCGCCTATGTACATAATCTGGTAAAACAGCATTGGAGTTTCATATATAAGTTACTCTCCAATACCCAGTACCACTTTGTTGTCCCGGACTATCCTCTTGCGCCGGCACATACCTATAAAGATTCATTTGAAATGGTTGTTCCGGTCTATAAGGAGCTTCTTCAAACGGCCGGGAGTGAAAATGTGGTTATTATGGGCGATTCTGCCGGTGGCGGATTTGCTTTGGCACTGGCTCAATATGCAAGAAATGAGCAACTAAGCCAACCTCATCACATTGTGTTGTTATCTCCGTGGCTTGATGTGAGTCTTCAGAATCCTGAAATAAGAGATGTAGATCCTTTTGATCCGTTATTAGGAGTTGAAGGCGCTCAGCTTGCGGGAAAGGCTTATGCCGGTGAAAGCGATCTTGATAACTATATGATCAGTCCCATAAACGGTCCCGTGGAGGGACTGGCCCCAATAAGCATATATATTGGCAGCTATGACATCCTTGTGCCGGATGCGAGAAAGTTTAAACAGCTAGCAAATGCAGCAGGTATACCTATCAACTATATTGAATACCCCAAAATGATACACGTATTTATGCTGTTGAAAATGCCCGAAGCAACAAAAGCTATCAAACAAATTATTCAGTTACTGAATGACTATGAGAATAAAACTTAGAATCCTTCAATTAGTACTATTCATACTCCTTAGCAGTTGTGGGAATCAGAAAACTGCCATTGAAAAACCCATCCGACTCACACTTGAACACGCTAATAACCTTGCCGAATTGCCTTTAGCTTGCATGCAAACCGAATATCCCAACAAGCTGGGACAGACACTGGGCACAAAAGAGGATATTCAAGAGCCGCATAGATTGCATCCTGCATTTTATGGCTGCTTCGACTGGCACTCTGCAGTGCACGGGCACTGGGCACTGGTTAAGCTATTGAAAGATTTTCCTCAGTTGCAAAAGGCTGAATTGATCAGATCAAAACTTCAGGAGAATATCACTCAACAGCATATTCAGGCCGAAGTAGACTATTTTCAGGGGGAACATAACAAATCTTACGAAAGAACTTATGGTTGGGCCTGGTTGCTTAAGTTAGCTGAAGAACTACATACCTGGGATGATTCCCTTGCCCGGGAACTGGAACAGCATTTACAGCCATTAACAGATGTAATCGTTCAAAAGTACATCGATTTTTTACCCAAATTGGTCTATCCCATACGGGTAGGTGAACATACAAATAGTGCTTTTGGGCTTTCATTTGCATGGGATTATGCAAATACAACTCAACAATCTGAATTGAAACTCGCTATAGAATCGAGAGCACGAGAATTTTACCTTGCTGACGCAAATTGCCCGTTAAACTGGGAACCTAGCGGATATGATTTTCTCTCTCCCTGTTTTGAAGAGATAGACCTGATGAGAAGAGTACTGGATAAAGAGGACTTCAAAGAATGGATCAACCATTTTGCCCCGCAGCTTAGCAACGAGAGCTTTGTACTCAACGTCGGAGAAGTCTCCGACCGAACAGACGGAAAATTAGTACATCTCGACGGACTCAATTTCAGCAGAGCGTGGGTATTGTACGGACTGGCCCAGCAGTACGCGGAATACAAGCATTTAATAGATATTGCCAATGAGCATGTAAGGTATTCTTTACCAAATCTCGTTGAGGATAGCTATGAAGGTGGTCATTGGTTAGGTTCGTTCGCCATATATGCACTTGATCAAAATAGTGTAGATTGAAATTCCGGTGGAGATAAAATGGAAGTTGTAAGAACTGACCGGTCAAGATTCCAGAAAATCAAAGATTTTCCCTATGAGGAGAGTTTTATGGATTTTGAAGGGCTTCAGATGCACTATATTGATGTGGGAGCCGGAGAGACCATACTTGCACTTCACGGCGAGCCAAGCTGGTCCTACCTCTACAGGAAATTCATTCCTATCCTTTCCAATTATAGATTTGTTGCTCCGGACTTTATCGGATTTGGAAAATCGGATAAAATTGTGGATTGGCGGAATTACTCGTTTGATCTGCATTTCAGATCACTTGAGAATTTCATCAACAACCTGGAATTAAGCGAAATAACACTAATTGTCCAGGATTGGGGTGGCATATTGGGCTTAAGTTTGCTGGGAGAGTACCCTGAACGATTTAAGCGGGTAGTGATCCTGAATACTGCACTTCCAACTGGTGAACCACTCCCGGGAATTATGAAGATCTGGAAAAATGTTGCCAGGTTCCATCCCTCTTTACCCGCTGGCAAGGTACTTCAATACGGCACTTACAGTAGACTGGATAAAGAGACCACATACGCATACGATGCACCCTTCCCAAACAGAAGATACAAAGGTGGTGCAAAAGCATTCCCGCTACTTATTCCAACAAAACCAGAAGACGAAGGTGTGGTTAGAATATTGAGAGCAAGAGATGTACTGTCAAAATGGTCGAAACCTGCGCTTGTTATGTTTTCCGACAAAGACTTCATCCTCGGTAATCTCCATGGCTTCTTTCACAACCTGATCCCATCCTTCAAAGAGAAGGAAGAAATTACAATCAAGAATGCAGGGCACTTCTTGCAGGAAGATAAGGGTGACGAAATCGCCACAATTATTGATGGATTTATGAGAGAATAGCATTATTCAGTACATTAGGTAACTTAAAATAATTAGAATGAAGAACTTGCTTGTGACAGCATTGCTTCTTAGCATATGCATGGCTTTATATAGCCAGCAAACCGAAATCGATGAAGTCATCGATCAGAAATACTTGTATCTGGAATCGATATATTGTGATCTGCATCAATCGCCCGAGTTATCATCTCAGGAAAAAATAACGTCTCAAAAAATTGCAGCTGAACTGGATAAAGCAGGGTATGAAGTAACCCCCCATGTTGGTGGCTATGGAGTCGTTGGAGTGCTGAAAAATGGTGAAGGTCCCACGATATTGATCCGGACCGATATGGATGCTCTTCCTTTGCAGGAAAAAACAGGATTAGACTATACAAGTCAGCAAAAGGCCTCGTTAAACGGCAATGAAGTGGACGTTATGCATGCTTGTGGTCACGATATGCACATGACCGTATTTACAGGCACAGCCTATGCACTGGCTACTTTGAAAGAGAAATGGGCCGGAACTGTAATCCTGGTGGCACAACCAGCTGAAGAAACCGGGACCGGAGCAAAGGGAATGCTAAAGGAAGGTTTGTATTCAAAATTTGGAACACCTGATTATGCACTGGCCTATCATGTGTCAGCAGAATTGGAATCGGGTAAAATCGGATATTGCCCCGGACCTGCCATGGCAAGTGTAAGCAGTGTTAATATTGTGATGAAAGGTCAGGGCGGTCATGGAGCTTATCCTCACAAGACCATTGATCCCATTGTACTGTCAGCTCGAGCTATTCTGGCCATACAGACACTGGTGAGTCGCGAGACTTCTCCATTAGAATCATCAGTAGTTACTGTGGGAGCCATAAATGGAGGGTTCAAACATAATGTGATCCCGGATGAAGTTGAGTTACTCCTGACCTTACGGTCCTATTCGGAAGATGTTAGATACCAAACCATAAAAGGTCTGGAGAGAATTACAAGGGGCATAGCCATTTCTGCAGGACTTCCGGTGGAAAGCTATCCGGAGGTGATCGTACAGGATGGATCTATTCCCCCGGTGATTAATAATATGGATTTGACAGATCGCTGGGTGAATGTATTGCACAAGTCCATTGGAAATGAAAATGTAGTTCGGGTTGATCCGGTTATGGCCGGAGAAGATTTTGGACAATACGGATACACAGAAGAAAAAGTACCGATATGCATCATGTGGTTAGGAACAGTAAGCCCCGAAAAAATGCAGGATCATCTGGAGAACGGAACAAAGCTTCCCCCCCTGCACTCTCCCCTGTTTGCTCCCTACCCCGAGACTACGATCAAAACAGGTGTAAGATCGATGGTGAGCATGGTTATGGATTTGATGAAGTCGATTTAAGGATTGCTCTCACGCTATATGGTGGAAGGATTTACTCATCCTGAATGCACCATACGTCGAGAGTTTATGACGATACCCCAAGTTTAAAGGTAACATAGCCTTCATTACTATGCTAGGAGGAAGATAAGTCAACGCTTTTCGCATGCGTTGAGTAATGCTCTTATAGCTGTAGAACTGCTTTTGTAACCAGGCAATTCCGTAATGAAGTGCCTCGCAGCTCATATTCTGAGGTTGATGCACCACATGGAAAAAATCGTAGTGGCTCCAATCTTTGTCAAAGATCCGGCCTTCCTTACTCATTCTCTCAAAGAGAGGGGTTCCCGGGAAAGGGGTTAGTCGGGTAGACTGCAGGACTTCGATGTTGGCCTCGAGAAGAAAATCCAGTGTATCTGCAAATACTTCCGGACCCTCTTCGTCGCTTCCAAACACAAATGCAGCAAATATTCCCATTCCCGCTTTATGTATCTTTCGTACCAGTTCGAGATAGTTCTTTTTCCTGTTACAATGTTTCTTCCAGGAGCTTAAACTCTTATCTGAGAGTGATTCAAAACCGATGAATAATCCCCTGCAGCCACTCCGCCGGGCCAGTTGAAGAAGTTCCTCATCTTCCGCAATTCCGATCTCACACTGGCTAAACCACTGCTTTTTAAGCGGCATCATTGCAGTAAACAGCTCCATGGCATATTCTCTGTCCAGAGCAATATTATCGTCCATGAAAAGGACAGATCTACCCAGGTTCTTTAACTCATCCACTACATCCCCAATAGGTCGGGTTCTGATTTTATAGCGATTGAAAGAGGCAACTGAACAGAAATCACAATGGTGGTAACAACCCCGGGTAGCTTGCAGTGCATTGATGGAGAAATATGCCCTGTGGCGGAGAAGGTCGCGATTGATGACCGGGAGCTCTTTGAGGTCCACCAGATCACTATTATAATATGGTTCAAGTTTACCGGCTACAAAATCCTCAATCATTCTTGGTACATTATATTCAGATTCCCCAACACAGATTGAATCAGCATGCTTAATAGCTTCCTGTTGCATGAAAGTCGGATGGTATCCGCCAAATATTACGCTCTTTCCCTGAGATCGAAACTGGTCTGCAATTTCGTAAGCTCTTGGAGCATTAAAGGTCATGAACGTAATTCCAATGAGAGTTGCATTCGTATTAAAATCGATGGGCTCTACATCCTCATCAACGATTTGCGTCTCCACATAAGGTGGCATAGATGCTGCTACATACAGGCTTGGAAGCATCGAGAACCTGAAAACCCTTGAATTTCGAGGACGTTGATTTGCACTGACCCGCCAGAGTGGTGATGTCGGGTTAATAAGGAGAAACTTTATCTTCTTTTGGTTATCCATCTTGGTGATCCATTACAGATTACCGTGCCACATTTGGGCTCAATCATATCAAAATCTACCTCAGAAGGATAAGTCGGGATTCATAATAAAATTATGAAAAAAACGCCTATTACAGGTACTTATCTGAGTTGTATTGTCCAGGAGGTCAATAATCTCTCTGCCACTGGAATATGAAACACACTATTGACTAACGGGACGTAATTTCCTAATTTTGATCCGATACTCTATATGTTTCTGGTCCTGTCTTTAGTCTAGTGAAAATAAGATATCATGAAAAGCACAATGAAATCAGCAATCTTTTGGGTAATGGCTTTACTGATAATGAGCCTAACAGTGGATGGAAATGCACAATCAAAAGCAGAAGTCAAAGAAGCCATTGAAAATTCCAGTGAAAATTTTGTCCGGTGGTTCAATAACGGACATGTGGATTCCTTAATGACCTCCTATAGTGAGGACGCCTGTCTGTTGACATTGGGATGTGGAAAGGAATATATTCGTGGCTATTTTGAATCTCAGGTCAAAATCTACAAGTTTAAAGAACTCCGGATCATCTCGGTTAATGTGAGTAAAACCATTGCCGTGGAGAAAGGCCACTGGGTAGTTGAACTTCAGAACGGCCAGGAATTTGAAGGTGAATATCTGACCGAATGGAAGCGCTTTGGTAAAAAGTGGCTCATAGTAAACGATATTTCAAATATGGTGAGATAATGGTCCACAACCAGATCAGGCCGACCTCAAAGTAAATCTTCCTCTTCCAGTGAAGCCCTGATCTGCTTATGATTCTCCCAGTATCTTATCTCCATTTCATCCAGTATTTGCTTAAATTCAGGGAGGTCTTTGATGTTGTCTAATAGTGGATCAATCTTTAAGAAAGGGAACAGTAACTGACTGTAATTGGTTTGTTGTGAGAATGTTTTCAAATGATCAATCGCAATTTCAACATCACCCTGATAAGCGTAATAGACGGCTAAGCTTAAATGCTTGTAGGTAGATTTATCTTTCTCGGCATATCTCTTATACTCATCAAACAACAGCTCAGATTCCTCGGTCATTCCCAATTCAGAAAGAACTACGCCTATCTTTGCTTTTTCTCCCTTGTACACATCTAGATTCTTTGCAGAGGTGATCTCAAGAAATCTCTTATAATATGTATATGCGCTTTCATAATCCCTCATGTAGTAACATATCTTTCCTGCCTCCTGCCATATATCCCACCTGGTGGTATCCTTATTCAAAACCTCGATGATCAACTCTTTTGTCTGCTGAAGATCCTTTTCTTTGGCATATAGTATGTAAGCTCTCAAATATTGTGAAAACAGGTTTGCAGGATTATACTCCAATGATTTCATTATGAACTTTTCCGCCTCCTGTATAAATCCGGTTTGCATCATTGCATTGCTGATGTGCAGATAGTTAAAACTTGCAATCACTGAGTCATCCGCCGGAATTTCTACTCTAATGCCTCTTAGAGCGTATTCCAGGTATTTTTCAGTGTCAGGCATGATATTCACATAAAAATCTGACAGGATACCGATGACCACAGCTGAATTGGGATTGTAATCCAGTGCTTTTTCCAGATAGGGAATCCCTTGTTCATACTCTTCACTATGAAAATAATAGAGAGCTTTAGCAATTAAACTCTGAGTCAATTGGGAATCGAATAATAACGCTTTGTCGGCATAACTGTTAATCTGATCAGAGAACTTTTTGTCAGCTTGATACAGATCTAAGAAATAATAAGTAATAGCAAGTTCCGCATAGGCAAGGGAAAATTCCTGATCATGTGCTATGG
>CAZURA010000119.1:12217-17517 GCA_964622985.1 uncultured Bacteroides sp. | reverse complement strand
CTGTCGTGAAACATGGCAGGATCGTTCCCCCGTGAATTCAGGTACACAGGGTCGGACCATGGTCCGTGAATGGACTTGGAGGTGGCCACAAAATTGGGGGTTTCATGGATCATGCCCTCCCCACCAGCAACAGTATATACGATGTAAAACAAGTCTTCCAGCTCATTGTAGGACAAATCCGGTGCCCATATCCCCCCCGAGTTGCATATCCGGAACAGGTTGGCCTGGCGGGTTTCTTTCAGGACATAATCTATGAGTTTCCAATTCTTTAAATCCTTGCTTTCATAGATAGGTAAGCCAGGCCAGAACTGAAAGCTCGAAGTGCTCAGGTAGTAGGTATCCCCGGCCTTGCAAATGGAGGGATCGGGGTTGAATCCGGGAATCACTGCGTTTTGTATCATGTTCTTCTCCTGGGACCAGGAAGTGAGCATTGAGCCAAAAACAAAAGCCACACACAAAAAACTTCTTATAAATACTCTCATGATGCTATTTCTTATTCAAGGATTAAAATGTTTTTGTCATTTCCCGCTGGAACTGAATGGCCATTCCCCGCAACTTCCTGGCAATACCCGAATCATTCACAGGAGTTCTCTCTCCCGGATCCTTCTCCAGGTCATAGAGTATCAGGGTGGGGTTCAGGAACAACTTCCACTTGCCGGAGCGAACTGCCGCAAGCGCTCCTTGGCTACCATGGTAGAAGAAGGCATTGAGGTATTCTTCCCTGGTGAATTCATGATGCCATTCCTCATCCACAGGAAGATTTCGCCTTAAGGGAACCGTAGCGTTTAAAGAGGTCCCCTCCCTGAACGCAGGGATCCCATTCGTTTCGCCTGTCAGCAGGGCACTTAAATCCCTTCCATCGAGAAGGATGTTGTCGGGAATTTCAATACCTGCCAGGGAAGCCAGTGTTGGATACCAGTCCATGGCATGGACCACAGCATTTGAGGTAGCTCCCTGCTGAATGAGTCCGGGTGCAAAGGCTATGCAGGGAACCCGCAGTCCTCCTTCGTAGCTGGTGATCTTTCCTCCCCGGATGGCTTGGTCCTCGTTCCGACCAGGCCCTCGACCGTTGTCAGAAGCATATACAATGATGGTATTGTCGTCAATTCCAATGCCTTCAAGTGCATCCACCAGCTGGCCCACATAAAAATCCATCTCCTGGATGGCATCTCCATAGAGGCCCCAGTCGGAACTTCCTTTGAAGGCTTCACTGGCTCCCATGGGATGATGCAACATCGTGTGGGGCAGGTACAGAAAAAAGGGCGCTGCTTCAACTTCCATTTGTTTCATCCATGAAATGGCCTCTTCGGTATACAGCCGTGTCAGGGTGCCGGGATCCGGATTGCGCGTGAGCACTTCTCCGTTTCTCAGCAGGGGCATGCCTCCCTCCTCCTCAAAATGGAATACTTCATAGGAATCCAGATTGTGCAGTAGCCCGAAGTAGTAATCAAATCCCTGATTGTGAGGTAAGAACCGATCTTCAAAACCCAAATGCCACTTGCCGATACATGCAGTTGCATAGCCCTCATTCTGAAATAATTCTGCCAGGGTGGTCAATGAGGTCGGTATTCCATGCTTTGAATCGGGTCGGTGAACCCAGATGGCGTTTCCGGTTCTCCGCGGATAACAGCCTGTCATCAGGCCCGTACGTGAAGGACTGCAGATGGGAGCTGCCGCGTAATAATCAGTGAATCGAAGGCCCTTCTCCGCCAGTGCATCAATCCGGGGAGTCTTCACTTCCCTGGCGCCGTAGCAACCCAAATCGTAGTATCCCTGGTCATCCACAAATATGAAGATGACATTGGGTTTCTTATTGCTTTCCGATGCAAAAACACCGAGAGAGATAAATAAGAAGGGGATTATTCTAAGTAATAATTTCATGGTATGCCAGTTAAAACTTTAAATTGCCACTATACTTTTTGCTGATACTTTGTTGCTTTAGCAATTCGGAACTTTCAGTTGAAATCGCGCCATATAATTCGGCAGAAATAAGCTCTGCTGTGGCCTCCCACTTTTTTCTTGCCGCCGGATCTTTTAAATGTTCTTCTTCATGAAGTTCATAGGCTTCAATGTCCTCAAAGATTTCTATATAGGTGACAATTGACTCATCAGAATTGTAGTAACAGTTCCCTTTCCAGCCCGGCTCATTCCTGCTGATCCGCTCAACAAAGTAATCCCATATTTCTTTATTTTGTTGTAGCATTCCAGGTTTTACACGGCATACGAAGACAGCTATGATTTCTGAAGAATCTGATGGCTTATCAATGTTTGTTTGACCATTGGCCCCTATTGAAACCAATAGCAGGACAAGAAATAAAGGGAGCACTTTATCGAAACTTTTTACAAGTCTGTTTTTCTGGACTCCGCTCATCATTCGGTTTTTAAATGGTTTGATAAATTGTTTTTGTCATTCTACTAAGATCCCACCCATCCTTCTCCGGCAGGCCCGATATGGATAAGGATAGATTTCAGTTCTGTAAATTCATCCATACTGAATCGGCCCAGCTCCCTGCCCTGTCCGCTCTGCCTGAATCCACCGAAGGAGATCTCCGGGTAGCCCGACATAAAATTATTGATCCAGACCGTACCTGCCTCGATCCTCCTGGACATGATCAATGCCGTATCCATATCTTTGGTCCAAACACTGGCTGACAAACCATAGACCGTGCTGTTGGCGATCTGCACGGCTTCTTCCAGATTGCTGAACCTGATGATGGAAAGCACCGGACCAAAAACCTCCTCTTTGGCGATATCCATGTCAGGCCTGACTTCGGAAAATACGGTGGGCTGTATAAACCTTCCCAGCTCAGATTCTATTATCCCCCCGCCAAGCTTCAGCTCTGCGCCCTGATTTCTTCCGGATTCAATGTAATCCATGATCTTTTGCTGCTGCCTGTCATCGATGATGGCACCCACCTTGACGGATGGATCCAGTGGATCACCCACACGAACCTTTCGGGACAGCTCAAGTACCCGCTCCACAAAATTGTCGGCCACATCTTCATGCACCAGGATTCTGCTACCACTGTTGCAACACTCTCCCATATTAAAATAGACACCGAATACCACCGCATCAATGACTGCATCCATATCCGCATCCGGGAAGACAATTTGTGGGTTCTTTCCTCCCAGTTCCAGGGATACTTTTTTCAGGTTGTGCTGGGATGCAGCTACAATCTGTTTCCCAACCAGTGTGGAACCTGTGAATGAGATCATATCCACATCCATGCTCTCCGACAGGGTCTTCCCAACGGGATCGCCATAACCCGAAAGGATGTTCACCACACCATCAGGAACTCCTGCTTCCTGGAGTATCTCACCCAGCTTCAGGGTGGTTCCGGGAGTCAGTTCAGAGGGCTTGACCACTCCGGTGCAACCTGCTGCAAGTACAAAAGGCAGCTTCTGGCTGATGATCAGCAGTGGAAAATTCCAGGGGGCGATCATCCCCACCACACCGATGGGCTGCCGGTACATGTAGGCCAGCATATCATCCCCCAGGTTATTGTTTACATCTCCATACTGGTGCCTGCAGAGTGTGGCTGCATAATCCCACAGGTTGGCCGCCCACTCCATCTCATCGATGGCCTGGGAGATGGGTTTGCCACTTTCCAGGGTTTCGATCAGCGCCAGCTCTTCAGCTCTTTTCCTGATCCCCTCTCCCACCTTCAGAATAATCTTAGCCCGGTCTGCTCCGGCCATGGATGACCAGGATCCCTCCCGGAACGACTCTCTGGCAGCCTTGATGGCCTCTTTGGTATCACTGGCATCGCACAATGGGTAAATACCAACTGGGGTACCGTGAGCAGGGCTCTCCCGGCTAAATGTCTCTCCGCTCAATGCTTCTTTCCAGCTTCCTTTGATCAGGATTTTATATTGGAATGGATTTTCAGGTAAGGTATAGGTCTTCATATGGATATCTGTTTTTGTCTGATGTTATAAATATATTATTCATCTTCAGTGATCTTTATGGCCAGGATGTCAAACTGCAAATCGGCACCTTCGGTTGTGCGCCCCTCATCCATCAGGGCTGCTTTTGCCAGCCTGAATGCAGCCGGTTTCAGCTGAGCGAGATGGTCCATAATTTTACCCACCTCTTCTCTTTCACCTCCGTCGTTCAGGATGCGGGATATCAGTCCCAGGTGAAGTGCTTCCTCGGCCGGGATCCTCTCATTGAGCATCACCACCTCTTTGGCCTTTGCCTCTCCCAGGAGCCTGCGAAGCCTGGTCATTCCTCCCCATCCCGGAAGCCAGCCATGCTGTAACTCGGGCGAACTGATTACCGTGCGGACGGTTCCCAGCCGAAAGTCACAGGCAAGGGCCAGTTCCATGCCGCCTCCCATCACATATCCCTCCAATAATGCTACCGTAGGTTTTGGCAGCAAGGCAATTTTATTAAAAAGGTGATTCCCGAAAAGTATCCACTCTTCGGCCTGACTGGTGGAAAGGGAACGGAATTCCTTCAGGTCAGCGCCTGTGGAAAAGGCCCTTTCTCCAGCCCCGCTGATCAGTACAGCCCTGATACTGTCCGTACTGGCTATTTCACTGACCAGGCGGTCCAGCTCCCTGAGCATCTCAAATCCCATGCAGTTGAGTTTCTCCGGATTATTAAGTGTGATCTCTGCCACACTCCCGCTTACCTGGTATAGTACTTTGTCTGGCATCGTGTTAAAATTAAAGGTCATTTCCAAGGCTCATCAGCCCCTCTTTATAGATCCGCAAATCAATTTCCCGGAGCTCAGGATCGATAACCGGCTTAAATTCCATCATGTCAAGCACATCTTTCTGAAGATCTATGCCCGGGGCAATTTCGATCAGCGTCAGCCCATCTGCCGTAAGTGTAAATACTGCTCTTTCAGTAACATAGAACACCTGCTGTCCTTTCTCAAGGGCATAGCTGCCTGAAAAAGAGACTTGCTGAACCTGGTTGACAAATTTTCTGAATTTTCCGGGATGGGTCACCCTGATCCCATTTTCGTCAATCTCCTGGACAGACTTCACCGCAAAGGAGCCACAATAGACCACCTTTTTTGCATTCTGTGAGATATCGATCGATCCGCCACAACCGGTGATCACATTGCCAAAACGGCTCGAGTTAATATTCCCTTGCCGGTCGATCTGGGCAAATCCCAGGAATGCAAGATCAAGTCCCCCACCCTGAAAATAGTCAAACTGGTAGCCATCGTCCAAAATGGCCGATGGGTTGTACATGGCACCAAAATTGAGCCCCGTGGTGGGGATCCCTGCAATGGCACCCTGCTCAATCATAAAAACAAGCTGATCCGTAATCCCTTCCTGCCGGG
>CAZURA010000119.1:0-12117 GCA_964622985.1 uncultured Bacteroides sp. | reverse complement strand
ATTTGCTTTACCTGGGCTATGACGATTCCCCCGTTGGCCCTGGCTGCCTGGGCAATGGATAACATGGCAAAGGAGCCCACCTCCTCCTCCATGGTGAGGTTGCCCTCTTTATCCACCGAAGTTCCTCTGATCACAGCCACATCAATGGGCCTGGCCTTATAAAAAAGATACTCTTTCCCTGACAACTCGATCACCTCCACCACATCCTCTTTGGTGATTTCGTTGATCTTTCCTCCTTCAAGCCTGGGATCCACAAAGGTATGAAGTCCCACATGGCTTATGACACCCGGCGACCCTGCGGCAGTCTCCCGCATCAGGTGACTGAGGACCCCCTGGGGTAGGTTGTAACCTGCTATCTTATTCTCCACAGCCAACTGAATCATCCTGGGCGCGTTCCCCCAGAATCCCCCTATGTTCATTTTGATAAGGCCTTCATGTGCCAGGTGGTTCAGGCCCCGGGAATCGTTGTCACCGATCCCACAGGGATGAATGATGGTCAGGCCGGCGGGTTTGCCGGTCTCAAGATAGAGCTCGCCCAGTGCCTTCAGAATTTTGTCCGGCACAGCATGACCTGCGCCGGCTCCTCCTACCGCAACGGTAGAACCATCTTTAATCAATTCCAGGGCTACCCTTGTATCAACATGCTGAAACATAAATATTCGTTCTTATTCCTTACTTAATATTTCCTAATAGTATGGCACCAACCATTGCGATAAGCACACCCACCAGTGTAAGCCTCGCTGCCCTGGATTTCGGATTCGGCTCCTTCAGAATATAAATTCCTACCACTGCATTCACAACCACACAGAGCTGTGCAATGGTAAATCCCCTGCCGGTCCCGATGATCTCCATCATCGCCAGAGCTCCGTAATTGCCTATAGCCCAAAGTATACCGGTACTCATTACCCGGCCATAGTGGGACCTCTTTTCCAACCGGATAGATGATTTGGTTACCAGGGAAAGGATTGCACTTCCGGTAAACATCCCTATGGAGAGAGGAAGTGTACCCAGCCACATATTAAAATCCGGGTTATTGGCTGTTCCGATCTGGATGGGGATGAAATAGGTGGCAAATCCCACCCCTGCACCCATGGCACCCAGGAGACCGACTACATTTATTTTTTTGCCCTTGCCTTCTCCACTTGATCCACCCGCGAAGATGATCATCAAAATACCGCCGATGATTAGCATCAGAGAGAGTATGGCCAGTATAAGATTGCGTGTCTCCGTTTCCATGAACTCACCGAAAAGTACCACACCCCAGATGATGGCCACCACAATATTCATGGGTGCCCATATTCCAAAGGCCTTGGCCATGCCCAGACGGTTGGTTCCCACGAAGGCGCTCCACCCACTAAGGGCCCAGATCAATCCACCCAGAAAGGGGAACCAGAAGGTCGAAGCATTCAATCCTTCAAATCCCACGAAAATACTGGCAATCAATGCAAGCAACATCACGGCCAGTGTGACGTAAAAAGTCCTGGTTTGCTGTCCCTTCATGGGCACATTCTGGGAAGGTGCCAGCCAGGTGCCCCAGGCAAGTACAGTTACCAATGCATAAATAATTCCAAGTGCGCTCATAGTTTACACGTGTAAGAAATGGTTAAAAAAATTATGTGGACCCCCTTTCTATCAGGGTTGTCTCAAAAATCCGCGGCTCAAAATCTTCCTGATCATTCTCGATCATTCTGACCAGAGTCTCTACCGCCGCTTCCGCCATAAGATCCAGAGGAGGCTGAATGCTGGTCATGGGTGGCCGAAGGAGTGCTGATGTATTCACATCTCCAAATCCGGCTACTGCAATATCTTCCGGTATCCTGAGACCCAGATCGCAGGCAGCTTCATATACTCCATGGGCCACCGGATCATTCACGGCAATCACCGCATCCGGTAATTCACCAGATTCCTTCAATTTCTTTAATGCCCTGAGTCCACCGGCAATTGTCATATCTGAATTGAAAATGTGGCTTGGGAGTCCCGCCTCATGCATGGCAGCCTCATATCCCTTTTTCCTCTCCTGGGAAATATTCAGGAAAAAGGGTCCAGCAAAATGGTAGATCTTACGGTATCCTTTTTGAATCAGTAAGCGGGTGAGCCCAAAGGCACTGTTCCTATCATCGGTGAGAATGGAAGCTCCATGAAATGAAGCGGGACAACGGTCATAGAACAAGACCTTGCAAGCAGAACGCCTGGCCAGCTCGTAGCCTGAATTTTCCTTGCTATTCTGCGCGATATCCAGGATGATCCCATCCACACGCATGGAAAGCAGGGTTCTCATATTATCCAGCTCCCGATCCTCATCCTCGAACGATACGGTAGGTATGATATTGTAGCCCCGTTTCCTGGCGGCCTCATACATTCGCTCGATTGAATAAGAGAAGAAAGAGTGTGCAATCTTTGGTACCACGAGGCCAATGGTAAAGGTGCGCTTCGAGGCCAGGCTGCGCCCGATAAAATCCGGGATATACCCCATTTCAAGTGCTCTCTCCTTCACTTTCCTGACCGTTTCCCTGGCAATATCAGGATCACCCTGAAGTGCTTTTGTTACGGTTACTCTTGAAATATTCAGGCTTTCGGCTATATCTTTTTGACTGACTTTACTCAAAGTGGGCAATGATTTAACACGTGTTAAATATAAATAGAATTTGTAGATTACCAATATTTTTTTTCACTGTTAGCTTACTTAAATTCGAGATTGCTGGTCAATCCTGAAAGATGAAATTCCCCCAATGATCGTCACGGGCTTTCGTAAGCAAAGGGAGTATTTCTGCTAGACACATCTGATATTGACTCATTTTTAGGTATCCATCACCAGTGGGCAGGCCTTTTTTAGATAATAATTCATATCGGGACAACGATCGATACTGACTCCAGTTCATTAACCCTATAGATGAACTTTGAACGGTTAATACATGCCTGCACTCAGGCCCACCATTATTTACAGGGAACTGCCATATCTGCGGTTAACCAGTCTCTGACCATTCGGAACTGGCTCTTTGGTTACTATATCGTGGAGTACGAGCAAAAAGGTGAGGATCGGGCGAAGTACGGAACGGAGCTTTTAAAGAAGCTTGCTGACAGGTTAAGTTGTAAAAACATAAAGGGCTTGTAGGATAGGAGCTTGAGAAACTGCAGGCAATTTTACCTTGTATATCCTGAGATAGGCCCTGCTCTATCTGACTATGCATTACCAGTATCAATTTGGCAGACGCCATCTGCCAAATCTGAAATAGGCCTTAAACATGCAGATTTTAAGAGTGTTGCTCCTGGAATATTAATTTCTGAATTATCTTTCTCTCACATCATTGAGCTGGCCAGGGAAGATGATCTCTTAAAAAGGACTTTTTATGAAGTTCATGCTATCCAGGGTAGCTGGTCACTTAAGGAATTACAGCGGCAAATGGGCAGCTTGTTGTATGAACGCACAGGCCTTTCTACTGATAAAAAAGGGCTGATCCAGGACATTAACGAAAAAGCGGAGCCATCAACACCTGAAGGGATCATGCGTGATCCATACGTATTCGAGTTTGTTGGATTGGAACCGAGGGAGAAATTTGCTGAAAGCGAACTGGAGGAAGCCCTTATCAGTCATCTTCAGGTATTTTTGCTGGAGCTTGGCACCTCCGGTAGGCATCGTACTTTGTACAGATAAGAAGTCATCCACTGTGAAATACGCTACCGGTTCACTGGAGAACCAATTGTTCGTAAGCCGCTACCAGGTCGAACTTCCAACAGTCGAAGAACTGCTAGAGTTCATCAAACGGGATATCAAGATGCTGGGAGGTAACTCCCAATGAAATCCAGTCAGGATGTTGTCACAGGCATATCAATCCTGAAAGACAAAATGCCCCGAATGATCATCACGGGCTTCTTTAAACAAAGGCAGTATTTCGGCCAGAACATCCGGATATTTATCGGCCACGTTGGTGGTTTCCCCCGGATCTGCATCCAGGTTGTAGAGTTCGGTAAGGACTGGCTGATCATTAGAAACATTCAGCTTCACGGCTTTCCACTTTCCCTTCCGGATGGCCTGCTTCCCTCCCACTGCATTCAATTCCCAATACAAATATTCATGCTTCTTCTGCCGATCCTCCATGCCCTGAAGCAAAGGCAGAAAAGAGATGCCATCCAGATCGTCCGGGACTTCGGAACCGACCATCTCTGCAAGGGTGGGCAGCAGGTCCCAGAAGGCCCCCTGATGCCCGGACTCGCGTCCCGGCTTAATCACCCCGGGCCAGCGGACAAAAAACGGGGTCCGGATGCCCCCTTCGTAAAGCTGGGCCTTTGCCCCGCGCAAATCTCCGTTGCTGTTGAAAAATTCCACATCATGCCCGCCCTGATTGTGTGGACCATTGTCGCTGCAGAAGATGAACATGGTATTTTCATCGATGCCATACTCGACCAGGCTGGCCAAAATGTTTGCCACGGACCGGTCCAGGTTAAACACCATGGAGGCAAATCCCTTTTCCGGATCCGGCCAGTCCATCTCTTCAAAGGGGCCATAGGAGGGCACTTCCATGCCGTCTGGCTTTTTCTGGTTATTGGCGTGCGGGGTAATGTGGGACAAAACCAGGAAGAAGGGATTTTCCTTGTTTTTCTCGATGAATTCCAAGCCTTCCCGGTCGAACAGAAAATGTGCATAATCCAAACGTAGCTCCGCAACTCCGGGGCCCTCGGGCATGTGAGCCCAGGGGTTCTCCCCGTTTTCGTCAAGCTGTAGTTTATTGCGTAACGGCACCTTCTCACCATTGCGATAGAGGAACTCGGGATAGGGATTGTGGGCATGCCAGGAGTTCAGGTATCCGAAGAAATAATCAAAGCCCTTTCTTTGGGGATCATCCGTGGGGACCGGGTGACCGCAGTCCCACTTGCCAATCTGGGCCGTCACGTATCCCGCCTCTTTCATGACCCTGGCCAGGGTCATTTCCTGGTCCCCCACCGCCAGTCCGTGCTTCCAGTTCCGCACCGGGGTATGGCCGCTATGCTTCCCGGTGAGCAGGCTGACCCTCGAAGGGGCGCAAACGGAACACCCGGCATAAAAGTTCGTGAAGCTCATTCCTTCCTTCGCCAGCCGGTCTATGTTGGGCGTGGTGAAGCTCTTCTGTCCAAGGTGGCTTAGATCGCCATAGCCCAGGTCATCGCACAGGAACAGGATAACATTGGGTCTGCCTTTAGCCTCAGGTGATTTAGGGATTTGAGATCCGCATGAGCACAGTAGTCCTGCAAGAAGGATAATAAAAACACGATTGCGGGGAAAGGACTTTTTCACGATTATTGTCATGGACGTTTCATATGCTAATTCATCTTTCTAGGTGGTGCACCACTCCACCTGATGTGGAAATCCGATTCATGCTCCTTCAAAAAATCCCTGCGCTGTTTATTAACTTGGGTCCACTTTTCATCTGATAAGATGGTCCAGTCACCGGATGTAAGGCCTTGAATGTCCTCTGCCAGTTTCTTTTCCGGATCTGGTAAATCCCTTACATCGGGCAGGGCCATGCCCCTTACGTATTCTTTATCCTTCTCCCAATCCCAAAAACGAAGGAATTTCTGTTCCCCCTGAATGAAGGCTTCCAGGAGGATGTGCATTCCCTTGTACCAACTTGGATACAGGATTTTGGCATTCGTTACCTGGTGGACGCCAAGGGGCTCCCGGTAATAAAACACCTGGCTTTCGGCGGGGGGAGATTCTGATCTGGTAATATAGGGCATGATGTTATTCCCGTCAAAGTCCTCCAGATCATTATTTCCTGTCAGTGCCATCAATGTAGGAGCCACATCGGCTGCACTTAGCAGTCCATCATAAACACTTCCCTTCAGATCACTCTTGGAAATGGCATCGGACCAGACGATAAAGGGTACCCGGATCCCTCCTTCATACACATCCCATTTATGACCAGAAAAAGGGTAATTACTGCCTACGATGGCACCATTGTCACTGGTGAAAATGATGACTGTATTTTCCTCCACTCCTGTTTCTTGCAATGCCTGCCGAATCTTGCTGAGCCCACGGTCGACAGAGTAAACCATGGAAGCATAGACATACTTATTCCAATCGGTCCCTGTCATTCCATCTGGAATTTTTCTTTCCCGGATGCTGCTATCTGCCAATGGTCCAAACACTTCAGGAAACAACATTTTCAGATCCTCCGGCTTGCCCTGTATGGGCTGATGTGGTGCCGTATAGGCCAGGTAGAGGAAAAAAGGGCTGTCTGAATTGCGTCTGATAAAGTCCGTCGCACCTTTGGTGTATATATCCGTGATGTATTCATTCCCTTTGGCCCTGTAGGAGGCATCCTTTTCAAAAATATGTCCCGGCAGGATTTCATCCTTCTTCAGATAAAACCCACGCATGCCCCCCCGCAGGAACAAGCCCTGGTCAAATTCAGTTCGCACCTCATCAAGGTAGTAGGTGTTCCTCGCGTTGGCAAGCGCCCCGTGGCATTTCCCGTACATGCCCGTTGTATATCCCTCCTGGCGCAGGCGCCGGCCAATCCAGGGGAAATCCGAATCAACGGCGCTCTTGCGATTAATCCAGCATCCACTCAGGAGCATTTGCCGGCTGGGGGCACACCAGGAAGCCATGTAAGCCCTTGTGCACATGATCCCATCATGAGCGAGATCATCAAGTTCCGGGGTGTGCAAATGAGCAATGGACTTGTCATCTCCGCCCTGGAAGAGCTCCCGGTATGCTCCAATATCTCCGAAACCAAGATCATCCACCAGGATCACAATAAAATTTGGTTTTTGCTGAGCCTGCAAGGCAGTCCCTGTGAGGAGGAAAACCAAGGCACTCAGAATGATTCCGCTTTTCATATGGTATAGTTTATTGTAAAAATCGTTTCAGCAAATTCTCGGTCATGCGCTGAATACGCGGATCCGGGCCCGATATCTGTGCACCCCAGGAGGGCAGAACATGGCCCGGGGGAGATGATAACTTTTGTGTGTACCAGATCGTCCCGGCGTTAAACACTACATTGCCCTTTGCCCCCTTGTACATCGTTGCCACATGAGGCGGCAGGGGATTCCCATTGGGATGTGTTATAGGGGAATAGGCCAGGACCTCCATGCCGGGCAGATCCATGGCCGGGAAGCCGTGATATTCCCAGCCGATCAAATCGCTGATCGCTTCGCTTTCTCTTAAACCGGTTCCTTCATACAGCCAGTGTTCGTGGTTGCGGCAGATCCAGTCCCCTCCACTAATACCGGCCATCAGTCCACCCATGAGCTGAGATGCGTCCGGCCCCTGCGGATATTTTGAATTGGGCCGCATATCCCGATCGCCTACAAACACACCTTCGCGGCGGATGATCCGGTGGGGTTGTCCCATGGAAGAGGGCAGCAAGGGCACCACAACCCAGACTGAATTCCCACTCAGAAAGGCCAGGTTTAGTCCCCCGTCACGGGCCGCACTGACCTTGTCGAACATCTCCAGCGACCAGTACTCGTCATGACCCACCGAGATAAAACCTCTGGCACGCAGCAGGCTCTCCACCGGATCCAAATGTACATCCAGGTTGGAGATGTAGGATACATCGTAGCCCTGCTTCTCCATCCAGTAGGAAAGGGGAAATTCCCAGAGCAGGAATTCGCCCGACCCCACCGAGGAGGGTCTGTCCACCAGGTGATCCTGACAAAAATTGGCGTAGGGACGGTCAAAACTAACCCAACCTGTTTCAGCCGCATCGGTGCTCCACTTTTTCCGGCCAGTCGGATTGTAAACTTCCTTGTCGTTATGGTAGACAGACCACCTGTCGTCGGGCCAGCTGTTGTAGGCGGCCCAGCTTAAATCGCTGCACTGGAAAAGCAGATCGCAGGGCCGGTCGTCACGGACGATGAAAATAACATAGCTCTGCAGCCCATCCTTATTGGCGGTGAGCCTGCCCTGGTAGACATCACGCAGGGTTTTGGTGCTCAGCTTGCCCAGGTAGACTCCGCTCACCCAATCGTCGGGAATCACAAATTCCACCGAAGGCTCCCATTGGCATTCACGCAAACGATTCTCACCGACGGGCGGATCGGGCTGGATCGTGCCCTGCAGCGATTCAAAACGTTTCATGCTCCGCCCTCCATCGCCGCCGTAGTAACCGGTACGGAAAATCTCCAGGCTGAATTCAGTCACCGGATTGGTGCTTACCATGATCCTGAGGGTGTCGCCTGCCCGCACGCTCATCTCCGAACAGTAGCCCTCGATACGCGGGGAACGCCACCAGGTATCCGGATCGATATAAGTGTTGGTCAGCATCCAGTCCCGCGTCCCGGGTTTGGCGTTTTCGAGCTGGATTACATTCTGCTGCTTTTCCTGGCTGAACACACCTGGTAAAACCATGAAAAATAATACGGCTGTAAAAAATGTCCGTTTTCTCATTTCCATAATGCTTTGTTCCTGCGCAAATTTTAAAAGTTTACTTTTTCGTGCTTTTAATGAATTTATCAAATAAATTTTCTGTCATACGCTGAATACGCGGATCCGGGCCAGAGATCTGCACTCTCCATGAGGGCAGAACATGGCCCGGGGGGGATGATAATTTTTGCGCGTACCAGATCGTCCCGGCGTTAAACACTACATTGCCCTTTGCCCCCTTGTACATCGTTGCCACTTGAGGCGGCAGGGGATTCCCATTGGGATGTGTTATAGGGGAATAGGACAGGATTTCCATGCCGGGCAGCTCCATGTCCGGGAAGCCGTGATATTCCCAGCCGATCAGATCGCTGATCGCTTCGCTTTCTTTTAACCCAGTGCCTTCATACAACCAGTGCTCATGGTTCCGGCAGATCCAGTCACCGCCACTTATGCCGGCAGTTAAGCCACCCATGAGCTGTGCCCCGCTCGGTCCCGGTGGGTACTTGCCCATATCTTGAACGACCGCCTGTATCATGGGCTCCTTAAGTTGTTCGGCTGTAAATTCACCAGTGAACAGACCTCCGCGGTGGATGATCCGGTGGGGCTGTCCCGTGGAAGAGGGCAGCAAGGGCACCACACCCCAGACTGAATTCCCACTCAAAAAGGCCAGGTTTAGTCCCCCGTCACGGGCCGCACTGACCTTCTCGAACATCTCCTGTGACCAGTACTCGTCATGACCCACCGAGATAAAACCTTTGGCACGAAGCAGGCTCTCCACCGGATCCACATGTACATCCAGGTTGGAGATATAGGACACATCGTAACCCTGCTTCTCCATCCAGTAGGAAAGGGGAAATTCCCAGAGCAGGAATTCGCCCGACCCCACCGAGGAGGGTCTGTCCACCAGGTGATCCTGGCAAAAATTGGCGTAGGGACGGTCAAAGCTCACCCAACCTGTTTCATCAGCATGGGTGCTCCACTTTTTCCTGCCATTGGGATTGTAGACTTCCTTGTCGTTGTGGTAAAGCGACCACCTGTCGTCGGGCCAGCTGTTGTAGGCGGCCCAGCTCATGTCGCTGCACTGGAACAGCAGCTCGCTGGGCCTGTCGTCACGAACGATGAATATGACATAGCTCTGCAGCCCTTCCTTATTGGCTGTGAGCCTGCCCTGGTAGACATCACGAATGGTTTTGGTGCTCAGCTTGCCCAGGTAGACTCCGCTCACCCAATCGTCGGGGATCACAAATTCCACCGAAGGCTCCCAATTGCATTCACGCAGACGATTCTCACCCTCGGGCGGATCGGGCTGGATTGTACCCTGCAGCGAATCAAACCGTTTCATGCTCCGCCCCCCATCGCCGCCGTAGTAACCGGTGCGGAATATCTCCAGGCTGAATTCAGTCACCGGATTGGTGCTCACCATGATCCTGAGGGTATCGCCTGCCCGCACGCTCATTTCCGAACAGTAGCCCTCGATACGCGGGGAACGCCACCAGGTATCCGGGTCAATATAGGTATTGGTCAGCATCCAGTCCCGCGTCCCGGGTTTGGCGTTTTCAATCTGTATCACATTCTGCTGCTTTTCCTGGCTGAATACACCTGGTAAAACCATGAAGAATAATACGACAGTAAAAAACATTCCTTTTCTCATATCCTCTTTTTTAATAATATCTATTTCGCAAGTTCCGCAACTTCTTCGGGTTTTAACGCACGGGCCCATACGTAAATTTCATCCAGCGAACCTTCAAATGGCTTAACTCCAAAATTAGCTTGCAATAACTTGTCGTACGAAGACCTGCCCCTATCGTGTCCTCCCCCACCGACACTGACCTTGTTGACCATGTTGACATTGATGGCCTGGTCCTTACCGACAACTTCGGATTTGATGGGTTTGCCATCGACGTAGAATTGGATTTCGGAGAGTTTGCAGTCTTTCCCGGGCATGGACATGGCAATATGGTGCCACTTTCCGTCGTTGAGTTTCTGTCCACCGGCAAGCAAACGTGCGTCGTCCGCCATCAGGAGCTCCGGCCTGGCATTCCTCAGATTCAGGTTCCAAAGTCCATGCTTTAAGCCTCCCCTTCCTGTGTTGATGAGTATCATATCTTCTTCTGAAGTGGTCTTCAGCCACAATGCGTAAGATACCACGTTTCCATAGCTGTGAGGCCCCGCTCCGTAAACGGCCATCTGACTCCCGGGATTGAACAGAGCGGCCTTGCCTCTTGGTCCATCGGCGGACAATTCAATATGGCCGTTTTGCGCATCGTAGTTGCGTCCGAATGCACCTCGATTAGGGAAGGAACGGTCGCAGGGAACTCCCTGGATATCCACCTCACTCTTGAAGGGGTTTCCGCCCTGGAATAGTGAAAATCCAAGGACGATCCGATCCTTCATGGCGAAGTTCTCTTCAAAATCAAAATGCATCATCGGCGCCTCACGATCGAGGAAGGTGAACTCACCCTCATCTTTAAAGGTCTTCTCACCCGATGACTTATCAATGACGAGACGCCCGTATTCCTCGTACTTCCCGTCGCCTGCCCTGGGTGAAATCTGGTTGTAAAGCCTAAGGTCTATCACCTCATCCCTCACATCGACCGTGGCGAAGTTGTTGATATATCGACCGCGAGTGACGACCTGGACGAGATCCGATTTGGGATCCCTGGTGACGGTGTTGGAGTGCACCTCACCGGCGAAGTAGATGTCGACCTCATGCTTGCGCATGGTCTTCCAAAAGTCACTTTCCATCTCCCTGTCCATAAGCATGCCACTGCTGTTGACTCTGCGCACGGGCTGGAGCACCGGGAGGTGGGCTTGAACGAAAATATGCCTGATGCCGGGGTCCTTGCGTGCCTCAGACAGAACCTGATCAAACCACTCCAGGTGTCTGCCGACTACTGTGCCGGTAACGCTGCCCTGGGGGCCGATCTGCTTCTCCGGGTCCTCCTGGTAGAAGACATCGACTGTGACGAACAGGACGTTCTTGTGCTGGTAGGCAAAGGACGTTTCTTCGTACTTTGTGCCCATGGGCCGGGAAGGAGCCTTACCAATTGGTTTATCATATCTGAACTTTCCGTCTTCGGGTTTGATGTTGAACCCTTTCGCGAATGCCTGACGAAATTCGGCCTGATGCGCGGAGACTGCATTTCCAACCGGCCACGGGTTATCGCCCACCTCGTGGTCGCCCACCGCCATCAGAATCGTGGAGTATCCCGCTTCTCTGAATGCGTCAGTCATGCCCGTATAACAGAGATCACCCGCCTGGAGAATGGCTTCTGCCGGAGTGAGTTCCGGATTGAATTTCTGAATGAACTGAGGCGTGTCCCAGTGCCCTCTGCAGGCATCACCAGGCATCAGGATGAATTCACCGCCGAAATTCTCCTTGAGCATCTTCATTCCAGCAAAGAGTTGCTCCTCCATCCCCGGAGCCAGGTCCGGTTGAACATAAATCTCCGCCCCATGCCAATCGGACAACAAGATAAAACGCCAGGGTTCTTCGGTACGGGCTGCACACTGCATCAGCAGTAGCGCTGCGATAATGATTGCAGAAACTTTCATATCCATTTTTCCTTTCAATCTTGTATTTCAATCCTGTAATTGCCCGGGGGGTATTCCCCGAGCAAACCGAATCCATCCTCCAGGTCTGATGCCGTGGCAGGTTCACCGTTCACCAGGATTTCAGCATCCCTGCTGTGCAGCGGAACCTGGATAACTCCGCTTGTATTTCCGGGGATGGATATATCCCATGAAAATAACCCGGCTTCATGCTGCCAGCT
>CAZURA010000118.1:0-17649 GCA_964622985.1 uncultured Bacteroides sp. | reverse complement strand
AATTCTTTGGCGAAAACTCTGATCACCGTATATGTAGGAATAGCTAGTATCATGCCTACAATTCCAGCCAGACTGCCGGCCATCATAATCACAATGAAAATCTCAATGGGGTGGGCGTAAACACTTGTTCCGAAAATGACAGGTTGAAAAACGGTATTGTCGGTGACCTGTGTGATAATAAAAACTACAAACATATATCCCATCAGAGGAACCAGTTCAGTAGAGAAATCAAGATGCAGGTGTGTGGCCACACCCAGCACAATCCCCAATGCTGCCCCCATCCAGGGGCCCAGATAAGGAATGATATTCAATACGGCAGCCAGAAGACCAATGACAATTCCATGCCTGAATCCAACACCCACAATGGTCATTCCCAGGGTCACCAGGGTGAGGATACCGATCATTTGTAAAAGTATTCCAATGAAATAACGACGGAGCAACCGTTTCACCGAGTCCAGCGCATGTCGAAAAGCCGACTCCTTATCTTCCGGGAAAAGGGTCACCACATAATCCACCAACAACCGCTCCTCCCTGAGCAGGAAGAAAGTGATAAAGGAGATGGCAAAAATGGCCCACGCCACATTACCCAGTATACTTGCTATGGTGGCCACCAGGTCAGTAATCACCTTCACATTGACCACCGTACCTATGCGATTTTGCAGCTCATTTCTCAAAGAGATGGGTTCCTCTCCCCCCAGATTCATTTTGTCTAACCATGCTTCGAGCCTTTCAATGGGCTTCTCGAACTCCTCAATGAGCAACGCCGTATCCACCTGTGAGAGTTCCTGTGCTTCACTGGCAATAAGAGGAATAAAGATCCGGAAAAAACTAAAGATAACGATCCATATGGTGAAGAGGGTCACCAATGCTCGAATGGAAATGGGTATTTGCCACTTTCCAATCCTGACCTTACCCAAGACCCGAACCAGCGGACGCGCAATGAGGGAGAGTATTGAAGCAATTAGGATATAGGCCACTATGTTGGAGAAACGCCATACCATCAATCCCAGAAGAATGATGCCTGCTAAAACCAGGAGCGTCCGTGGTGTAAACCAGTTCTTAGTCGCCATGTGCATTGTAAATATAATGATTTATTGGGATCAATAGAGAGGGATTGAATTAGCGGACATGTTGATAATTATTCCTTTTGAATTCTGGGTTGAATGGCTACTTTTACCGCTCGGGAAGAGGAGTGATTTATGAAGCAATATCTTGATTTATTGTCCCATGTACTGGAAAATGGGACCAGGAAGGAGGATCGGACTGGAACGGGAACGATCAGTCTGTTTGGATACCAGATGAGGTTTGATCTCTCTGATGGGTTTCCATTGTTAACCACAAAGAAGCTGCATCTAAAATCGATCATTCATGAGCTGCTCTGGTTCCTGGATGGAGGCACCAATGTTAAATACCTCAACGATCACGGAGTCAGGATCTGGAACGAGTGGGCCGATGAGCAGGGAAACCTGGGGCCCATCTACGGTTCGCAGTGGAGAAGCTGGAGCTCCGCAGATGGTACAACCATTGACCAGATTTCAGCTGCCATTGATTCCCTGCAGCACAATCCAGACTCCAGAAGGCACATCGTAAGTGCCTGGAATGTGGGTGAACTGGACAAGATGGCTCTTCCTCCCTGTCACATCCTTTTCCAGTTTTATGAAGCCAACGGAATCTTATCGTGCCAGCTCTATCAAAGGAGTGCCGACATATTCCTGGGGGTTCCATTTAATATCGCATCCTACTCGTTTCTGATGATGATGGCGCAGGTGACCGGACTCAGGCCTGGTGAATTTATTCATACACTGGGAGATGCCCATATTTACCAGAATCATGTGGAACAGGTAAAGCTGCAACTTTCGAGGGCTACACGCCCATTGCCGCAGGTTACCCTGAACAAGGATGTGAAATCGATATTTGATTTCCGTTTTGAGGATTTCATCCTGGAGAATTATGATCCCCACCCTCATATCAAAGGGAAAATTTCAGTCTGATATGGAACAAAAGATCCGTGACAATATCTCCATCATAGTAGCCATTGCGGAAAACAACGCCATTGGCAAAGATAACCGGTTACTCTGGCATATATCAGAGGATCTGAAACGGTTTAAGAAACTGACCACCGGACACACATTGATCATGGGCCGCAACACCTTCTTATCTCTCCCAAACGGGGCATTACCCAACCGGCGTCATATCGTGATCTCTGACATACCGGACGAAAGATTTGAGAGATGTGAAATGGCAGGATCCATTGAAGAGGCCATTCAAATTGCAGGTGATAAAGAGGAGTGCTTCGTAATCGGAGGGGGTATGGTCTATGCCCAGTTCCTCCCTGTGGCAGGAAAACTCTATCTTACACAGGTGCATCAATCGTTCGACGCAGACACTTTTTTTCCGGAGATCGATTTTCAGCAGTGGAAAGCATTACTCACAGAGACGGTTCCGGCGGGTGGAAAGAACGAATATCCACATACATATACTGAATATATAAGAAAAAATTTACTATTTTTCCAGACATAATCAAACTCAATCCATATGAAAAAGAACCTGATTGCCGTCATTGTTATTCTTTTTGTTCCCCTCTTCATCTATGCACAGTCCAGTAAAATAGTAGGGACCTGGTACAATGATGAGAAGACTTCTACCATAGAGATTAAAAAAGGCTCCAACGGGAAATTTGCCGGAAAAATCACCTGGCTGGATGAGCCCAATGAAAATGGCAAACCCAAGGTGGATGATGAAAATCCCAATCCCAAACTGGCCAATCGCCCCATCATGGGCCTGACTATCGTAAAGAATTTCAAGTACGATTCCAGGAAAAAGAGATGGGTAAAAGGATCAATTTATGATCCCGAGAACGGCAAAACCTACGACTGCTTTGCCTGGTTTGAGAACGGTAACTATAATAATCTCTACCTGAAGGGTTATGTGGCAGGGATCAAAGCTCTTGGACGGAAGACTATCTGGACGAGGAAAAGGTAGTGTTCAGTGTCTCAGCAGTGCTCAGTGCTTAGTGCTTAGTGCTTAGTGCTTAGTGCTTAGAAAATAAAAGAGAGCCGGTTACGAGGGTGACCGGCTTTTGTTTTTCACTATTGTTAAGAAGTATTAAAACCGTTCGGTAACGTACACCAAGGTCCCACTACCGTTCACTTTTCTGAATATACCAGAGAGGTTCCTGAACTCTATATTCCTCAATATTTGCTGATTACGTGTTTTGGCACAAATTGTGTTTTATATAACACGAAAACAGATCTTACGTCCTTTTACTTTCACACAAACGGGTGATACAGTAAAATTTCTTTTTTAGGTTTAAGTGGTTAGTTAAAAAGGGGCCTTGGTCGGCCCCTTTTTCTATTTCTGATGCAACAGGTAACTGATGGCCACATATTCGCTGAGTGCAATTCCTTTGGAGGCGTCGGTGTTTTTATAGTAGTTTTTCATCAGGGGCGCTTCCACCACTGCCTTGGGCGGAGATTCAAGGAACCAAACCTCACCCACAAATTCCATATGGTCTTCTATCTGATTCTGTGTAACGGGATCTTTGATCAGCCCATCCAGCATTACCTTGAACTCTCTAGCCTCCAATACAAAGTCCCTGCCTCTCCCCTCTTCAAAAATGGCTTCCCTGCCCGCATTGCGGTTATCAATATAATATAGATCTTTAATGGCTACCCCCGGCTGATCCACAAAGGATTTTAATCCCTCCTGCATCTCTTCAATCCGGAGTTGCAATCGGGTAGCCTTTTCATGGACCCTGATAATAGTTAGCATTCGATCCGCATAAGCAGAGTCGTGTACTGCATCAAGTAGCTTTGCCGTTCTAGCTTGCACTTCCTCCACCCTTTCCTCATTCGCTATGGCATCGATCCGGTAAATATCCAGGGCCTCTTTGGCTATATTAATATTGGAAAAGAGCACCACAATAGCAATACCCACGAGCAACATAACAATATAGGGTAAGGTAACCTTCTCTTTACCTGCCCGTTGAAACGCATTGACCACATATAACGGGACAAAACCCAGGATAAGAAGTCCGGGACCAATCCAAAGCAATACATTGGCCCCGGGCCAGTGCATATTCTTAAAGGTTGCCCCGGCCAAAAGAAACGCCAGGGTCAGGTAGCCTACAATGGCATAGATGGGATTCTTCTTTTCCACCTGTTCCCGGTAGCTGGTTCTGAAGTAGAGTGGCAGGAATACCAGCACTACCAGTGCCATTCCCACAGGGATTAAAACACCGGCACCAGGCCAGTGCATCTTTTTGAAGAGAGCACCGATGAGTGTCAGTATGGCCGATGAAAGTCCGAACAGATATGTGAAATTTTTCATACGTTGAAATTTTTTATCCAGGTTTAATAAGGTTTGATGCTGAATCTCAGGTAAGAGCTTCTCACCTATGGATTCAAGTACTTGATCATAAGAGGTTTCAAAGCTATCACCTGCAACCATACACTCCTCTATCATGCAGCATACATGATCCAGCACATCATCCAGGAGCCGGTCATAGGTCACTCCCCGATCGATCAGATCCTTTTTGATGCGTTCGTAATGGTCATCAATGGTATCAGCAATCATCTCAGGCAGGTGTCGGTTTGAGCACGTAGGTCAACGTATTGACAAAATCGTAAAATTCATCCACCTTCTGCTCAGTCCATGACCTCCCTTTCTCAGTGAGAGAGTAGTACTTACGGACACGTTTCCCTATATACTCAATCTCGGTCATTATATGTCCGTCAGCCTCCAGTTTATGTAAAACCGGGTAGAGTGCACCGAATGTGAGTTTGATCTTTCCTGTGGATAGCTCTTCCACCTTTTTGGTCATCTCATACCCATACATTCGTCCGTTGTCGGCCAACAACTTCAATACAATGGTTCTCAAGGTACCTTTTAACAGATCATTTGCTATCATAACAACAAATATACAACTTTCTTATATATATGCAAATTATATATAAGATTTCTTTATATGTTCTGAACATATATGAATACAGGCAGGGTAACAATTCAACGCTCATTCTGATTAAACTATAGTAATAAGAAATATATGTATACGGGGTATCTCCTTACCAGGATTTAACCTGTAAGAGTATTGTCGTAGAAACTATTGATCTATCACTCTATGAGAACACGCCTGGATAGTACCGGAAAGAGGAAAATTGTCTTTTTGTCACAAACCGACTTGGAAGTTTTGATCTATATGTTTAGCGATGCATGGATCACTCCCGAGTTGAAAAGGTTCAAGAAGGAGATCCTCGATAGGGCGGAGGGAAAAAACGATCGAAATTGATCATGCAAACCTGAACCGGGATGACTAGTTAATTAAGCCTGGAATACCCGTCAGCAGGTGGTTTCAACAATACAGAATAGCCTTGTGATGTAGGCCCTGTACTGTGCCACCTGCTATTTTTTCGAATAATATCTAAGATTTTGGGTAACAACTGATTGCCGTTTCTGATTAAACATTGGTGCTCATTAAAACGAAACGTCATGAAAAAGAAATCGAACGAAAGAATTGACTTTGACAAAAGGTTCCGGAATGAGAAACTGGAACGCAGGCAATGGAATTTCCTCGTGGGAGGAGACGGAGATGGGGGTCAACCCGGAACAGGTGATCCCTGGGATCCTCCGGATTAGTCAACTACGCTTCTCAGGCGAATAAGCCTTCTTTCGTTCAGGGAGATTTTTTAATACATTTATAGTCAACTGAATAACCTGAGGATTTTGAGAAGGCTTTTTTTATTTCTTTTACCTGCTATTTTTATCATGGCCCTTGCAAGCGGCCAGGACCAGGCAGAAGAAGCAGGTCAGCTCTACATTAAGCACCTGGATGCCATGGCAACGGGGGATTTTGTGCGATCTGAAGCTTATCTTATACGCATTCTTACTGGTGGGTACGCACTGTCCGATTACAACATTGCCCTTGTCAGAAATGAACTGGGTATTGTATTTTATGAGACAAGCCGTTATGATGAAGCTCTAGAGCAATACCGTCTTGCGGAGCAATATTGTACCGATTCAGATCCTGATTTGCTCAAGCTGAAGATCAGCATTTATAATAATATGGCCCGGTTCTTTCACTGGCTGGGAGACAATGCTCATGCACTAGAGTATTATGACAAGGCCTTCCGGTTGATGGATTCCATTCCCCACGGGGATCAATCTTATACCAATAAGTTATCCATGCTCCAGCTCAACAAGGGAATTACTTTATACCATATGAGAAAGACTGAGGAGGGGCTGGAACTTTTAAAAAAGAGCGAAAAGATCAAAGAGGGTCTGGGCCATGTTTATCTGGGAAGTGTATATTTCAACCTGGCCAGGAGTTATGAGAAGCTTTCAGCACCCGATCTGGCCGGCCCATATTACCTGAAAGCAATAAACAGGTGGATATCCGAATATGATTCCACCCATTTCCAGCTTGCCAATATTTACCTTGATTACGGACAATTCCTAGTGGATCAGGGAGAGCGGAAGCAGGGGTATGCTTACCTTAATAAAGCGTTGTCCAACTATGCGGCCAACTATGGGATCCATCATCCCCTTACAGCAGCCTGTTATGAAAAATTGGCCAGGTATTGGTTGAGTGAAAAGGATCTTGAAATGGCCCTTGATCTTCTCCAAAATGCGCTTATCTCAGTATCAACAACATTTCATAGTAAAGACATCCTAAAGAATCCCGATGTGAATGATTCCAATCATGAACTCACAATGTTAAAAATACTGGCTTCCAAAGCTGGGATGTTGGCTCAATTTGCAGAAAAAGCATCATCAGCGGAGAGAAAAAGCTGTTTGCTTGAAACTGCCCTCGAAACCAACACGTTTGCCATAAAAGTCATGCACAGGATCCAGGATTCCTATCTTTCCAGAGAGAGTCGCACCTTTCTCACTTCCCGACAAAAAGACCTTTTTGCCAGGGGTATCCAAATGAATATCAAAATGTATCATCTAACCGGAAGAGAGGATTACCTTGAAAAGGCATTTCTCTTAGCGGCCCGGGGGAAGTCAAATGAATTGCTTTTTGAACTGAAAACCAAGGAATGGCTCTACCTGGCAAGTCTCCCTGATACCGTTGCACATTCAGTCACAACCATAAAGCGAAAAATTGATCACCTCTCAAACCTGATTCAGTTGGAAAGTGAGGATGTGAATCCCGACTCAGTTCAAATGGCTTTCTGGAAGGAAAGTCTATTTCGTATCCGGAATTCCTTTAACCAACAAATGGAGGAACTTCGTTCTGCATATCCTCAAATCGGACAATTTGAATTTCTGACCACCGATTTATCCATGGAACGTATCCGAGGAACCCTGAAGAAAAAGGAAACCCTTCTTGAGTTTTTCATGTCAAACTCCCCGGAAACGGGCAGGAAACAATTGTTAGTATTCGTGGTGACGAGGAGTGAACTTAATTTCAAACAGGTACGGATTGACAGTTCTTTTTCACAGAAGTTGGAAATAATCAGGAATAACCTCCATGGATATAATCCCTATGGAGAAACCCTTCAGAATTATGACAGCCTTAAACTGGCACTGTTCGGGATCTACAGCCAGGTTGTCAAGCCCATTGAATCCCTTTTTGCCGGTGAATCCATATTAATAGTTCCGGATGAAGAACTTGCCTATCTTCCTTTTGATGCACTGCTAACACATTATAAACCGGAAGCCAATTTGAATTATCCGGGTCTGCCTTATCTTCTTCATCGGTATGACCTCTTTTACCTCACAAATTCCCATTTAATTAACCGCCAGAAATCCATGAGAGCGCGGTTTCCAAAGATTAACGCATGGATACCTGACTACTCCTCATCAGGAGCGGACGGCCCGGTGAATCTGCCAGGAGCAGTTGAAGAAGTACATGCAATATTAAAAGATACAAGAGGCAGAAGCATCCGGAGCTTCACTGATAAAGCTATTGCTGGAAAACTGTTAGAAGAAAAGGCTGTTATTCACCTTGCCATGCATGCCCTGGGCACAGAAGGAACCTCTGTATCACCCTATTTCCTTCTGGATGCTGAAAAGGATTCACTGCACTCAAACCGGTTATTTGATTATGAGATCAATGCACTTTCAATCGTTTCACCCATGGTGGTTTTGAGTAGTTGCGAAACAGCCAGTGGAAGCCTTCTACCCGGTGAGGGGATTAAAAGCCTTTCGAGAAGTATCCTTCAGGCAGGTGCAGGAGCTGTAGTACATACTCTCTGGCAGGTAGACGATGTTAAGGGTAGCAATATCATGACAGAATTCTACCGGCAATTGAAACGGGGGTTATCAATAAGCAATGCTATGTCAGAAGCCAAGAAACACTACCTGGCCCATACCCCACCAATCTATACTCATCCATATTACTGGGCAACTTACCAGGTTACAGGTAACACTACACCGCTGATCTCACCCTGGAGAAATGCTTTTCTCGCAGTAATGATCCTATCCTTTTGTATAGTCTGTTTCTATTTGATGCGTCGTAATTTTCTGGCGAGATCCTGAGCATCAATTTGGTACATTCCATCATAAGATTCAAGATCTCCAAGCAGTTCTAAAGCTTTGTCAATCTCACCATTTTTCATACTGCTTAAGCTGAGATACCATAGGGTTTCAGGACGGTAACGGGAGGATTCATTCAGTACATTCTTGAACATATCTTCAGCGTGCTGAAATTGTCCCAATCCCATATAAGAAATCCCGGTAAAAAAACGTACTTCAGCACGAATTCCGGGATCTTCAACCAGAGGGATGAGCTCAAGTATTGATTCCCGGTATCTTCCGGCCATATAATGCCTGATACCCCTGGAAATCTCAGGATAGAGACTATTCAATGATCCGCGTTGTATAATATCCGATGCTGCAAATGGGGTATAGTATTGCTGGTAGAGTCGGTCAACATCTGTGACCAATCGGGATATACCGATAGTGATCATTATGGTGATAGATGCCGCAATCGTTGATATAATCCACATTTTCCGCCTCCTGAGTCCTGGGATAATGGCCCTCCTGTTTCCCACAGCGTACTGACCAACAGAATCTTTGATTAAAATCTGTTCCGCAAGTCTCTCAGCTTCCTCAAGGTTGGGATCCGATCTCATATCTTCCAGTTGAAGTTTTGCCTTCAGGTAGTCCTTTACTTCCATGTTCCTCTTGTACATTTCTGAAAGCTCAGGATTTTCGGCTATCTCCTTCTCAATCTCAACCATTCCTTCCCGATCCAGATCATTGTAAATATAATCTGCCAGCCTTTTTCTTGTATCTGATTTACTTCCCATTGGTCTTGTATAAGCTATCCCACAACCGCCATCTGTTCTTCTTTCTTAATCTTTTGATAATCAGGGTGATTCTCAATCATTTTCATCAGGTATCCGTGACACAGACTCTTTCTCTTTCTAACATAACCATAGCTATATCCCAACAATTCTGCTATCTCACTTGGGGGTATCTCTTTCAGGTACCCATCTAATATATCTCTGCATACCTTATCCAGCTTATTAAAGCTCCCCCAAAATATCTCCCTGTATAATTGCTGGTCGGTCTCCTCTGAAAAATCCTTTTCGGGAACATTATCAAGTTTCCTCTTATGATAATTTCTGACAGCGACCTGCTTTTCCAGGTGTTGCTTCCATTTTTTATTACACAGTGCATAAATGAGGGTTCCCAACCTGCAGGTCAGCTTAAAATCTTCCTGGTCAACCAGTTGAATAAGGGCAATCAAGCCTTCACTGAACACATCCTGGGCATCCTCACGGGTTCCTCCCATCTCAGTAACCATCAGCCGGATACTATCCTGAAATTTTACCTGAATATACTTGAAGGCCGTATCGTCCCGGTTACGGATTCCCTCAATAATATATTGATCACTGAACTGTTCCATGAGAGGAAAAAGGAGATTGTAAACTCACTTCAAACAAATTTATGAAATCTATTAATATCCAAACAACTCTTCCAGATTCATTTCAGTGACTTCACCCAGTTTATTTAATACGCTCCTATCCATTTCAGCCACATTACCAATAAAAAGATAGGCATAAGGTTTACCCATTATATAGGTATCAAAAAAAGCACTGAGATCGTCCATGGAGGCCGATTCCATCATCTCGTATATATCTTTCCGAATATCTCGATTGAATTCCATATCCTGATATTGTAACCATCTAAAGAACAAGTCTGTACGGTTTATTCGTTCGGTAGCTATGGTATTCCGAATAGAACGTTTGGCAATATCCAGGAAGTTCTGGTTTTTGATCAGATCAGTCAGGATATCATTCATGGTCTGCGTAGCCATGCCCAGTTTATCCACCTGAGTGCCTACGAAACCACTGATATAAAACGACCGGTCAGGTCTGTAGGGAGAGTCATATCCGGCCCATGCAGAATAGGCCATTCCCCTGGCCTCTCTAACTTCCTGGAAGACGATAGAAGCCATGGAGTTTCCGAAATACTGGTTGAAAAGTTGCGAGCCCAGATATACCTCCTCTGAAAAGGGTACTCCTTTGGAAAGCATTAGCATATTCACCTGCGACATGTCATAATTGGCCAATAGCACATAGTTTTTGTCAATGTCCAGTTCCGGATAGATCTTTTCTTCAGGAAGTGGGTTCAGCTCTGCTGGCAATTGATGATGACGCTGCACTATCGATTCCACCTTCTCCGGCTTTTCTGGTCCAAAGTAAAATACCCGGTGTGGATAGGCGCATATAGTACTGGTTAGAGTGGTAAGCTCGTCCGGATCTATGGATAGAAGATCCACATTCGATATAATGTCAGTGAATGGGGAAACCTTACCATACCGGGCATAATTTTGCAGTCCAGACCAGAGGATCCTTCTTTGATTGAGTTTGGCATCCATTCGTTCCTTCTCTATACCTTCCACATACTTCCGGTAAGATGCTGTATCAGCTACCGAATGATTCAGTATCTCTTCCATGATCTCCACACCCTTCTCGTAATTCTTATTAAGTCCCGAAATATAGACCCAGGAACGGTCGCTGCCACTGAACACATTGGTGTAAAGGCCATACCTGAACAGCTCCCGTTTCAATTCGGCGGGTGTGTATGTAGAGGTTCCGATATAAGGCAGGTAATTTACTGCAATGGGCATTTTCAAGTCGTGGTTTTTACCCAGATCAATAATATAGTATTGGGAAAAAAGGTCATTTTCTTCATTCCTGATGTAGTTGAACTTTACTCCATCGGCAATCTCTGCAGTGTGAATGGTCGATTCAAAATCAATAAATACAGGGAGAATAGTATCGGCAGGGATCTCTTTCCACTCGGTATAAAATTCACTTTCGTCATCCCTGTTTATAGCTATGGGTGTAATGGGAGGCTTCTTTACTTTGACCAACCCCTCTGCCTTTCCTTCCCTCTTATAAACCACCACATGATTTTCCCTGAAGAAATCATTGGCAAAATCAACTACCTCTTGCTTGGTGATTTTCTCCAGTTGATCAGGCATGGAGAGCTCATCTTCCCAGGCTGTTTTCAATATAAAAGCGTCCAGGAAATCAAATGCTCTCCAGTTATCCTCAAACCTCCTCAGAAAGCTTAACCGGTACTGGTTGACCACCGCTTCGAGCATCCAATCAGGGAATTCTCCCTGTTTGACTTTCTCAATCTCTTCCAACACCAGATCTTTGGCTTCTTCCAGGGTCTGGTCACTTTTAGGAGTCACTTCAAAGAAAAGGGTACCGTATTGATAGTCAAAATAAGAGTAACAATAGCCATCAAGAATCTTTTGTTCTTGTATAAGATCGATATCGATCAAACCAGCCTGACCGTTAAATAGTATGTTGCTGATCAGAGAAATGTACGGCTTATCAGAGGAGTGTTCCCCACCGCACCGGAATCCCATCAGCAATTTTTCGGCATCGGGACCAAATATTTCTTTTATAACCGGTTCTGTAACTGGCTCTTCTACGATTTCAGGAAGTTCCGGCAGCTCTTTGGAAGGGAATTTGCCAAATGTCTCATCGATCATTTTGATGGTTTCTTCGGGATCCAGGTCACCTGACATACAAATCACCATATTGTTGGGCACATACCAGGTGTCTTTGAACTTCATAATGTTTACCATGGACGGATTCTTCAGGTGTTCAGGGTAGCCAATGATACTTCTGCCGGCTGGATGTGTAGGGAACATGGCCCTGGCGAGGGCTTCAAAGGCGCGGGAACCGTCACGGTCCTGGTACATATTGAATTCTTCATAGACGGTTTCAAGCTCTGTATGAAAAAGGCGAAGCGCGGTCCCTTCAAGCCGGTCAGCTTCAAGGATCAGCCATTTTCTGATCTCATTGGAAGGAATGTCATTCATATAGGCTGTGACCTCATTGCTGGTGAATGCATTGGTGTATTTGGCCCCGATATCTGTCATCATCTTATCGTATTCATTGGGAATGGCATACTCGGCAGCTCGTACGGATAAGTCATCAATTTGCTTATAGATCTCAAGCCTTTTAATGCTGTCTGTTTCCTGGCGGTGTTTTTCGAACAGATCTGAGATGGAATCCAGCATGGGTTTTTCTTTTTCCCAATCAACAGTTCCATATGAATTTGTACCCTTGAACATGAGATGTTCAAAATAGTGTGCCAGGCCTGTGGTTTCCTCGGGATCATAATTGGATCCTACCCGGTAACCTATCAGCGTCATAATACGGGGTTCGATCTTATTGACGGACAGGAAAACCTGAAGTCCGTTCTCAAGGGTGTAGATCCTTAATCCGGTGGGATCATTAGACACACTCTCATAAGTGTACCCGTTTGCATCGGTAGAAAGCTGTGCCTTGTACTGGGGCCTTGTACAGGCTACCAAAGAAATGATTGATCCTAGTAGCAAATAATACATGGTTTTCATGACTGGAAGTTTTTTAATAAAAGCACTAAAGATGAAGGAAGTTAGGAAATTAGTGTACTCCTGTCAAATTAAAATGAGGTAGTTAACCCATTTTATCAGGCTTCGAGTCTGGAGAAGTTGATCTGGTAAAATCGACAATTTCTATAGGAAAACCCTATATTCATGTGTATTTTTATTTCGAATTAAAAAAATGACATATTATGCCCATCAGTGAAAGTGCCGAACGACTTAAGAAAATGATTGAGAAGGCCATTGACGATCATAGAATAACACGTGCCGAAATGGATACTATCCTGGCCATCGCCACAGAAGATAGTCATATTGACCGGCATGAACAGGCTCTGCTTGATCAACTGCAGGAGATGATTGAAACGAAAGTGGTAAAAATAATTCCTTAAGAAGGCCAGTCAGCACAAAAAAACCACCAAGCTTACGCAAGGTGGTTCTGTTTGTTGGGTGGAAGACCGGGCTTGAACCGGCGACCTCTGGAACCACAATCCAGCGCTCTAACCATACTGAGCTACATCCACCATTTGGGAGTGCAAATTTACGAAATTTTTTGATCATGAAAATGAGTTGGCAGAAATTTATTCTCCCAGCAATTGAAGGAAAAGTTGATTGTACTGTTCCATCACCTTTGACTCCCCGTACCGTTCCAGAGTCAACGACCTGATCTTGTCCGAAGAGAAGTCTTTACTCTTCCGGATCATTATTTCCATGGCATCAGCCAGTTGATCTCTATTTTCCGGATCAATCAGCAGACCATTTTCCTCTGTGACAATGTGATCGGGTCCTCCCGACCGGGTGGCAATTACAGGTAGCCCGGTGGCCATGGCCTCGATCAGCACCGCACCGAATGCCTCATAACGAGTCGGGAGCACAAAACAGTTGGCCTGCTGCATCTCTTTTTGCATCTCTTCCCTGGAGAGCCTTCCCAAAAAATGCACGAATTCTGATACTCCCATCTCTTCTGCCTGTTGCTCCAGCTGATCCCGGAGAGTCCCTTTTCCAGCAAGCCTAACCGAAAAACTATTTGAAATCTTCTCTTTTAGTTTCAAGACAGCTTCGATCAAAAGATCCAGGCCCTTCACATGCTCCAGTCGTCCGGCCCAGATAAAAATAAATGGCTCTTTTTTTCTCTTAATTTCAGGAGGAAGGAACATATCTTCCCTGATCATATTAGGGATCACCTCCACCTTTTCTTCAATCCATGGCAGTAAAGCTTTCAATCCAGTGAGCAGGCTTTGAGAAACCAGTACCAATCTGCTGCAATTTGCATAAGCTTGCTCGAAAAATGGCAAGTAGTAAGGTTTTACCATTTCTCTGGCTTTTTCTGTACTCCAGACAAAGAAGCTACGGTGCTCAACAATCAGGTAAGGAATTCCATATTCCTGTTTAATCAATGAGGCAGCATATCCAGCCCAGGTTACACTATGAGTCAGGATCAGATCGGGAGGACCGTATTGCCTTTGATACTTTTTGTACAGACGCTTTGTCTGATTAGCCCAGTTCCTGATGTTTTGTTTCTCGCTGCCTGGTATTTTCAAATATATGGAGCGGATCACTCTCAATCCATTCTCCTGATTTACCCGGCACCCCTGGAGGGCGGAATATCCGGCGTGTATCAGCTTCCTCACCCCCACTACCCGGTTCACCAGCACATCCGCCTGCCAGCCCATTCTCTGTATAGCCTCGCTGTGCTCTTTGAAGAAATAGCCTCCGTCGGGTGGGTACCAGGAGGGAATGATCAGTATGCGACGTTGAGCGTTCATGTGGAGGTCATCATTTTCCTGATCAGTTCAAACGAGTAGTATTCTTCCGGAACTGTTCGAAATTCGGCAGGGGAAGAGGGATAACTCTTCCCTGTGAAAATAGCACATTTGGTATGTGCCACGTGGTAAACCTTGGAGGCCTTTTCAGGGCCAATGCCATCCAGGATAGACGCCATCACTTCAAACCGTACCTGGTCGGGATGGAATCCGTAATCGTGCCATACTACCACGGTCTCCTCATGAACCAGGTGTTCGAATACATTCCGGGTGTCGCTCTTTATAAAATCGTAGTGATGATCCCCGTCGATAAATACCAGGTCAAACTTTTGGTTTAGTGATCTAAAATCAAAGGTTCTTGAATCGCCTCTCAACTGGATCACCTCAGGGATTTCCTTAGAGAAGAGCCGATGCGACAAAATGGTCTTTTCATGCATTCCCATAGCTCTCATCTCTTCATCGGTAAGACAGAGGGTATGGCAGCTTTTCGCCCTGGAAGCTATTGTCGATACACTCTCCCCTCTCCAGGTACCGATCTCAAAGTAGCGGCAATCGCCGATCGACTCAGCCAGTCCTGCTAGTAACATCATATCAGTAGGCAGGGATCCCCCGTCCAGAAAAGTCATGGGGCCCAAGGACAGCTGATCGGTTTGTATCACCTGGTCCATTCGTATAACAGGAAGCCCCTTAGGTAACTGATAGTTATTGGTTACATAGGAGCACCATGTATCTTCATCTGAGAGCACCCGGTTCAGAAGGACCGGTTTACGGAGAATCCACCCTAAGGCCTTTAATGCTTTTCCAATCTTACCCATGTGAATCTATCATAACAGGTTCGGAGCGATCACCCGGAGTGTGCCTCTTAACCAGGCGAATATACCAGATCAGGCTATAGCCGATCGCCAGAGTACTCAATCCACTGTATAATCCAAGCCCAAGATATACATTTTCCCACATCACCCCCACCAGCAGTCCTCCCAACCGGGCGAACAGCTTTACCCCGTCGATAATCATGGCTATCCTTTGCTTCTTATAAAGGTCAGGGATAAAAGAGAGTGGCATGGCCAGGCTTACCATAAAAATCCACGGAAGTATAATCTGTGTATAACGCCCCGCTTCAATCCAGTCTGCTCCAAAAAGAAAACCGAAGATCTCAGGGGCGAAGATTCCCACCAAAACAAAGGGGATCACCAATAGTTGAGTGGTGCGTTTAAGGAATAGCATCACCTCAGGCAGAATGGAAGCTTCCAGGTGCTGTTTTTCCACGAATCTCTGGAACATAACCTGGTAAAAAGCATTGGCTATCAAGCTAACCGGACGGTAGATGACCATATAGCCAAATGTATACAGTCCTGCAATGGCAGTAGAAAAGAAAGAGCTAAAAATAAAGACAGGCAGTGCTCCCGAAAAATTGTTGATCAAACCCTGCCACATGTTGTATTTGGGAAAGAGGTTATATTGCTTTCCCAACCTTTTCATTTCAGAGAGTTTTAGCCACCCCGCCTTTTCACGGTTTCTTCGGAGGTGCACTGCAAAAAACACCAGAAAGCCAGCCAGCTGACCAAATACTACCCCGAAAATCAAACCGGCCGCTCCCACTATCACCAAACCCAGACCCAACTTTAACACAGAATTGCTAAGACTTTGACCGATATTGGCTCCTGCTATCAACTTATAGCGCTTTTCCCGGTTGGAGTAGTTGCGAAATGATGTAAACAATCCAACCAGCAAGGTGGAGAGAGGAATATAGTAAAGCCATATGGAGATTTCATCACTGCCCAGCCACTTACATAGCAGATCATTGAAAGGAATCACAAGGAGTACCAGAATAAGGCTCAATCCCACACTGATGAGACCCGACAATCCGAGCAGGTTCACCGAATCCCGATCGCTCTTTGGTAACAGGATGGCCAGTTCGTATTTGGCTGTCGAGAAGATGATAGTGATATTGAGGATGTTCATGTAGAGCCCGAAAACTCCAAAATCCTCATCGGTGTAGATACGACTGAGCAGGATGTAGATCAGAACAGAAAATGCCTGAGCGAAAGTGGTTCCGGTGATGAGAGTAGCCACATTTTTAAAAAAATCATTCTCCCAGATATTACGTATGGCCCGAAACATGATCAAAAGTAAAAATTATCCTGCAATTCTGTCAGCCTTTACTATCTCCCATAGCAGATGGCATATGATTTGAACGAGACAATAGGTACAAAAAATATATATTTACCACAAAATTGAAGGAAATGAGAGCGATGAGGACTACCAATCCTGTCATGTCAGGAAAGATATTTGAAAAGGCAGGAGCCCTTCCCGGCACTACGGGTGTAATGACGGTGAATGGAACCATAAATAAGATCGGATTGCTGCTGCTGCTGGTGATTGCCGCGGCTGCCTACACCTGGAAAATGGTCACAGGGATTAATCCGGGGAATGCAGGTACGCTGGCAATGGTTGGGGCTATAGGAGGATTCATCATGGCCCTGATTACCATATTCAGACCAAAATCATCCCCCGTCACAGCCCCTGTCTATGCGATCCTTGAAGGGCTATTTTTGGGTGCCATCAGTGCTATCATCAATACTGCCTACCCAGGCATCGCATTTCAGGCCGTATTGTTGACCATTGGAACCCTGTTTACCATGCTGTTCCTATACAGATCGGGACGAATCAGGGCAACACCCAGATTCCGGCGTGGGGTCATGATGGCAACCGGAGCTGTTTTCTTTGCCTACCTGATCAGCTGGATCATGAGCCTTTTCGGCATGCCCATGGGATTTATGCATTCAGCCGGACCCCTTGGGATCCTGATCAACCTGGTGATCATTGTCATTGCGGCACTGAACCTGATCATGGATTTTGATTTCATCGAAAAAGGTTCACAGATGGCGGCTCCCAAGTATATGGAGTGGTATGGCGCATTTGGATTAATGGTTACATTGATCTGGCTATATATTGAGTTTTTGAGATTGCTTGCCAGGTTTGCAGGTAGAGACTAAGTCAGTTATCAAGTGGGAAAGTTAAAAGTGAGTGAACTGGAAAAATATT
>CAZURA010000117.1:0-17693 GCA_964622985.1 uncultured Bacteroides sp. | reverse complement strand
GAAAGGCAGTATATTCAGGTTTTCTATTCCACCATGGAATAATATCATATCCCCATACTTATATATCAGTACATCGGTCTCCATGCCCGGGCAGTCATGCTGAATGGGATTCAGTATATCGATGCCGCACTCGATCAGGGGTGCGATGAGGGGTTCGGAAGCTCCATCGGTGTGGTAAAATACCTTAAGATCGTAGGAGTGGATCAGATCACACCACCGCTCCATTCTGGGTTTCAGAAAGTACTCCCACGATTCGGGCGCCATCAGCAGGTTTTCCTGCATACCGATATCATCACTGATAAATACCATATCCAGGTATGAGGAAGCTTCATCGAAGAACCTCTTCATCATCTCGGTCTGGATATCCTCAATCCGGTCCAGAGTAGCCTGTACCAGGTCGGGGTACATGAGCAGATCGAGCAGTGATTGTTCAATACCCCGCAACTGACTGTAGATCTCGAAGAAGGAAACCCAGGGTCCTATGACAGCAAAATCTTTGGAAGCCCTTTTGGCAAGGGTAATGGCAGCCTCATAATCGAATTTGTCGTGTTCGGGCCAGAAGGGATATTTCTCCACATCTGCCGGGGTTTCATATCCGGCCATAGGAGGCTCAATAAACTCGTGGTAGCTTGCCATGCCTGCTTTTACCTCTTTCAGTGGAACACCCCACATGGTTCTCTCCCCTTTTGTTTTTGCACCCACCTGCGATCCGGCACTATCTCCTTTGTCAGTGAGATAGTCCATAAATACCCATACGATTTTATCCAGTCCCAGCTTTTCCCACATTTCAAAATCATCTGCTGCTCCCACATGTTCTTTCAACATGTTTTCTATTTCGGGTGTATGCCATACATCTACAGGCATCCGGTCTACCTGTTTTCTCTCCAGGATATTCAGAATTCTCTCTTTGGGATTCATGGGATCAGGTGCTAGGTGGTTACAGTTTTATGACTTCTGGTGGTTTTCACCCAAATGTAGCATTTTACCTGCAGAAAGCATCACAGTGGATATACAGTAATACAAGACACGCCACCTATGCTATTGAGAATGACCAAATAGTACGGAATAAGTAAGGCCCGATCGTAAAAAAGTCATATGCTTAGCTGGTTTGGTGCGTTCAAACGTAAATAATTGTTATTTTACTCACAATTAACCTAAAAGGCAAGCTAATGAAGAAATCATCTCTATCCTATCCGTTAATTCTTCTGGTTCTGTTTTCTTGTTCAACCGGTCAGAAAGAATTTAATCCAGACCACATCAGTCAATTATACCGGGCAGCACCTGAAGATGTGCATTCCCGTTGGGCAAGTGCCGAAAATGTGAACGCTGAGAAAGGAAAAGGAGGTATGTCCAACCAGGGAGCGAAAGGTGACGCTTATGTTTTAATTGCTCCGGGTGAAAGAAAAGTAATCTTCGATCAAAAAGGAGCAGGGATGATCACTAAAATATGGTCGGCCAATTCTCTGCTCTGGAAAGCGGAAAACCGCAGAAAAGTAACACTTGAAATGTTTTGGGATGGTGCTGAAAAACCGGCAGTTTCAGTGCCGTTTACCGATTTTTTTGGCATAGGACTTGGACTAATGCGTCCCTTTGAATGTGAGCTTTTCGCTTCCCCCGAGGGTCGTTCACACAACTGTTTTATTCCCATGCCTTATCGTACCGCGGCAAGGATTGAGGTGGTGAATGAATCGGACGATATCATCATGTTCTACTACAAAATCGATTTTGTACAGGTACCCAAACACGCCAACGATGTACTTTATTTCCATGGCTACTGGCACCGTGAGATAGCCACCAAAAAGGGTACAGATTTTGAAATACTGCCACAAGTCGAGGGACACGGACGATACCTGGGAACAAACATCGGGGTGATTGGTGATTCAAGCTTCCAGGGCACCTGGTTTGGTGAGGGTGAGGTAAAGGTGTACCTGGATGGTGATACCGGCTTCCCTACCCTGGTGGGAACCGGTACGGAGGACTATATTGGTACCGGGTGGGGACAGGGTGAATATGCCAACCGGATTCAGGGCTCGCTGGTTTCGGATAAAGTAAACGACATTTATACGTTTTACAGGTACCACACCCTGGACCCTGTATACTTCCACAAGAATTGTAAAGTGACCATTCAGCAGATCGGTAATTCGCAACGCGAAAAATTACGTGAAATGCGGGCAAAAGGAGCTGAATTTGATGTGGTTTGGTCCTATGTGGCTAAGGATGGAATGGAGGCGAGTAAACGGTATCTCGACATGGAGAATCCACCAAAACTGGAGGATGAGGATTTTCCGGACGGAGTATCCACAAACTTCTATCGAAGCGATGATGTTTCGGCCACAGCCTATTTTTACCTGGACAGCCCGGCAAGTCATCTTCCGGATATTCAACCAGTTGATGCGCGTGTGGAAGCGATGAATGAAAAAGTATACAGATTTCAGAAATAATCATACAATCCAACCAGAAATGAAAAAACTTCTCTTCCTGATCCCTTGTGCCACTTTGTTCCTGCATGCCATGGCTCAGGAATACGAAGCCAACTGGGAATCACTGGATAGCAGGCCCACTCCCGAATGGTTCACCAATTCCAAGTTTGGCATTTTTATCCACTGGGGACCCTACTCGGTTCCAGCCTGGTCACCTGCCGGAACATACACCGAGTGGTACCAGTACTGGTGGTACACTCACTCCATTTTCGGGAATAATCGACCGGACAAAGATGCCATTCCAAATCTGCAGAAAAGCCTGTTCGGTGACGAGTCGAGCTATTACGATTTCGGGAGAATGTTCAAGGCCGAACTCTACCAGCCCGGGGAATGGGCTGACCTTTTTAAAAAATCGGGTGCAAAATATGTAATCCTTACCTCCAAACACCACGACGGGTTCACCCTATGGCCAAACAAAGAAGCCCAGGATGCCCGCCATTTCAAATGGAATGCCGGGGAGGTGGGCGCCAAGCGCGACTTATTAGCTCCCTTTATGGAGGCCATGCATGATGCCGGTTTAAAAGCCGGACTCTACTACAGTCTCTATGAATGGTATCATCCGTGGTACTATCCTTTAGGTAAGGACAATCCAAAGTATGTAAAAGAGCACTACCACCCGCAGTTCAAAGATCTGGTGAACCGGTTCAAACCCGATATTATTTATGCGGATGGTGAGTGGGATCAACCGGATGAATACTGGCAAAGTGCTGAACTGATCCAGTGGCTTTACAACGAATCGCCATGCAAGGATTATGTGTTGATCAACGACCGCTGGTTCAAAGGGTGCCGTCACACCCATGGGGGATATTACACTACCGAATATGAAGCTGAAGGAGTTGAGGGAACAAAACCTTATGAAGAGATCCGTGGAATCGGAACCTCATTTGGCTATAACCGTGATGAAGATCTGGCGGATTATGCCACTGCACAGCAACTGGTCTTAATGCTATGCGATATCGTCAGCCAGGGGGGGAACCTCTGTTTGAATGTGGGTCCGAGAGCCGATGGTAAAATTCCTGTAATCCAGCAGCAACGGCTAATGGAAATTGGAGAATGGCTTAGCATAAATGGCGAAGCCATCTACAACACACGCCAATGGGAACGGAGCTGTCAATGGTCATCAGGTTCAAAAAATTTTCAATTTAAGAAGCCGGGAGATTCCTACACCACTGCAGATTATATTACAGTTCAAACCGTACATCCGCCTGAGGGAAATGCAAGAAAGGAGTTGTTTTTCACCCAGAACGATGAAGCTGTTTTTGCCATTTCACCCATCTGGCCGGAGGGGAATCTGATCGTAAAAGATATTCATCCAGGGCCTGGATCAACAATCTCATTATTGGGAGCCGATGTGGTTTTACACTGGAAAGAAAAAGGGAGAGATCTCGAAATCGAAATGCCCGGTTACGACCCAAACTGGAATATCTCGAACAATGCCTATGTCATAAAAATCGAAAAATAAGTTACTTATCATGAAATTCTGTATTTCCGCACTCATTGTTCTGTGCGCTTGTTGCACACCTCCCCTCTTTGCCCAAGACTATTTAGATGAATTACAAAAACTGCCTGTCATCAGTGGCTCCTATGCCGAAGGAGTGGACAACGACTGGCTCATCAAAAAACCTGTTGAAACAGCCCGGGTTTTCAGAAATAAAGAGAACAATGAACTCATCATTTCCAACGGGATCATCTCCCGTTCATTCAGGCTTGTTCCCAATGCCGCCACCACCAGTCTGAAAGTACTGAGCAAACAGGAAGAGCATGTTCGTGCCGTGAAACCCGAAGCGGTTCTGACCGTTAACGGATTTAATGTAAACGTGGGAGGATTGAACGGGCAACCCAACCTGGCCTTTTTGTACCCTGACTGGCTGGAGGGATTGAAGACCGATCCCTTATCCTTCCAGTTCACAGGATACAAAATCGGTATACCGGAAAAGCGTTTTGACTGGAACCAGGTGCGCCACCATGCTCCCGGTGCAGAGTGGCCTCCCAAAGGAGTCAGCGTTCAAATGGATTATACTCTCGCTCAGGTTGCTGACGAAGAGCTGATCTCACTGGCACAGTCAAGCAAAGCAGGACGCAGGGAGATATACCATGACGAGTTCACCACCCTGTCAGAGGTATGGAAGATCCGTACCAGTCCCACCCATGAAAGAAGTTCGTTCATCAATGAAGGAAAGCCGGGTGAGATCTATACCCCTAACAACACAGCCGTTTACGCAGAATACCAGCTCCCTGCCGGAACTGGTCTGGTGGAAACATCTCTGGATGCCGGTACCGACGTGAGTGGTTTCTGGGGCCCGGGCATCGCGCTATTCTGGAATGAACGCACCATAAAATTCAATATGCGCCCGGGAAACGAATCGGGCTCAAAGAACAACGGTGCCTGGCGCTTTACGGTTTTTGACGGGGAACGGGAAAATACCCGGGCAGGCGGAAAAGAGAACGTGGATTTCAGCGGAACCTGGTTCTTGCGCCTTCGCATTGAGGGGAGCCACGTCTACTGCGAGGCCAGACCCAAAGAGGGACAATGGAAAACCTATGAAACTATCGATTTCGGGAACGAGGTTCCTGATCCGGTTTCGGTCCGGATCGGTAAACTGGGAAGAGATGCTGAAGGGAAGGATCATGATTATCCCGGGGAACTGGTTCGAATGAAGTTCCACTCCTTCTCTGCCTATGGAAAACCGGATAAAAAGGAGATCGAAAAGATCAGTTCGAAACTTCATGACCTGCAAGAATTGGTGATTACTGTGAATTATGAGATGTACGATGGCGTACCGGTGATGTCGAAATGGGTAACGGTTAAAAACCACTCTGACAAACCGGTAAAAGTGGATCAGATCATCTCTGAATACCTGGGAATTGCCGACCACAACCCTTACGGCGGGTACCGGGGACGTGACGATCTGAAGGTCAAACCCAACATTCATTTTGAAACCGACTATGCCTTTTCGGCCATGGCAGCCAAAGTGGCCAGCAGTCAAACCGTACATTGGGGAACAGACCAGGACTATGTCACACAGATCTCCTGGATACAGGACATCCTCAACACCATGCGGGTGTACCCGGATCAAGGTTATCATATTCATGTTAAGCCAGGCGAATCCTTTAAATCCATCCGGACTTTCATGATTCCATACGATTCCTACGACAAGGAAAGAAACGGACTGGCACAGCGAAAAATGTACCGCACCATTGCTCCCTGGATCACCGAAAATCCCATGATGTTTCACATCACCCGATCCAAATGGGAGGACTACACGAATGGTATTGACCAGGCCGCCGAGGTGGGTTACGAAATGGTCAACTTCTCTTTCGGCAGTGGTTTCAATGCAGAAGATGAGAGCGAAAAGAATTACGCCAACATGAAGAAATATGCGGAATATGCCGACAGCAAGGGAATAAAGATCGGCACCTACTCACTGTTGGCTTCGCGCAGGATCAGCGATAAAGACGATGTGGTGAATCCCGCCACGGGAAAACCGGGCGGATTTGCCACCTTCGGCAACTCACCCTGTCTGGAAAGTGAATGGGGGCAGGAATATTTCAGGAAAATGTACCGCATGTTTTCAGAAACCGGATTTATGACCTTCACCCACGACGGGAACTATCCGGGTGATGTGTGTGCATCCACTTCACATCCGGGACATGAGGGACTGGGCGATTCGCAATACAGACAATGGAAGAAGATCACCGATTTTTACAAATGGTGCAAAGGCCAGGGTATCTATTTACGCGTTCCCGATTACTATTATCTATCAGGATCCAACCAGAACGGGGTGGGTTACCGGGAAAACAACTGGTCACTCCCCCGCCGGCACCAGCTGATCCACACCCGTCAGAATATCTTTGACGGTACCTGGGAAAGCACACCCTCCATGCGGTGGAGCTTTATTCCGCTGGCACAGTATCATGGAGGTGGAGCTGCTGCCACCATCGAGCCCTTGCACAAGCACCTCGACCATTACGAAATGATGCTGGTGAGCAATATAGGGATGGGCATTCAGTCAGCTCTGCGCGGACCTCGATTATACGACACCGAAGAGACCAAAGCGATGGTGAAACGGGTGGTCAGCTGGTACAAAAAATACCGTAACATTCTGGAAAGCGACATCATCCACCTTCGCCGTGCCGATGGCCGCGACATCGATTACATGATGCATGTGAATCCTGAATTAAATGAAAAAGGATTCTTACTGGTATTCAATCCCACAGACCATGTCATACGGAAAAAAATTACCATTCCCTTGTACTACACCGGTTTGACAGAAACAGCAAAAATCAGAGAGCAGGACAATCCATCCGTCTCTTACCCTTTGAATCGTGAATACGAGATTGAAATGGAGGTGGAAGTTAAACCCAACTGGTACAACTGGTACGTGATCGAGTAACCTCTTTTTATCTGAACTTCAAACATGATAAACGGATGAACAAAAACAACATATGGAACCTGGCCCTCCTGCTCATTTTGATGATGGCAGCTGCCGGTTGCAAAACCACAAAGAAGGAGATCCAAAAACCTAACGTTGTCTTCATACTGGCAGATGACCTGGGATACCATGATCTGAGCTGCACCGGCAGCACCTATTATGAAACCCCGAATATTGACAGGATCGCAGCAGAAGGCATGGAATTCACCCAGGGGTATGCCGCATGCCAGGTGTGCAGTCCCTCCCGGGCCAGCATCATGTCAGGCAGATTTCCGTCAAGGCATGGGATCACGGACTGGATCGGTGCCAGGACCGGGGAGGCGTGGCGCACATTAGGAAGGCATAATCAACTTCTGCCGCCCGAATACGTGCGGCACCTGCCCCATGAATATGTAACCCTTCCGGAAGCCATGAAAGAGGCAGGTTATAAGACGTTTTTTGCAGGAAAATGGCACCTGGGTTCAGAAGGATCCTGGCCCACCGATCATGGATTCGATATCAATAGAGGGGGTTGGGATGTAGGAAGTCCCTGGGGAGGCTATTTTGCTCCCTGGGAAAATCCCAACCTGGTAAGCGGCCCTGATGGAGAAAATCTCTCCATACGGCTGGCGAAGGAAACTGCAGAGTTCATAAGGGATCACCAGGATACTGCTTTCTTTGTCTACCTATCTTTCTATGCGGTACATGGACCCATTCAGACTACCCGGGAGAAGTGGGCCAGATACCGGCAAAAGGCGGAAGATACCGGTATTGCAGAATCGGGGTTTGAGATGGGGCACTTTCTTCCCATCAGGCAGGTCCAGGACAACCCGGTGTATGCAGGATTGGTGGAAGCCATGGACGATGCGGTGGGAGTGGTGCTGAATACCCTCGAAGAACTGGATCTGGAGGAGAATACCATTGTGATATTCACTTCCGATAACGGAGGTGTGGCTGCCGGGGATGCTTTTGCTACCTCCAACCTCCCGCTGAAGGCTGGCAAAGGTTACCAATTTGAAGGGGGTATACGAGAACCCTATTTCATTAAAGTCCCAGGGATGGAAGGTGGTCGGAAATGTCCCACACCGGCAACCGGAACCGATTTCTACCCTACCCTGCTGGAACTGATAGGAGCAGATCTGAGGCTAGATGAGCACCTGGACGGAGTAAGCCTGGTACCTTTGCTCCACGGAAAGGAGATTTCAGAAAGGCCGCTGATCTGGCATTATCCCCACTACGGGAACCAGGGTGGTGAACCCTCTTCTATCATCCGCGAAAAGGAGTGGAAGCTGATCCACTATTACGAAGATGGTCGCCAGGAACTTTACAACCTTTCAGAGGATCCCGGTGAGCACACGGATGTGGCCGGCGACAATCAGGTCCTGGTGAAAGAATTAAAGGGAAAACTCTTTGCCATCCTGGAGGAGACAGGCGCCAGGTACCCCATTAAGGACCCTGAATATGATCCTGAACTGGAACGGCTGTACCTGGAAAAAGTCACCTCCGTTCGCTGGCCAAAGCTGGAGCAACAACGCCTGGATTTCCTGTCGGAAGAGTACGATCCGGGGAACCACTGGTGGGGAAGTCAGGTCGGTGATTAATCAATTACCTGGTTAACACTCCAATCTCAGCTATTCCGACCCGTTTCTCATCATTCACCGTTCTCAGCACCTGAATTTTCAGGTACCTTCCCCATTTCTCAGGGAAGGTGATCCGCTGTAATACCGGGCTGTTCAGCATATTGGGCAATTCCCCGGCTACTACCGGATCACCCCACTCCTTGCCGTTCTCACTTAAATAAACTGCCCCTTCTTCTATGATGCCTGCTACCCAGCGGCCCTGGTCAGGGAGGTAGGTTATCCCTGACACCAGATGAGATTCTCCCAGGTCGATCACGGTCTCAGCCGGGAACTCCTCCACATTAAAGATCCATGTGGTGGATGGATCGTCATCGATGGCCCTGGAACTTTTGGCCGGATCGTTGAGGGGTGACAACACTGACCAAAGGTTCTTAGCCACATCAAAATTGATAGCTCCTAATGGGCTTTTCTGTCCGGTTTGATCATCCACAGCCACAGCTTTTATTACCCTCTTACCCGGCACGGAAAAGGGTGTGGTATAGGGAGTGGAAGAGTGATCAGGAGCAGACCCGTCGACGGTATAATAGATCTTTGCCTCCGGATCGGCAGCCCCTATGGATACTATACCCTGCTTATCCCTGGAAATGACAGGTTCGGTCAATACTTTGGGTGCAAGGAACACTTCCAGGCTGGAAATCATGGGAGATGCTTTTGCGTCTTTGATGTTCAGCCTGATCTTCGAAGCCGTGGTGGTGGGCAGCCTGAGAATCCGCTTGTACCCGATGGTGGTTTCCGAAGCAATCTCTTTCCACTCCTCCCTGACCAGGGCTTCCACTGTGAATTCCTTTACTCTTTGTCCCAGCCGGATATACTCCTGTAGAAGCAAACGGTTAAAAACCACCTCTTCACCGGGATCGATAGTGAGCGAGGCTTCGGTAATGCTATCATCGGTAGACCAGTAGGTATCCTTCCCGTCATCCAGGACATTGCGTGGAGCAAACCTCCTGTGGTTTCCCCTGGTATTTGTAGCGTGGGCTTTTTTCTCCGACACGAGGTTGTTCGCGAAGTCTTTTCCCAGCGTCGCGGAAAGCTTCATTACCTGTTCCACATCATTCTCGTGGATGAGACCCCTCGCATCCACAGGGAAATTCAGAAGCAGGTTCCCGTTCCTGCCCACGGAATGATAATATATATCGAGAAGGTGGGGCAAAGAGTGAACCTTGTGATCTTCATAGGGATGATAATACCATCCCGGGCGGATCGATACATCGATCTCGGTGGGCACCCAGTGGGTCCCATCCTCATGTCCGGAGGTCAGGTGTTTGTAGTGGGGCGATCCCGGCCAGAATTCATCTCTCCTGAGTGGGCTCCAGTTGGTCTCCCCGGCCCAGCCCGCCTCATTTCCGACCCATCTGATATCTGGTCCTGCATCACTGAATATCATGATTTCTGGTTGAAGCTTTTTAACCAGTTCAAAGGTAACCGGCCAGTCGTAGTAGGTTTTCCGGTCCACCCGCCGGTCCTCATTGGCTCCGCCATAATAGCCTGTTCCCCCGTTGGCTCCGTCGATCCAGAACTCAAACACCTCTCCGTATTGGGTCAGCAGTTCTTCTACCTGGTTCCTGTAATAGGTAATGTACTCATCGGTACCGTAATCCGCATGGTTCCGGTCCCACGGGGAGAGGTAAAGGCCCATTTTCAGACCGAATTCCCGGCAGGCATCGGTCAGCTCACGGACCACGTCACCCTCACCGTTCTTCCAGGGTGAATTCTTCACGGAATGTTCTGTGTACCGGGAGGGCCAGAGGCAAAATCCGTCATGATGTTTGGCGGTCAGGATAATCCCTTTCATACCGGCCTCACTGGCTACACGGGCCCACTGCCTGCAATCCAGCTGCGTGGGATCGAATTGTTCCGGCGATTCATCCCCAAAACCCCATTCCATGTTGGTAAAGGTATTCATGTTGAAATGCACGAACATGTAGAATTCCATTTCATGCCACTCCAGCTGGCTTTCCGAGGGAAGAGGTACGATGGGATCCGGTTCGGGGATCTGTGAGCAGCCAGAATAAATTATCAGACTGGTAATAAGAATGAGTGTTCGTTTCATGGTATTACTGTTTGTAGGTTTATTGTTGAGGCTCTTTCAGAAAGTAATCGTCGGGTATGGTATCCCGGTAATACTCCTTCAGTCCGTATAATTCCTGTTTCACTGAGTCGATAACCGCTTCATAATCCGGATCCCCTATCAGGTTGCGCATCTCCTGTGGGTCTTTCTCCAGGTCAAAGAACTCCCACGTATCAATATCGTAATAGAAATGGATCAGTTTATATCTGCCGGTACGAATCCCGTAGTGTCGTTTCACCATGTGCTCATTGGGGTATTCATAATAATGGTAATAAAGGGCTTTCCGCCAGTCAGACGGAGGATCACTCATCATCAGAGGGACCAGTGAAACTCCCTGCATATCCTCCGGGACCTCAACACCTGCCAGGTCCAGCATGGTGGGTGCCAAGTCAATGTTCTGTACCAGCTGACTGAGCTTTCCCGTAACCCCGTCTTCCCCTGGAAGTCGTATCATCAGGGGTGTGCGGAAGGATTCTTCATACATAAAGCGCTTGTCAAACCATCCGTGTTCACCCAGGTAAAATCCCTGGTCCGAAGTATAGATGATCACCGTATTCTCCAACAGGTCACTCTCTTCCAGATAGTCCATCAGCCTGCCCACATTGTCATCCACAGAGGCAATGGTCCTCAGGTAGTCGGTCATATACCGCCGGTATTTCCACTCGGCCAGCTCTTTCCCCTCCAGTTCCGCCTTCTTGAAGGTTTCGATTCTTGGTACATACTCGGCATCCCATACTTCCCTCTGCTTCGGATTCATTCTTCCCACCTGGCCTTCAAAATATTTTCTGTACATGGTCTGGATCTCTTCCTCCTTATCGAGCATCTTCAGATCATACACCACATCCATATCTTCAATAATGCTCATTTTCTGTTCGGCAGCCGCCTGCCTTCCCTCGTAATTATCGAAATAGGTGTCCGGTAACGGGAAATCCTCATCCTCAAACATATCCAGGTGTGTGGTATCAGGCATCCAGGTGCGGTGCGGAGCTTTGTGATGGACCAGCAGACAGAAGGGTTTTTCGACATCCCTTACATTGAGCCATTCCAGGGCAAAATCAGTGGTCAGTGTGGTTGCATATCCCTCTTTCCTGGATTGCTCACCCATCTCGATGAAATCGGGATTGTAATACTGACCCTGGCCGGGAAGGATGTTCCAGTAATCAAATCCTGTAGGATCGCTTCTCAGGTGCCACTTTCCGATAAGTGCCGTCTGGTAACCTGCTTCCTGCAGCAGTTTGGGGAAGGTTTGCTGAGCTCCGTCGAAAGTCCGCATATTATTGACCTGACCGTTCAGGTGGCTGTGTTTTCCCGTGAGCATTACGGCCCGGCTGGGTGCACAGATGGAATTGGAGACAAAACTGCGGGCAAACAGGATCCCTTCCCCGGCAATCCGGTCCAGATTCGGGGTCCTGTTATACCGTCCGTCATAACAGCTCAATGCCTGTACGGCATGGTCATCCGTCATAATAAAGACAATATTGAGTCTCTCCCGGACTTCCTGTTTCGGGGTTGTACAGGAGCTGGCAATTGAGAGAGCGAGGGACAGGGTAATTAGTGGGAGGAGGTTTTTTCTTAGGTTCATGAGAAATGTGTTGAAGTCGCAACGAATGATCTTCGGTAAAGATCCTGAATATAATTTTAAAAGTGATGTATTACTGATTGTTCTTCCCAATTAAAAATCCCTCTCTTTACCCAGTATGGCTTCCCGGAAATGTTTAGGCTCCATGTTCCTTTCTCCTGAAAACAGCGGTTTTTCCCTTAAGGTCCCCTCAAAATCTGCATCTCCCACCAGGTAAAGTCCGTTCTTCATGGTGTTGAAAACAACCACCCCATCATCCGTTTCCTTAGTTGGAATGGGCTTCCTGGTTCCTGAAATCTCCCAAACGGCAGGTTTCCTTCCCGGCCAGGGATTGACCAGTTTGCATTCATTCCCGGCCAGGCTCTTAATACCCACCGCTGGGATTCTACCATCCTCCTGCCTTATGGACGAAACTATGAACGAACCCTCAGCATGCAGTGTGAAAGCCGCCGGCCACACTTGCGGGGTAGCCGGGAAGACCCTGATCTTTCCTTCATGGCTCTGAAGCAGCATTTCATTCACAGCTGCCCCCAGGGACCCAAGGGGTTCAAGTCCGCATTGAATAAAAGGCCGTGTAGGCAGACCGGAGCTATGGGATTTCGAATAACTGCTCCTCGAATCGTAGATATAATCGCGTTGGGCCGAAAATTCCGGATGCTGGAGGGAATCTGCATAGAGGGAATGTATGTGCCAGTGATCAATATTGTAAAACAGTCCCTGGGGAAAATGCTGCAATCACCTGATGCTGTTGGTGATCATCCTCAACGATTCCTCCGCCATGCCGAGCCTGGCAGCGACAATAGGATCAGGAGTAATGGCGTTCCTGTGATCAGGATGCAACCCTATTAACCTGGCAGCGGCATTGAAATAGCGGCTGCCCTTCTGGTCAATTCCCACCAGTCCTGCCGGAAAGACGATGGAGGTGACACCACTGAAATGATAGATCCAGTCGCCCGTTTCCTTTTCCCCCGGATAAACCGAACCATCCGTATTAAACGCCAGCTCAAAAATTTCACCCACCCCCGGAATATTACGCATGGGAGGGTCCCACAGATGATCGATCACATGTTGCCACTCTTTTTGTTTTGGAATGTCCGTCTGGAGGATTTTTGAGGCAGCTATACAATGTCTGAAAAGGGAGGCGATCATATTACGGTCCGTGATCGGGTTTCGCAGGTCATTTGCCCTGGGACTTTCATAAGGTTGGGAAGGATCGATGAAGTATTTATCCAGTGTATCATCCCACTGGAGGGTTTCCAGGAAAAATTCGGCCGCTTTTTTCATAAAAGGATAGCCTTTGGCAGCAAGGAAATCCTTATTGCCCGTATACCTGTAATAATCCCAGAAAAAGCCTGCAATCTGGGACGCGGGAGTGAAGTTATTGATCATGTCGGCACGATCCCAGAAGCACATACGCCCCTCGTAATCATGGCCCTCGCTCCATAAGATAGAATTCCTTGCCCCTCGCAGCAAAGCGTGTTCTTCAGCCTGAGGCATCAATCTGAAATAGCTGTTCAAATAGGGCTCAAGAAGATCGGAATCACCTGAAGGAAGGATCCCCCAATAGATCTGTTGCATGTTCCAGTGATGGGGAGTGACCCAATTCCTGATGTCATGGTTCCATGTAAACAGCGCCCCATTGAAGAGTGCAGGATATTGGCCCCTGGAGGAGGAGGCCAGCAGGTATCTTTTAAAATAGTAGATATTCTCGATATAATCATCTGGCAGATGGATAAAAGATCTGTTCCAGAAAGTGTTCCACCACTGGCTGTGTTCGGTTCTCATTTCCGGAATCCTCTCCTCCCCGATCCTCTCCACCATGGCCCTGGCCATTTGCAGCGGATCCTTTGTTTCGCGAGAGGTTGCCACAGCCACAAGTACCGAGAATTTACCTGTTGCAAAGCTTCCGGTTTCAAGTTCTGCCCGGTGACGGCTTATTGTTTTTCCTCTGCTTTGCTGTCCCACCAGTTTGCAAGCGATGGCAAAATCGAGTCCGTCAAATTTCTCCTTCAGAAATATCACGTTCCCGTCAACTCCCGTTTCAGCCCTTCCCATTCCGGTCTCCGGATCGGTATTGTAATTTCCGTACCAGCCCGGAAATGCGCGGCTTCCCCATCGTTCCAACCCAATTCGTACCCGTGTTCCGTCCAGGTGATTGCTCTCTTCTGTTTTTTCACATTCAATTATCCAGATATTCTCTTCCACTGCCACAATGGAGTGTATGCGTGCAGACATGAATGGGGTTTCCGATCTAAAGGAGGCTTTCGCATCATAAAGCGACAACCTCCCTTCAAAATCTTTCAGGTGCAGCCAGTCAAAGCAGGGTGCACCAAAATCTATATCCAGTTGCCCACAGGATCGCAGCACCATCCTGGATTCCTCGTTGGGCCGGTCGTAGGTATCCGATTTATTGATCTGAATTCTTAGTCCGGTGGGAGTAGACCAGATCATTCCACCCAAATCCCCGTTACCCATTGGAAACCCTTCAAATCCCTCGTAAACCGGGGTTTTATAGACAATATCGTGCTTCGTAAAATAGTGATCCCTGTCCACCCTGAAAGGAATCGCCTGATGATGATCCTGTCCCCCGGCATTCCATGCTATCCCCAATGACAGAAATGGCAACAGTGCCATCTTTGTGTACTTTCCTGAGAGTCTCATACCACTATCTTTAATGGGTTTCAGGCTTTACCCTGGTGTCCAGGAACAGCTTGTATTTCTCCTGGTATTCTTCAGGGGTGGTGTGCCATTCCGTAACACTGTTGCTGCGAAGGTATTGGATATTCGGCTGGAGGATTCGCAGGTTCGGAAAAGGAGAGACCAGGTTCGCATCCTGAGCACCTACCAGGGCCCCGGATGTCATCATCAATACCAGCAAGTGAACCACAGTATGTTTCATCATTTCTTTACTCTTTGAGAATAAGTCATCTTTATTTCATGAGCCTTATTTTACCGGCCACACCTTAATCCTGGTTATGCCGCTATCTGGTGATTCAAAAGGCCCAACGGTGGGATTCTCAGGTTCTCTCTTGTTCCCAAAGAGATCCCTATCCAAAATAAAAGGGGTACCATCACGATTTTCATACCTATGTCTGACCATGACCGGTGTTCCCAACGATTCTGAAGTAACCGTTTTAGATTCAACCTGCTGTAGTGCGTTGTCAAAAGTGATCTGGAGATAGATACTATCTTCCTCTTCCTGGATCTCGATCCCGGGATCTGAGGTCTCCCTCACCACTGAGCCGGTTTCATCCCTGTAGGGTACAGCTCCATTGTAATAGAGATTGTTCCCGACATATATCGGCAGCTTTCTTTCTATCGTATTGTACCCTTCAAGTCCATATCCGGCAAAAGCGTTGTTCCAGGTGGTTATTTCGTAATCCCCGGCCATATAGATGTTATTGAAGATCCGGTCGTCCCCGCACTGAATGTTGCTCACACCCATCAGTTCGGTGGTATGGGGAATATGGTACGGCGTGTACCGGTTGGGAACCGGATTGAGCACGGTCTTCCCGGCAATTATATTATGTACATATGCCCCTCCCTGGGACCAGTTCTGAATCCCTGACATAAATATGTTATTATCAACCAGGTAGGGTCCGTGGTTCACTTCAGAGAACAGGTCTGCAAAATCGTTGTTGTAACATACATTGGAGGTGATCCGGGTCCCCTGGGTCATCCAGTCCATCCACATGCCTTTGTTGGCATCATGAAGGCAATTATGACTGATCACTACATCGATGGGGGCATGGAACTTTATGGCACCGATTTCGGCACCCGAATACTGTCGTTTCCTCCAGATATTGTATATATGATTGCCCGTAATCGTGCTGAAGGCAGCACCCATGCTGCCACACATGCCAGTCTGACCACAATTGAAAATGGTATTGTTTCTCACGATATGAGAACCAATATTCTCCCTGGACCATCCCCTTTTCAGCGCTTTCAGTATCACCTCATTGTACACTGTAGCACCCCCTTTGGTCCTCTCTTTACTCCAAGCATTGTGTCCTGTTTCTCTGTCTTTTCCCAATGTGATCCCTGAACATTTGGAATCGCTGATCACATTATACTCAATGATCCATCCTTTGCTCCAGAACGTGCCAATCATACCGATTTGCTCGGCCGTAGGCGCAGCCCATTGGGTAGCTGCCTGGCTGAAACGGAATCCCCTGATGGTGATGTAATTGATCCCTGTTTGAGCCGGGTAGAAGCAGGTGGGGCGAACATTGATCTCCACCACCTCCCTGTTGGGATCTGCTCCCTGGAAATTGGCGTAGATCGTGGTGATCTCATGATCCGACTCACAATACCAGGTGAAGGTGGAACCCTCCGGATCGAAGGCTTCAGCTATCGCAACCGGATTCAATACCTTTTCAAGGGAATCCATCTCCCATAGCGATTTCCCCTTCAGGTACACCTCTCCGGTATGATGTATCCTGCCGTGGTCATTGAACCAGTCCCCGGTAATGGCATCCTTGTACGGATTATAATTACCGAAAAATGAATTGAGCAGGGTCACTTTCCATACATTACCTTTAACCTGCTTCCAATCCTTAATTACCTCCGAACCTTTTATTTCGACCTTTTCTCCCTCCGCAGCCTGGTAGGTGATCCTCCTGCTGTCGGAATCGCCCCCCCTTGGAGGAGTGATCCTCTCCCGGTATATTCCTTCATGCACTGTGATTACATCACCCGGCTGAGCCACATTGGCCGCTGCCTGTATGGTCAGAAATGGGGCAATCTCTGAGCCCGGGTTTTGATCGTTACCGGTTTTTGCCACATGGTATTCTTTGGCTGAGATACTCAGGGATATCATGCAAACCAGAAGTAAAAGATGAGAAGGTTTCATTATGACATTTTTTAAGAATTACCAGAATATGCTATAAATAACAGCCAGTATAGCCATCACAATAATTGACAAAACATTGAACACCGATCCGGTATGGAATAAGGACCTCTCCAAGGGGATGGCTTTAGTACTGATCCCTTTCCGCTCCCACAAGGTAATCAGAATAATAACACCACACAGGATCAGGAAAGAGATACCCACCCGGTCTATGAAGGCCATCTCGGGAAAGATCAGGTCAAATCCCAATGAAAGGGGAATGGTGAGGATGGCTGCCGCCAGTGCTGAATTGGCCGTAGCACGCTTCCAGAACAGCCCGGCCAGGAAGATGGCCACAACACCGGGAGTCACATACCCGGTAAAATCCTGGATGAACTGGAAAGCCTGATCCAGGTTCCTGAGCTGAGGAGCAAGGGTCACTGCAATAACCAGCACGGAAAGGGCAGTGATCCTTCCGGTCCGCACCAGCACCTTTTCAGAGGCATTTTTATTGATCAGTGTCTTGTAAATATCCATGGTGAAGATGGTCGAAGAGCTGTTGGTCATGGAGCTCAGTGAGGAGACGATAGCGGCGGTCAGAGCAGCAAATACAAGACCTATCAGTCCGGTCACGACAAAATGGGTCAACAACCAGGGATAGGCATCATCTGACCTCTCCAGATCGG
>CAZURA010000116.1:0-17767 GCA_964622985.1 uncultured Bacteroides sp. | reverse complement strand
GGATCGCCTTTACCAGATGGGATTAAATCAGACACTGGGTATAGAGATCAAAGGAGAGGGGAGGCCCGAAATCAAATACACCGACAGTGAACTGTGGTCTGGACTAACACTGCCCTGGATGTCCATAGGCTATGAAGTGAGGATGACCCCTCTGCAGATCCTGGCACTATACAATGCAGTTGCCAATCAGGGAAGAATGGTGAGACCGGTTTTTGTGGAGGAGATGCGCTTCCATGGGAAGACCATAAGGCGCTTCGAAACAAAGGTGCTCAATAACCATATCTGTTCCAGGGAAACCCTTGAAGAGATTAAGCAAATGCTGGAGGGTGTAGTGGAGCAAGGCACGGCCAGGAATTTGGCTAACAGCCACTATAAAATTGCCGGAAAAACAGGAACAGCACAGGTATCTCTCAGCAATGAGGGATATACCAAGTCCCTTTACCAGGCCTCCTTTGTGGGGTATTTTCCAGCTGACAAGCCCAAATATTCATGCATTGTTGTAGTGAATGCTCCATCCAAAAGTATCTATTACGGCAATCTGGTGGCGGGACCCATCTTCAGGGAAATTACGGACCGGATCTATGTGCGGGAATTTGAACTGCATGATACCCAAGTAGCTGAGACAGAGGAGCTGATTCAGGCCCCCTACTCGAAAAGCGGAAGCGGGGAGGCCCTTGCATCTGCCTTCGAATATCTGAAGCTGCCGTTGAACCTGGAAGAGAACCCTGCCCAGTGGGTATCCACAAAAAGTACACCAGAAGGAGTGAAGCTATCGTCCCGCCGCATCAGCGATGCACTGGTCCCCAATGTGGTGGATATGGGATTGAAGGATGCCCTCTATTTACTGGAAAGCAGAGGATTGAAAGTAGTGGTGAAAGGCAGGGGAACCGTGAGAGAGCAGTCGGTTCAGGCCGGAAGTGTGTTTCGGGAAGGCATGGTGGTCAAATTGAACATGAGCATAAAAGAAGGATAATTGAAGCTGAACGAGATCATACAAGAGCTGGAGATTATCGGATTGACCGGTAAGCAGGATCTGGAGATCCCCGGGATTGTATTTGATTCCCGGGAGGTGAAAGAGGGTTCCCTTTTTGTGGCCGTCAGAGGTCACCAGGCCGATGGTCACCTCTTCATTGAAGGAGCGGTTGAGGCGGGAGCTGATGTCATCGTTTGCGAGAAGGAACCTCCGACCCCCGCACCAAAAGCAGTGTGGATTCAGGTCTCCGATTCCCGGAAAGCACTGGCCCTGATGGCTTCGACCTTCTATGGAAATCCCTCCAGGGAGCTGCACCTGGTGGGAATTACAGGGACCAATGGCAAGACCACCATCGCCACGCTGTTGCATCAGTTGCATAGTTTCATGGATTTCAAATCGGGTCTGCTTTCCACCATCCAGGTACTTGTGGGTTCAGTGCCCCGGCCTGCTACACATACCACACCCGATCCGTTGCAGATCAATGCTTACCTGAGGGAGATGGTGGACGAAGGATGTGAGTACTGTTTCATGGAGGTCTCATCCCATGCCATTGACCAGGAGAGGATCGGGGGACTTGAGTTCAACGGGGGTGTTTTCACTAATCTTACCCGTGATCATCTCGATTACCATAAGGACTTCAAGGAGTACCTGAATGTGAAGAAGCGGTTTTTTGATCAGCTTCCGGCCGAAGCCTTTGCCCTGGTGAACTCGGATGATAAGAACGGCAAAGTGATGCTCCAGAACTGCCAGGCTGAACCTCATACCTTCAGCCTTCGGTCCATAGCCGATTTCAGAGGAAAGATCAATGAGATGCACCTGGAAGGATCGGCGCTCACCATCAATGACGAAGAGGTGTGGATAAAACTTCCCGGTCGTTTCAATGCCGAGAATCTATTGTGTGTCTATGGTGCTTCGGTTTTACTGGGACAGCATCCGGAGGATGTGATCAAGGGGATCAGTCAGCTGAGCCCGGTGGCAGGAAGATTCCAGACCTACCGGGTGGGTGAAGGAGCTACAGGGGTGGTGGACTATGCCCATACACCGGATGCGTTGCAAAACGTGCTTGATACCATTCATGAAGTCAATGTGAAAGGGGGTGAGATCATCACTGTGGTAGGAGCAGGAGGAGACAGGGACCGGGGCAAGAGGCCCCAGATGGCCCGCATTGCAGCGGGAGCGAGCCATAAGGTGATCCTCACTTCGGATAATCCCAGAAACGAGGATCCCGAATTGATCCTTGATGATATGATGGAAGGGATCCCACAAGGACTCCTTGACCGGACATTGCGCATTGTCAGCAGGGAGGAAGCCATACGAACTGCCTGCATAATGGCAGGGGAAAAGGATATCATACTGGTGGCAGGGAAAGGACATGAGAAAACCCAGGAGGTGATGGGCAAAAAGAGGCCCTTCGATGATTTAGAAATATTGAAAAAGAATTTGAAAGGATAGCGCATGATATATCACCTGTTTGCATACCTCGAGCAGTTTGATTTCCCGGGAGCCGGAATGTTCCAGTACCTCTCCTTCAGGGCTTCCTTTACAGTGATCACATCCCTGGTGATCTCCCTGATTGTGGGCAAACGGATCATCAACTTCCTACATCGCAAGCAGATCGGTGAAACGGTACGTGATCTGGGACTGGACGGACAGCAACAGAAGCAGGGCACACCCACCATGGGAGGAATCATCATTCTGGCATCCATCATCATACCTGTGTTGCTATTCGCAGATCTCACGAATACCTATATCATTCTGATGCTGATAGCCACCTTTTGGCTGGGTCTCATTGGGTTTCTTGACGATTATATTAAAGTATTCCGAAAAAACAAGAAGGGATTACGGGGTAAATTCAAAATCATTGGACAGATTGGCCTTGGACTGATTGTGGGTTTGACCCTCTACCTGAGCGAAGATGTGAAGATCCGTGAACGGATCACCATTACCGAGGAGAACTTTGAGCAATACAACAGCCAGGAGATGCAGTTGGATGAAGCGGGGAACCTCTATGTGGTCGAGGAGCATAAGCAACCGCTGACCACCATTCCTTTTGTGAAGAACAATGAGTTTGACTACAGATGGCTGGTGTGGTTTGCCGGTAAGTATACGGACCACCTGGTTTGGATCATTTTTGTGGTAGCGGTGATCTTCATCGTGACAGCAGTATCCAACGGGGCAAATATTACCGACGGACTGGATGGACTTGCCACGGGATCGGCTTCCATCATTGGAGTCACCCTTGCTATCCTGGCGTGGCTATCGGGCAATGCTATCTACTCCAATTACCTGAATATCATGCATATTCCCTACGCGGGTGAGCTGGTCATTTTTGCCGGAGCCTTTGTGGGGGCCACCATTGGATTCCTCTGGTACAACTCCTTCCCGGCCCAGGTATTTATGGGGGATACGGGAAGCCTGGCACTGGGAGGGATCATTGCAGTGTTTGCTGTCATTATCCGGAAAGAGTTGCTGATCCCCATATTTTGCGGGATCTATTTGTTCGAGAGCCTGTCGGTGATCATGCAGGTGAGCTATTTCAAACAGACTAAGCGAAAATACGGAGAGGGGCGGAGGATATTCCTCATGTCCCCTATCCACCATCACTATCAGAAAAAAGGATATCCCGAACCTAAAATTGTGACCCGGTTTTGGATTGTGGGTATCATGTTGGCAGTGATATCCATTGTAACCCTAAAGATCAGATAATTCAAACGCGAGAAGCCCTATGGAAAACAGAGAACGTATAGTGGTACTTGGTGCCGGCGAAAGTGGAACTGGAGCAGCTATACTGGCCCGGCAGAAAGGATATGATGTATTTATTTCTGATGCAGGAAAGATCAAACCTTTTTATCGTGATATGCTGGACGAGTATCATGTGCTGTATGAATCGGGGGGGCACACCGAACGGCTGATCATCAACGCTTCGGAGGTGATCAAAAGTCCGGGTATCCCGGAAAGTGCTCCCATAATAAAGCTGTTGAGGAAAAAAGGTATCCGAATCATATCCGAGATAGAGTTTGCGGGAAGGTATACCAATGCAAAGAAAATTTGTATCACCGGGAGTAACGGGAAGACCACCACCACCTCTTTGATTCATCACATGATGCGCAAAGCGGGAATGAATGTGGGCATGGCCGGTAATGTGGGAAGAAGTTTCGCCCATCAGGTGGCCACTGAAGCGTACGATTATTACGTCTTGGAACTGAGTAGTTTTCAGCTTGACGGGATGTATGAATTCAAGGCTGACATAGCCATTTTACTCAACATTACACCCGATCACCTGGACCGGTATGACTACAATTTTCAGAATTATGTGGATTCCAAATTCAGGGTCACCCAAAACCTGACCGAAGATGAGTATTTCGTTTTCTGCTCCGACGACGAGATCACCATCAAAGAGCTGGAGAAGATAGTCTCCCGGGCAGAGCAACTCCCGTTTGCCTACCAGAAGAAAGAGAAGGATGTGGCCTGGGTGGATCAGGAGGAGCAAATGCACATCGAATTTGACGAGGTAGACTTCTCCATGTCGGTACAGGAACTCTCCCTGAGAGGAAGGCACAATACCTATAACAGCATGGCAGCTGGCATAGCCGGTAATGTATTGAAGATCCGTAACGATGTGATCAGGGAAGCTCTGATGGATTTCCAGGGTGTGGAACACCGCCTGGAAACGGTAATGAAAGTACACGGGATCAACTTCATCAATGATTCCAAGGCCACCAATGTGAACTCCACATGGTATGCCCTGGAGAGCGTAAAAGGAGCAACGGTCTGGATTGTTGGAGGAGTGGATAAAGGCAACGATTACAGTGAATTGTATAACCTGGCGGAAAACAAGGTGAAGGCCATTGTATGCCTGGGCAAAGACAACCACCGTGTAATCCAGGCATTTGAGAACAGGGTAGAATCGATTGTGGAGTCTACCAATATGGAGGATGCTGTAAAGGCAGCCTATTACCTGGCCAGGGACGGAGATACCGTATTGCTCTCTCCGGCATGTGCCAGCTTTGATTTATTTGAAAGCTTTGAGGACAGGGGAAGGCAGTTCAAGGCTGCAGTGCGATCCCTGTAAGCTGTAAAGGAAGAAGTATGAGGTTTGAAAGGTATATAAAAGGCGACAGGATCATCTGGATCGTGGTATTGATCCTCCTGGTGATCTCCCTGCTGTCGGTCTACAGCTCTACTGGTTCGCTGGCCTATCAGCACCGGGCCGGGAATACCTTTTATTATCTTTTCAGACAACTTAAATTCATTCTGCTGGGCCTGGTGATCATCTATTTCGTTCATCTGATCCCCTACAGGGTATTCAGCAGGGTATCGATATTTGCACTTTACCTGGCCATCCCTCTGTTATTCATCACCCTCTTTTTTGGCACCAATCTCAATGATGCTACCCGCTGGCTGGAGATCCCGGGAACGGGCCTCACCATCCAACCTTCCGATTTTGCCAAGATCGCCCTGGTGATGTTCCTGGCCAAGGTCCTTTCGGTGAACCAGAACAACATCAAAGATTTCAGAGGGGTGTTCGGGAAGATCTCCCTCGCTATAATGGTGACGTGTGTATTGATCCTGCCTGCCAACTTTTCCACTGCAGCGATCCTTTTCCTTACTGCATTTTCCCTCATGTTCGTAGGACGGATCCCGGTGAAATACCTGGCGTTGATGGTCTTCACCGGAGTTTTTGCCCTCTCCATCTTTATCGGCGGTTCCCTGCTGCTCAACCGGGAAGGACGCGTGACCACCTGGAAACATCGTATTGAATCGTATATGAGTGGGGAAGGGGATGATTATCAGGCCGATCAGGCCAAGGTGGCCATTGTCCAGGGAGGGCTCTTCGGAAAGGGTCCGGGCAACAGTACCCAGCGAAATCTGCTTCCTCATCCCTATTCCGATTTCATATACGCCATCATTATTGAAGAGTACGGAAGCCTGGTGGGGGGAGTGTTGGTACTGGCCCTCTACCTGTGGCTCTTTTTCAGAGCGGGACTGATCATCCGGCGGAGCCGGAGTACCTATGGGGCCTTTCTTGCCTTTGGCCTCTCCATGGGGCTGGTGCTGCAGGCCTTTGTGAATATGGCTGTGGCAGTGGGACTGGTCCCGGTTACGGGGCAGACTCTTCCTCTGGTGAGTATGGGAGGATCCTCCATCTTCTTTACCAGCATGGCCACAGGCATGATCCTGTCGGTGAGCTGGGGAACGAAGGAGTTGGAAAATGGTAAGGCGGAAAGTGAGGAGGTACCCAGTGCAGAAGTACTCAGTGAGGAAGCACCCGGTGAAAAAGTGAAAAATGAGCAAATAGAGCTAGATAAACAACCCGAGGTCAATCGGGTAGAGTTCGAAGTAAATGAATAGGGAACGACCATATCGTGTGTTAATAGGTGGAGGAGGAACCGGAGGACACGTCTTTCCGGCCATCGCCATCGCTGATGCCCTGAAGGAGAAAGATCCGGGAATGGAGTTTCTTTTTGTGGGTGCGACAGGTCGTCTCGAAATGGAGAAGGTTCCCCAAGCCGGTTATCCCATTGAAGGATTACCTGTGGCAGGTTTCCAGCGGAGGGTTACCCTGAAGAACTTCACCTTTTTCATAAAGCTGATAGTAAGCATGGTTCGCTCCCGAAGGATCGTTCGAAGGTTTGAACCCGATGTGGCCGTGGGTGTAGGGGGGTATGCCAGTGGCCCCATATTAAAGGCGGCCGCAAGAAAACGAGTACCCATTCTTATTCAGGAGCAAAATTCGTATGCAGGGGTGACCAACCGGTTGTTGGCCCGTTCAGCCCGGACTATCTGTGTGGCGTATGAAGAGATGGATCGGTATTTTCCGGCTGAGAAGATCGTATTGACCGGGAATCCGGTGCGCCGGCATCTGACAGCACTTGCTGGAAACTATGAGGAAGGTTTGAACGAATTTGATTTGACAGAGGGGAAGAAAGTGTGCCTGGTGGTGGGAGGAAGCCTGGGAGCAAGAACGCTGAATCATAGCCTGATGGAAGGTCTGGCCAAACTGGACCGGGAGGACCTGCAGTTGTTGTGGCAGTGTGGCAGGTACTACCAGCAGGAAGCTGAGGAGGCTGTCAGGCAGAGTGGCCTGACCAACATCCGGGTGTTACCGTTCATCCACAGGATGGAACTGGCTTACGGATTAGCAGATGTGATCATCTCCAGGGCCGGAGCTATTACTATCTCAGAACTGTGCCTCATTGGCAAACCGGTGATCCTGGTTCCTTCACCCAATGTGGCCGAGGATCATCAAACCCGGAATGCTGAGGCATTAGTCTCCAGAAATGCAGCCCTGATGGTTCCTGACCAACATGCCAGGGAGCAGTTGTTGGACAGCATGCTCGATTTGCTTTCAAATGAAGAGAAGAAAAAGGAGTTATCTCAAAATATAAAACAGCTCAGCATAGCTGATGCATCTCAGCGGATAGCCGCGGAGGTATTAAAACTAGTTAATTGAACATGATTTGGGCTAATCTGGATAGCGTCTATTTTATTGGTGTGGGGGGCATTGGAATGAGTGCCCTGGCGCGCTATTTTGTAAGTCAGGGTAAGGAAGTTGGCGGGTACGACCGGGTCTCCACCTCATTGACCGATAAACTGGCGAGAGAAGGGGTCCATATTCACTTTGAAGACCGCTCTACATTGATCCCTGATGTATTCCGAAATCCCGATCGTACCCTGGTCATCTATACTCCCGCGGTCCCCGAAAATCATCAACAGCTTAACTATTTCAGAAAGAGAGGTTTTCGGATTATCAAGCGGGCCGTGGCTCTGGGTGAAGTATTCAATACAGGCAGAGGAATTGGGGTGGCTGGCACACACGGGAAGACCTCCATTTCGACCATGCTGGCGCATATTCTTTACCACTCCACCCTGGGATGCAATGCATTCCTGGGAGGGATTTGCAAAAATACCCATAGCAATCTATACCTGGATCCGGCCTCCAGGATCATTATAGCCGAAGCCGATGAATATGACCGTTCATTCCTGACCCTTTTCCCGGAGATTGCGGTAGTCTCCTCCATGGATGCAGATCACCTCGATATCTACCACACTGAAGAGAATCTCAGGAAGGGATTTGAATCCTATATTGCTCAAATCAGGGATAAGGGGAAACTTATTCAGAAGTTGGGTCTGAATCCCGATGTCCCCAGTCATGTGGAACGATATACCTATGATTTAGTGTCAAAGGAGGCCGACTACCATGTGAGACATATGAAACTCACAGGATTGGGGTACAGTTTTACAGTAGTCACTCCGGATCTGATTATTCCGGATATCCATCTGTTGATCCCTGGCAAACTGAATGTGGAAAATGCACTTGCAGCGGTGGCAGTGGCCCATCAACTTGGTGTGGCACCTGAAGTCATCGCCAGAGGACTTTCTGATTACGAGGGAGTAGAACGTCGTTTTGATGTACAGGTTAACCGGCCTGAAAGGGTCTATATTGATGATTACGCACACCATCCTGAGGAGATCAAAGCATTTCTCACTTCCGTGAAGGCACTCTTTCCCGGAAAAAAACTGACCGGAATATTTCAGCCCCATCTCTACACCAGGACACGCGATTTTGCTGAAGAGTTTGCCAGGAGCCTGGAGTTGCTGGATTCTCTGGTCCTGATGGAGATCTACCCCGCAAGAGAAGAACCCATTCCAGGAGTGACAGCTTCGATCATTTTTGATCAGGTCCGCCTCAATGAAAAAGTATTAGTCACCCGGGAACAAGTAGTAAGGGTGGTCAGGGAACAGAAACCAGAATTACTGGTCACCATGGGAGCCGGTGATATTGACCAATTCGTTGCACCACTCAGGGAGTGGTATGAAAGGATATGACAGGTAAGGTATTTAAAATAGCGATCTGGATCGTATTAGCTGCATGGTTTGTGGTGATCATCGGATTTGTTTCCGCTGAAGCTGATAAGATCCTCTGTAACCGGATTGAGGTGACATTGACCGACACGGTCCATAGCCAGTTTGTCACCACATCGGACGTACGAGATATGCTGGAAAAGACAAACATGCATCTGCAGGGTTACCCTCTGGAGAAAATCAATATCCGGACTCTGGAAGGAGAACTGGAGCAGAATCCATATGTGAAAAATGCTGAAGTAAATAAGGATGTATCGGGAAGACTAAGTGTTAAGGTGGAGCAAAGGGTACCCCAGGTCAGGATCCTGCCGGAGGGAAGGCTCGGATTTTACATGGACAGGGAGGGTGTTGTTCTGCCTTTGTCAGACCAGTTTACTCCATTGATCCTGCTGGCCTCGGGACATATTCCCTATCCGGAACAGGATGGGAGTTCCGGAGATAAACTCAGGGAGATCCACAGGTTCGGCAGCTACCTGGCGGAACACCCGTTCTGGGGAGAGCAGATCGTACAGATCTATGTGAATAGTTTGGGAGAATATGAGTTAATCCCACGGGTGGGAGCACATCATATCCTGTTTGGTAGCATGGAGCAGTGGAAGAAGAAACTGAGAAACCTGGAGCTGCTGTATCGACAGGGGTTTTCGAAATATGGCTGGAATAGTTACAGAACCATCAATTTGAAATATACAAATCAAGTAATATGTACTAAACGTTAAGACTATGGCAACAAACGAAAAAATCGTAGCTGCGGTGGATATTGGTACGACCAAGATCGTTAGCCTGGTGGGAAGATTGAACGAACAGGGCAAAATGGAGGTCCTGGGAATCAGTCAGACTCCCTCAAAAGGCGTGAAACGAGGAGTTGTGCTAAATATCGAAGAAACCGTCAATGCGATCCAGACCACCTCCGGGGAAGCCATCGAACAATCGGGGCTCAAATTCAATGAGGTGTTTGTAGGGATCGCCGGACAGCATATCAAATCTGTCCGAAACAGGGGGTACATCAACAGGGACTCCTACGACGATGAGATTACACGCGACGATCTCCAGAACCTCATCGATGATATGTATAAAATTCCGGTGGATGTGGGGGAAGAGATCATCCATGTACTGCCCCAGAGCTATATAGTGGATAATGAAACCGGAGTGAAGAATCCGGTGGGAATGTTCGGAAAGCGCCTGGAAGCCAATTTTCACATTGTGATCGGGCAGATCTCCTCGGCCCGAAACATTGAGAAATGCATCAACCGGGTGGGACTGGATGTGAAACAGCTGGTGCTTGAACCGCTGGCTTCCAGTGCTGCAGTGCTGACCGACGATGAGAAGGAAGCTGGAGTAGCCCTGGTTGATATCGGCGGAGGTACCACCGACGTAGCGGTCTATTATGACGATGTGATCCGGCATACGGCAGTCATTCCCTTTGGTGGAAATGTGATCACCAGGGATATCAAAGAAGGGTGTGCCATCCTGCAGCGTCAGGCCGAATCGCTCAAGATCCAGTTCGGATCGGCACTGGGCGACCTGGCACAGGAGGATAAGGTGGTGACCATACCGGGAATTTCGGGACGGGATCCCAAAGAGATAAGCTTCAGGAGCCTCGCCTACATCATTCAGTCCCGCATGGAAGAGATCATCGATGCGGTCGCTTATGAAATTGAGAACTCGGGGTATATGGATAAGCTGAGTGCAGGGATCGTTCTCACCGGAGGCGGATCGATGCTGAAACACCTGAACCAGCTGGTTAAATTTAAGACCGGTATGGATGTTCGTATCGGATTCCCGGGAGATATGATGGCTGCTGATTCTTCCGACGAAATCAATCAACCCATGTTCTCCACCTCTGTGGGCTTGCTGTTGAAAGGCCTTGAGTATTACGAGGAGAAAAAAGAGGAGATGGTGATCAGGGAAACAGAAGAAGTGGAAAACTCCGAACCGGAATTGGAGTCAGCCGGGGAGAAGAAGGAAAAGAAGGGGACAAAAAAAGGAAAACTCCTGGAAAACCTGAAAAACACACTCAGCGATATATTTGACGAGAGCGAAGTGAAAATGTAGTAAAGCTTGAAACCATGGAAGATTTAATGAATTTCGATTTGCCGCCTGAGCGCTCCTCCATTATTAAAGTGGTCGGAGTAGGAGGGGGTGGCAGCAACGCGGTGAACCACATGTACAGTAAAGGGATCCAGGATGTGAACTTTGTGGTTTGTAATACCGACGCACAGGCATTGCACAACAGTCCTGTAGCTGTGAAGCTTCAACTGGGCGATGCGCTGACAGAAGGACGTGGTGCCGGAAGCAAGGCGGATATCGGGAGAGAAGCTGCCATGGAGAGCATCGACAGGATCAAAGAGGTGTTGTCGAGTAATACCAATATGGTCTTTATCACTGCAGGCATGGGAGGGGGTACCGGAACAGGTGCAGCCCCGGTCATTGCCAGTGTGGCCAGAGAGATGGGAATACTGACCGTTGCCATAGTCACCATTCCCTTTCGCTTTGAAGGCCCCGAGCGCATTAACCAGGCCATAGAAGGGATCAATTCCCTGAAAGACCATGTGGATTCCCTGCTGGTCATCAACAATGAAAAGCTCCGTGAGATCTACGGAAACCTGAAGGTGAGCAATGCCTTTGAGAAGGCCGATGATGTACTGGCCATTGCGGCCAAAGGAATCGCTGAGATCATTACCGTTCACGGCTATATCAATGTGGACTTTGCCGATGTGCAGACTGTTATGAATAACAGCGGAGTAGCCATCATGGGTTCAGCAACTGCCACCGGAGAGAACCGGGCACAAGAGGCTATTGCCAAGGCTCTCACTTCACCCCTGTTGAACAACAACGATATTGCCGGAGCCCGCAGTGTGTTGCTCAATATCACATCAGGCAACGAAGAGATCACTATGGATGAGATCTCGGAGATCACCGATTACGTGGTAAGCGCCGCATCGCGGGATACTACCCTGATCTGGGGCATGGGCAATGATGAATCGCTGGGCGAGCAGATCAGCGTGACCATCATCGCCACAGGATTCAAAATGAACAGCATTCCTGAGCTTTACGTGGGGAAAAAGCAGAAGCACCTCGTGCCCTTACGGGATGCTGGAAGGGAGCAACAATCTGGTAGCCATCCCTCCAATGCAGTACCACACCAGGGTTCCCTGGAATTCGGAATAAAGGACAAAGAGGATTCTGAAGAGTACATACTGATGGAGCAATCCAGGGAGGAGACACCGGAGGATAAAGAGAAGAAACTGGCCGACCGGGTTCGGAACCTGAGGGAGACCCACGAAAAACTAAGAGAACGGGGATACCTCTCCGGCTCGGGTGAAGACGAAATCGAGGAATTGGAGAATGTGCCAGCCTATGTGCGCAAGAAGATCCCCATCGATAAGGAAAAGAAGCACTCAGACGACCAGGAGGTATCCCGCTACCGCCTCACCGACGAAGGCGACGGAGAGGAGGGCCCCAAACTACGGCCCGACAACTCCTACCTGCACGATAATGTGGATTAGGCTTACTTGAAGGTTATTCTTTCTTCCCCAGCTTATAGGCCACCACTCTGTGGTCAAAAAAGGTGGGGACGTATACCACCTGGTCTTTGATGTTGAAACCGATATCAGCGGAGTTGATCTCCTGGTCGGAGGTCTTTAAGAGCGATACCTTGGTATAGTCAGGGAAGATCAGGAAGATTTCACCGAACCAGCTGGAGGCCAGATAGTGTCCCTTTTCGCCTGTGAACTCAACTCCGTCTCCATATCCGATTTCAGGAGTGACGATTTCAGATTCCCCGGTAGATTTATTGATGATCTTGAGGGCCTGGCCCCCTCCTGAGGTCAGTAGCACCCGATCCTCTTCCACATATAGTCCGTTAGGTCCGTTCAGTCCCTCTGTGATCCAGCTCTTTAATTCTCCATGGCTGTATACCCAAAGGATTCCTGTATCTGAATCGGTAAAATAGACCTTTTCATCCTGCCCAATGGCAATGTCATTCAGAAACGAGGCGCCTTCTACAGGGATGGTCTCCAGTATTTCGGCTTTCTCAATATCTATGATCACCAGCTGATCAATGTCTGTCACATAGAGCTTACCACCCAGAATGCCCATTCCTTTGGGGGCGTTCAGACCGGTGATCCATTGTAACGATGTAATGGTTCCGTCAGGATCTAACATGGAGATGTATCCCTTCCCGTCCTTCTCTGCAGGATTGGCTCCGTTGATACACGATACGAACAATACGTTTCGATCCTGGTTAAAGAGCACCGACTCACAAGTGGTTAGGATTGAATCGGTCTTCCACAATTCGACGAGCTGCCAGGTAGGATCAGTTGTGGTGTCTGAAGAGGTGTCGCTTGTTTTAGGGGCATTGCAGTTGGTCAATAAGAGTACTGCGGTAACAATCGCGAAATAGTTTTTCATCATAGTCAGTTTAGGATTTTTATCCTATGAAATTAGGATGATTATTAGCAAAGTCAAATGAATATGAATAATAAAAAAGAAAATCCGGCAGATTCTACCGGATTTTCAAATGAATTAGAATAAGCCTGAGGTTATAACGCCCACCAGACTTTTACCTGAAAATCATCTGCTCCCATTTTACTTACCTGTGAAGCATAATTATCAGCATTATTTGTCACCTCACTGGGAGGATATGTCAATCTGTTAAAAACAAACTCAGGGCCTTGCTGTGGCGTCATCCTGGTTTGTCTCCAAAGGCTCCATGCTAGAAGTGGTTGTCTAAGATGGGAGATCCAACGCTGGGTATAAATCAGTTCTAATGCTTTGGCGTTGTCCCAGGCCACTTTGGGATTGGCCAGCATGGCATCGATATCGGCTTGATCAGGCGTTGGAGGAACACTTCTCCAACTGTAATCATCACCGAAGTCTTTTGAAAAGTTCGCCACACCGAACCAATAGTCGATGGATGACTTTATACCGGCTTCATACTCCTCCTGGGCTTTTGCCATATCAGCAGATACTCCTACACCCCTGGCATAAGCTTCAGCTTTTAAGAAATGAACTTCTGCTGCGGTTATTACCAACTCCGGTACAGAGTATCTACCGGTTAATAACCAGTAGTTTATTGGAGAATACAGGTATGTTCCTGCATTGGCTTCATCCTGCCATCTGTTTTCAGCGTTAGGATTGCCTGTTTCAATTTGTGCCTGTTCATATGGCATCGGTTTCCATACTGTATCAGAATTGGGTTCGGCAAACAGCCTCAGGCGCGAATCGAATATTGCTGATTCCAACGTGTCATCTGCCATGGCATCGAACATAGTCGTTCCAAAGCGTACCTTACCATTTCCATATGCCCAGATCCTACCTCTCAAATCAAGATCCAGTGTTACCGGATCCAGTTCAATATCCTCACCATCTTCAACAAGAGGCAGGTTGTTATTAAGGATATCCGCCACATCACCAGCAAGGGAGTTTTCGGCATCATAAGCCCTTAAAGCCTGTCTAAGCCTGACAGAATTTGCAAACTTCCGCCACATGGTAATGTCATCTTGAAAAAGCACATCATTAGCATCAAGTTTGAAATAGCCATCTCCTGGTGCTTCTACCATATCAGCATCTGCATTCCTCAGCGATTCCATCATATCCATATATATGGTCTTGTCGTCATCATATTCCGGATAGAAATAGTCAGGTCCTTCGTTGGCTTTGGCTGCATTATAATAGGGTATGTCTCCAAAAATATCAATCATCTTGAAGGTTTTATAAGCATGAATGACGTTTTTCTGAGCAATTACATTGGCCAGGTCCAGATCATGGGCATATTCATCCACCAAACGATCTAAAAGAGCTTCATCTGATCTGAATCTGTAGTAATCAGACCATAACCCATCTGCAGTCTCAGAAGGCAGATAACCTGATATTCCAAAAACATTAGTTACCTGGCATGCAAATCCGGCCAACTCATATTCGAATGCCGTTTGTTCATGCCAGGTTTTCAGTAATGTTGAGGTTAATGAGTTAAACACGGGGGGAATACTTGTTTCTGTCGGATTGAAAGGATCTTTATTCATGTCCTCAAACCCTTTATCGCAACCCGTTATTATAAACACAGCAAGTACAGTGCTTAGAATATATTTATCTATTTTCATAGTTCTATTATTTAATGTTTCCTTAATCAATGCTTATTAGAAAGTTGCCCTAACGGTTACGGCAAATGATCGTATACCCGGTAAGGCTCCTGCAATCACATATTGTGCGTCTCCAACACCATTAAGTCCTTCAGGATTAATCTTATCAGGCATGGTATCGTAGATATAAAACAGATCTCTTCCTGTAAGCATTACATCAATATTCTCAATTAAATTAACCCTGTCTAATAGTGATGCGGGAATCCTGTATGATAGCGAAACTTCTCTCAGTTTTACCCACGAGTTTTCAAAAACCGCATCAGGTTGGGGATTAGGATTCCAGCCGTTGCCTGCATATTTATAATAAGCATGGACCACATGAGTGTTCTCTTCCCATATCGGATCACCATCCGGGTTCTCCGTATAGTCCTGAACGTCAATAACTCCATCTATAATCACACCAATATTATCGGTTTCACCACTAGGATAGGTATAAGGTAATCCGCCACCATTACGCTCCTTCAATGTGGCAGGGCTTAATCCTCCAATAAGTGCTGAGCCATACTGCGGACAGTAGACGTCACCACCCAGTTTAAAATCAACCAACGCGAAAAGATTGAAATTCTTCCACGACAGCGAGGTGTTTATCCCTCCAATCATTTTGGGTGTAGCGTTGCCAACGATTACCTGCTCATCGGTTTTCCTGGGAAGGGTTCCTGTTACATTACCGTCAGCATCTCTGAACACATTCAGTATGGGCCGGCCAGCGGGATTCTTTTCAATACCCCATCCATAAATTGCACCAAATTGCTCTTCAGTGGTAGCTCTCATTGTTGTACCAAAATTACCCCATAAACCTCCGATTTGATATACATCAACTCCTTCGGTCAGAGCAAGTAATTTATTTGAGAATTTCGATCCGACCAGACCAATATCCCATCTCAGATCTCTGGTGGCGGCAAGTGTTACGTTTACATCAAATTCTAATCCTTTCAGTTCTAACTCACCGGTATTGAACTTGATGCTGTTTGCTCCTGAAGACCATGGCAACGGGGCTGACAATATTTGATCAAATGAATGCTTGTTATAATAGGTGATGTCCAATGTGACCTTGCTGTTAAAGAATGCCAGATTGGTACCTATCTCAAATTCCTTTGATCGTTGAGATTTCAGATCCAGGTTAGGCAAACCATCTTTCATGGAAACAGTGGGTTTGAGACCAAAACTGCCTGCTGCTAAGGTTGGAGTCACCAGGTATGGATCTGTATCAGAGCCTGTCTCGGCATAGGCAAGACGTAACTTGGCAAAAGAAATTATGTCTCCCATATCGATGAGTTCTGATGCAATAAAACTCAATGATGCACCGGGATAGAAGTAATCATTGTTCTCTATCGGCAAGGTAGATGACCAGTCATTTCTGGCTGTAACCTGCAAATAAAGGAAGTCTTTGTAAGAAATATCCAATAATCCGAATAAAGAATTAATCTTCTTCTCATATCTCTGTTCCCTTGGAATAGCCTGATTAATCTTTGGATCTGTTTCATAGTTATTAAAAGAATATATATAGGGGCTTTTACCCTTTGTATTGATACTACCTCCAATGTAATACCTATTAGTACCCCATGACTGACCTCCAAATGAAAGAGCGGCATTCAATCCTTCCAGTAGATTTTCTTTATGGAGGGTTGCCAGAAAATCAAGATTTGGAGTATACGTTCTTGCCAGGTCATGGGAATATGCACCTCCCACCAGTCCTATGCCGTCAGTAAACCCGTTTTGCTTTTCTCTTTCATCACTAAAGAAGTCTAAACCAGCTGAACCTGACAACCGAAACCAATCAACAGGGTCAAATACCAGTTTTACATAGGACCGCATCTGATTCCGGTATTGCTTATACAGGTTCTCGTGGAAGTTCCATCCAATATGCTTGTCTATCCAGTAGCCCCAACCGTCCTGATTGTTTCTCGAACCATCCGGATTTTTATAATCTGTCCATTCGAGAGCCTTATAACTCCTTGGCAGATTATAAAAAATATTGGTAAACGAGCCGTTGGTTTGTCCTAGCAACGGAGGATTTGTCATATCTTTTCTATTGAATGTAGTTGAAACTTCAGCCTTTAGTTTATCACTTAAACTAAAGCTTCCTCCAATAAATATATTGGTGGTCTTAAAACCACTTTTGTCAATAACTGCCTTATTGTCTTTCAGGGTAATGGATGTCCTGAAACTTCCAAATTCCCTGCTGTTGGAGATGGATAAATTGTGGGTAGTAGTAGATCCATTTTGGTAGAACAGGGACATGTTATCGGGCTGAGGTGACCAAGGCCTTTGCTCTCCGTCCCACCAGGTGATCATGGTATCGTCTAACCTGGGTCCCCAGGAAGAGTTAGTTCCATACCAGGAGAAAAAGTCATAGCTCCAGGAGTTATAGTTATTCCCGTTTGCCTGAACTGCAGGTATAGCTCCATAACCATCACCCCAGATATTAGGATGATTATCACCCAGGACAGGTTTCTTCCATAGGATTCCATTTGGTCCCCCGGGTCCGCCATAACCGTATTCATTCTGGAACTCCTGGAAACGATAGGGAGTAGATATTTTCTCATTGAATGTGTATTCTACTTTCATTCCGCTGCTGCTTTCGCCTTTTTTTGTCGTAATCAGAATGACACCATTGGCTCCCCTGGATCCATAAAGCGCTGATGCAGCTGTTCCTTTAAGAATATCTATGCTCTGAATATCCATCGCCTCAATCTGGTTCAGCGCTGATCCATAGTCTCTGTTACTTGTAGCACTAGTGTCATGTCAACTTGAATATGTCTGTTTTATTTCATAACTTGCCATTAAA
>CAZURA010000115.1:0-17932 GCA_964622985.1 uncultured Bacteroides sp. | reverse complement strand
AAAGAATAGGATTTTTGGATTTTTCGAAAAAAAAAAAGATGGCCATTAGCCATCACGCTGAAGAAGATAACGGGCAATCGGTGGTCTATACGCTGCCTCTGAGCGGGGGAATCCCCAGGCGGATCACACCCCAAAGTCCCTCATACCTGCACGGCTGGTCGGCCGATGATCAATACCTTGTATATACCGGGGGCAGGGGAGGAGCATACGATATCTTCAGGATCCCTGTGGAGGGTGGTGAAGAGGTACAGCTGACCCAGTTCCCAACGCTGGATGACGGCCCGGAATACAGCCCCGACGGGAAATACATCTATTTTAACTCCTGCAGAACCGGAACCATGCAGATCTGGAGAATGGATCCAGATGGGGGAAATCAGACACAGCTGACGTTTGACACATACAATGACTGGTTTCCTCACATCTCCCCTGACAATAAGTGGATCGTATTCATCTCCTATCCGGAATCAGTTCCTGCCAGCTCTCATCCCTTTTATAAAAGGGTATACCTGCGCATCATGTCTGTGGAGGATATGAAGCCCAGGGTGATAGGGTATGTTTACGGGGGACAGGGTACTATGAATGTTCCCAGCTGGTCGCCCGACAGCAGAAAAATCGCATTTGTGAGTAACGGAATTTTTGAGTGATGATCTCCGTTGCAGCCATCTTGAACCGTTATTATACCTCCATATGAAACACTACCTGATATTTTCACTGGTCCTGCTGGGGATCATGACCTGGCAATCCTCTGTGCTTGCTCAGGAAACGGCGTACAGACCAGGGCTCATCTTCCGGGAGGACTGGAAAGAGATCCCTGCTGAAATTCCGGTCACCCAGCAGCATGTGAACCACCCCGATCTGATTCTAAATCTATATGGACCCGGAAAAGACAGTGTAAAAAAGAGTCATCACGATAAACCGGTGGATGATCCCTATTACATATGGTCTGGTCTCTGCACCGGTAACTGGGCGGTTACCCTTAAACATAAGAGCTCAAATATGGACCTCTCTTCCTATGCAAAAATCAGATGGAGGAGCAAGCAATTTGGGTTCAGACAATTGCACATTCTCCTGAAACTTTCTGATGGTAACTGGCTGGTAAGCAAGGAGGGAGATCCGGCGACAACTGATTGGCGCATCCGGGAATTTAATCTGAGGGATCAAAGCTGGTACTCACTCCATATTGGGTCCATCACCGAACAGACGGAGGTGAAAGATCCGGATCTCTCGAATGTGGAGGAGATCGGATTCACCGACCTGATGGCAGGGGGGAAAAGTGCCGCCTGTTCGCGTCTTGACTGGATTGAGGTATATGGGTATCTTGTACCTAGGAAATAGTCCACTAAAAAATATTGATATGCTAAAGAAGAAAATCACACGCAGACAGTTTGTACAAACCACTGCCGCTGCAACTGCTTCCGTAGCCATCGCTCCTGCAGCGGGCTGCTCAGGCATCTCCTCACCGTACGACTCCAAAGGATTACCCACGGTTACACTTGGAAACACAGGAGTTCAGGTACCTCTTTTAGGGTATGGTTTAGGTAGCCGCTGGATGTCGGTGGAAAGCGATGAGAAAGCCCTGCAAATGCTGGAATATGCACTGGATCAAGGGCTTTACTACTGGGATACAGCCGCTTCTTATGAGAATGACCAGATCGCCAGCGAGGAGAGAGTCGGTAAGATTCTGAAAGATCACAGGGAAAAGGTTTTTTTGGTATCAAAGACCATGGAGCGGGAAGCCGACCAGGCGAAGAGGGAGATCGAACAGAGCCTTATCAGGTTAGGAACTGATCACCTCAATCTCTATCATGTCCATTCCATAACATCGGTGGAAGATGCGGAGCAGCTCGGTGAAAAAGGCATGGTCCTGGAGGTCCTTGAACAATATATAAGTGAAGGAGTCATCAAACATATCGGATTTACCGGACATGCCACTGCTAAAGGAATGAAGCGTGCAGCTGAACTCTACGATTTTGACGTGATGATGATGGCCCTTAATCACCAATCGAAGGAGAGAACAGAGAAATTTGAAGAACTTCCTGCTCCATTTGCTATGAAAAAGGGATTGGGTGTGGTAGCCATGAAAGTAGTGAGGCCCAGGGAATCAGTGGAAGGGTTGGCTCCTGAAGATCTGGTCCGCTATGCACTCTCCCTGGAGGATTTCCATATGATCAATGTGGGCATGGACAGCATGGAGGTAATTAAACACAACCTGGGTATTATCAAAGATTTCCAGCCGCTGGAGGAGCAGAAGATGAATGAGATTCGAATGGCTCTGCAACCTTTTTACCAGAGTAAGAACCTGGCCTGGATGCAGCCTTCCTATGTGGATGGCTGGAATGGTGGTATTCAGCTGGCCTGATCACTGACCGACTCACTATGCAGTGCAGAGGCAGCCAAACACACTTGGGAATCATATCCTTGCTTTTCTTACTCCTATGGAATGGATGTACCTCCTCTGATTCTCCCAATATTATCCTGATCATGGCCGATGACCTGGGGTATCATGACCTGGGGTGTTACGGAAGCGACAGGATTCTTACACCTCATCTGGATCGATTGGCTGAAGAGGGTATCAGGTTTACCGATTACCACTCCAACGGCGCGGTATGCAGTCCCACCAGGGCCGCTTTGATGACCGGCAGATACCAGCAACGATCCGGGATCGAAGGAGTGGTCAATGTGGGGAATTTCAGGCATACCGGACTATCTGCGGAGGAATACACGATGGCCGAGCACTTAAGTGCACTGGGGTATGTTACCGGCATAGCAGGAAAATGGCACCTGGGATACGATACCATCTTTTCTCCTTTACATCATGGATTTGACTTTTTCAAAGGGTATGTGAGTGGGAATATCGATTACCATTCACACATTGATCAGGCGGGATATTACGATTGGTGGGTAGACAAGGAGCTCTTCCGGGAAGAGGGGTATACCACCGACCTGATTACCAAGGCTTCCATAGCATTCATCAGGCAATACCGGGAGCAGCCCTTTTTTCTGTATGTGGCCCATGAAGCTCCTCACTATCCGTTCCAGGGCAGGAATGATCAGGCAGATCGAACAGTGGGAGGTACATTTCCAAACCAAGGTTCCAGAATCGATAAGAAGAGTGCCTACAAAGAGATGATTGAGGTGATGGATGAAGGGATCGGTGAAATCATCGAAACACTGGAGGAGTTGGATTTGCTTGAGAATACCTTTCTCTTTTTCTGTTCAGATAATGGCGCCATGCACATAGGATCCAATTTTCCCCTCAGAGGTTTTAAGGGAAAGCTCTGGGAAGGAGGGCACCGGGTTCCGGCCATCGCTTACTGGAAGGATCACATCCAACCCGGTACCTGCGGGGAGACCCTTGTCTCCATGGACCTCTTTCCCACGCTGACGGCCATTGCAGGAGGAAAGCTTCCGGATGTGGCCCTGGACGGAGTAGATTTCCAGGCTGCTATGTATAATGGAGAATCCCTGGAAGACAGACCACTCTTCTGGCGTTTCCATGCACAGGAAGCTGTACGAAGCGGAACATGGAAATTGCTCCTGGATGCAGATTCCACCTATCTGTATAACCTGGAAACCGATCCCGGAGAGCAGATAAATCTGGCCGATCAATATGCGCAGATTGCCGACTCCCTCAGGGTACTCATTAATCAGTGGAACGAGGAGATGAGTTCTTATCCGCTCCTTACGGAGTGAATCCCATCTCACTCTACCCGGCGCACTTGACAACTATTCGCCGTAAAACTGCTCTTTATGGGCTTTTGCCAGTCTGATCATCTCTGCAGCCACATCAGGAAAATCTGCCATCACATTGGTGGTTTCATAAGGATCTGCTTCCATATTGAAAAGAGCGGTGTCAATTCTAAGCTGTTTATACTTACCGGCCATACCGTCATTTCCCGGATAATCCAGTGACCGGTATGCATGCGGCAAATGCAGCTTCCATTTGCCATCCCCGCTCATAATCCCTTCAAAATTCCGACCGTTGGAAAAGGCATAGTAGATATGCTGATTTTCTGCCTCTTCATGGCCCTGAATAATCTCCCAGACGTTTTCACCATCAATGGTATTTTCTGGTAAGGGGACATCTGCCAGGTGACAAAGGGTGGGGAGGAAGTCTACTGTTCCAATGGTCCTGGAGGAGACCGTGCCCGCTTCAATCTGATCGGGATATTTCATGATACACGCCGAGCGTACCCCTCCGTCAAAGCTGGTGCCTTTTGCTTCCCGGTAGGGTGTGATCCCGGCATGGTTCCCATAGGAAACCCAGGGGCCATTATCCGAGGTGAGGATAACTATGGTGTTCTGGTCAATTCCACAATCCCTGAGCGCCTGGTTGATCTGACCCACACTCCAGTCTATTTCCAGCATCACATCCCAGTACAATCCTTTTCCTGATTTGCCATCAAACTCCGGGCTGCAAAAAAGAGGAACATGAGGCATGCTGTGGGGAACATACAGCAAAAAGGCGCTATCCTGATGCCTCTGAATGAAATCCACGGCATGCTCGGTATACCACCGGGTAAGATTCTTCTGATCCTCCTTGGTCACCTCTTCGATAATCACCTCTCCGTTTTCCCAATACCTTATGGGCCACTGTCCCCAGTATTCCGGATTTTCCGGATGATGCTTCCACATGTCATTGGAATACATGAGTCCGCAGGTCTCATCGAATCCGCGTGCATACGACCTGGTCTCAGGCTGGTCCCCGCAATGCCATTTACCAAAAGCCGCGGTGGCATAACCTGCCTCCTTGAATACCTCTCCCAGGGTTGCAAAGGTGGTATCGAGTCCCCACGCATTGGGCCCGTGCGCCCCGAAGACTTTGGTACGGCCCGGGTAACAGCCCGTCAGCAGGGCCGACCTGGAGGCAGAGCACACCGCCTGAGGTACATAGAAATTATGAAACGCACACCCTTCAGCGGCCATCTGAGCCACATGAGGAGTTTCCAGCGCACGCTCCCCGAAGGGTTCAAAATCGGACCATCCTGAATCATCCAGGAATACAATCACCACGTTAGGTCGGGTGGGTTCCTGCTCCCTGCTACAGGAGAGAATAATGAATAGGGCAGCAATGATGGATAGTAATACGGTTTTCATGGCATTAAACAGATATATGAGTTCACAAAATATGGTGTGTGCTAAGATACGTATTGTAATACTATTAAAAGTAGGAAAGAATTCCTAGGTTTACTAAAAATAACACACTGATGAAAAAGCTAGGACTCCCGGTAACTGTGTTAATTCTTGTTGTGACTTTGCTCTCCTGTGGTTCAGATCAGCCCAATGTGATCCTGATCATGGCCGATGATATGGGAGCGGAGTGCCTGAGCATGTACGGGGGTACGTCCTATGAGACTCCAAACCTGGAGCAGATGGGAGAGGAAGGGATCGTGGTAAGTCATTGCATCGCCCAGCCCCTTTGTACCCCTTCCAGGGTAAAATTGATGACCGGACTTTATAACTCCCGGAATTATGTGCGTTTCGGACACCTGGATACAACCTGGTATAATATAGGGTCCCTCATGAAGGAGGCAGGGTACAGCACCTGTATCAGTGGCAAGTGGCAGCTGAATGGACTGGCCTACAAAGAACTTGTGAAAGACTGGAATGATCCCACCAGGCCCCACCAGATGGGATTCGATGAGTATTGCCTGTGGCAGCTTACCCATACCAGGAATGATGGGGAGAGGTTTGCCGATCCGCTTATCGAACAGAACGGGGAAGTGCTGGAGACCGATTTGGATGACTATGGACCCGATATCTTTTGTGATTTCATACTGGATTATATAGATCGTAAACAGGAGCAACCTTTCTTCATCTATTATCCCATGGTGTTGGTGCATGATCCCTTTGTACCCACTCCCGATTCTGAGGAGTGGAAGGATCGGGGAGACAGGTATAACGGGGATACAGCCTATTACAGGGATATGATGGCTTATACCGATAAGATCGTGGGTAAGATCATCCATAAGCTGGAGGAGAAAGGGATCAGAGAGAATACCCTTTTGATCTTCACTGCCGATAACGGTACCCACACCAGGATCGTGAGCCATACCGTAGATAGGAAAGTAAAGGGTGCCAAAGGAAATACCATTTCAGATGGTGTTCGGGTTCCCCTGTTGATCAGCTGGCCCGATAAAGTGAAGAGTGCCTTGCAGTTTGATGGCTTGATAGAGTTCAGTGACTTCTTTGCCACACTGGCCGACCTGGTGGATAAGGAGGTCACCACAGATGGTCACAGCTTTCTTCCACTGCTTGAAGGCAAACCCTTCAAGGAGCGGGAAACGGCAAAAGTGCATTACGATCCCCGATGGGGTAAAAATGTAAACCGATACAGGAATGCGTTCGTTCAAACCACGGATTACAAACTGTACCAGGATGGTTCGTTCTTTGAACTGAAGGAGGATATACTGGAGCAGCAATCCATATCTGCAGACCAACTGGATGCAGAGCAAACAAAAGTCTATGATCGCCTTGAGAAGGAGCTTTTTAAGACTTCGGAATCACCACCCAACCTGGTCCTTATCATTACCGATGATCAGGGATATGGAGACCTCAGTCTGCATGGAAACACGATCCTGGAGACTCCTCACCTGGATGCCCTTGGACAAAACGGGGTGAGGCTCGATCGTTTTCATGTAAGCCCGGTGTGCGCACCTACCCGGGCGGCAGTTCTTACAGGGCGCCGTCCTATGTCCACAGGTACTTATTATGTAACCCGGGGAGGGGAGGTGATGGATGCTGAGGAGTATACCATAGCGGAAGCGTTAAAGGACAATGGCTATTCCACCGGTTATTTCGGAAAGTGGCATAATGGGGCACATCACCCTCATCACCCATTGAGTCAGGGTTTTGATGAGTTCGTTGGATTTACAGCCGGACATTGGAACAGCTATTTTGATCCTGTCCTGGAAGAGAATGGGCAGATGATGAAAATGGAAGGGTATATTGCCGATATTTTTACCGACCGTGCCATCCGGTATATCACCGAAAGGAGGGAGGAACCCTTTTTCTGTTACCTGGCCTACAATACTCCTCACTCTCCCTTCCAGGTACCCGACAACTATTATGATATGTACATCAACCGGGTAGAGGAACAGGATTCCGCATTACGGATTATGAATGCCAGTGTATATGGTATGGTCAAGAACATTGATGACAACGTGGGCCGGTTGATGCAAACCTTGCGTGAACTTGAGCTGGAGGAGAATACCCTCATCGTGTTCCTGACGGACAACGGACCCAATACCCGGCGTTTCAATGGAGAGATGAAGGGCCGTAAAGGCTGGGTGACCGACGGGGGAGTCAGGGTGCCCTGTTTTATCCAGTGGAAGGGTCATATTCCCGAGAGCAAGATCGTCACCACGACCACTGCACATATCGATTTGTTACCCACCCTTATTGAACTCATGGATATCCGGTTCGAGGGTAAAAAAGAGTTGCATGGTATGGATCTGTCACCCAGAATATTTGGAGTGGACAAAGAAGAAGATCGGAATCTGTATACACATGTAAACCGGGGAACTGCAGTGAATGCTCCCCCTGGAGCGGTCAGAACGGCCGACTGGCGCCTCACTTTCGATCGGGAGGATCAGCTGGAGCTCACTGTCATTTCAGACAGAAGTGAGACAGAGAACCTGGCAGAAGCGCATCCGTATATAGCCGATAGTCTCAAGCAACTCTACGATAGCTGGTTCGAACCCCTCTTTCAGGTGGGTATTCCCCCGATTCCTGTGGGGACGGCAGATTCGGTGGTAATTCCTGCCCATGAAGGATTCCTGAGTGGAAAGGCCCGCTTTTACTGGTCCGGAAACGGCTGGTCCAATGACTGGGTAACGGACCTGGATATGGAAGGCTCTGCCATTAGATGGCCCTTATCCATCACCGAGACTGCCGATTATGAGTGCTGTATCCTCTATAGTGCGTCTCAAGGCGAATCACGGATCACACTTGATTTTTCGGAAGGAAGTCTGGAGAGTGATCTGCCCCCATTTACTCCCGTGAGAGAGATAAATTACAGCAGGATCGATCGGAGTGCAGAAGCCATTGGGCAATCCTGGGCACGACTCAGCCTGGGTGAGATCAGATTGGAACAGGGATTGAATAATCTGATCATGCACGGGCATGGAGAAGCACTTGAAGTGCTGTCAGTAACTCTGTTAAAGAAGTAAAGTATTACTTTATTTCAACATCCTTATGGATATGATAATTAGGTATATGGCACATGCCAGCATAACCAATATGCCACCGTTTACATAAAGCGACATCGCATAACCCACCAAAAAGGGAATCAATGCTCCGCCGGAGATGGCCATCATCATAAGTCCCGAGATCTCGTTGGCCCGGTCCGGCATTTTGACCACGGTGATAGAGAAAATCAAAGGAAATATATTGGAACAACCCAGGCTAACGATGAAGATAATTACCCATGCAGATGCCTCACTCGGAGTAAAAGCCAGTGCTATCAGGGATAAAGCAAGTAAGATGGAGGAACCCATCAGGAATTTATTGGATGCGATGCGGGTCAGCAAAATGGCTCCGGTAAAAGTACCGATCATTTTGGCCAGGAAATAGAGCGATTTGGCATACTTGGCCGCTTCGTCTGCCACTCCCAGCTTGGCTGAAAGAAACGTGCCAATGTTTGAATTGATGGCCACATCGATACCTACTACGACAAAAATACCCAGTACCATCAGCAGGATATAGGAATTACCCAGCAGCCTGAGACACGATTTCAGTGAAGCCGGTTCCCGGTCCGGCTTGCTCTCTTCAATCTTCACCATGGAAAGCCATAACCAGGACAACAAAGTAATCAATGCAAAGAGGTAGAGTCCGTACCTCCACGCTCCGGGAGAGTCATCTCCCAGCAGTTGCGCCATCCAGGGGCCGAACATACCTGCTACAAAAGGACCTACCATTGATCCCAACGATTTGATAAACTGGGAGAAACTGAGATAGCTCGATGCTCGATTAGAGGGTACCACATCTACAAGCAGCGGATTTGCAGAGACCTGCAGGATGGTATTCCCGATACCCAGCACAGCAAATGCTGCCAGAATCACCGGAAGGGTATTTCCCAACACCGGAATGATCAATCCGGCTGCGGTGACCAACAGACCGATATTTAATACACGTTTTTTACCTGCTTTGTCCTGCCATATACCCACCGGGACTGAAAGCAGGAAGAACCAGATCAGCGCTACAAAGGGGATCAGCTGCAGCACATATGCAGGAGTGCTTGAATCTTGTTTCAGTTCATCTACTCCGGTGCCCACCAGATCTACAAAACTGACTACGAAAAAGGAGAGTAATACAGGAACGACGACAACAGGATTGATTTTTTTCATGGGATTGCTCGATTTAAGTCCTAAATATAGGAATAGAATTTATTACTTTCAGGAGATATTGATCACTCATCGAATCCGACCATGAAATATATAAGCCTGTTGCCTGTCTGGATCCTGTTTATTTTCACGTTACTTCATTCATGTGATCGTTCCCGGAACACATCTCCGGAGAAACCCTATAGTGCCGATATTATTGTCTACGGAGGCACATCTTCTGCCGTAATAGCTGCAGTGCAGGTGGCGCAGATGGGAAAAGAGGTGATACTTGTCTCTCCGGACAGACACTTGGGGGGGATGACTGCATCGGGACTTGGATGGACGGATACAGGAAATAAAGCGGTGATAGGGGGATTGGCACGAAATTTCTATCACCGCCTGTACCTGCATTATCAGCAGGATACAGCGTGGAAATGGCAAGAACGATCGGAATATGGGAATGCAGGACAGGGGAATGTGGCCCTCGATGGGGAATTCAGGACCATGTGGATCTTTGAACCTTCGGCGGCGGAAAAAGTGTTCGAGGAGATGATACAAGAGCATCAAATCGCACTTTTTCGGGAAGAATGGCTTGACAGGGAACAAGGAGTTGTGATGGAAGAGGGAGGTATTCAATCCATTAAAATGCTGAGTGGAAAGAGGTTCACAGGGAAGGTATTTCTGGATGCCACCTATGAAGGCGACCTGATGGCAGCAGCCGGAGTGACCTACCATGTGGGCAGGGAAGCCAGGAAAGTTTATCATGAAGAGTGGAACGGAGTGCAGACCGGAGTATTGCATCACGGGCACCATTTTAAAACCGATATCAGTCCCTATGTGATCCCGGGTGATCCAGCCAGTGGTTTGTTGTCCCGCATATCCGCAGAGGATCCGGGAAAATTTGGAGCCGGAGATCACCGGGTGCAGGCCTACTGTTTCCGTATGTGCCTTACACATGTTCCGGAAAACCGGGTGGAGATCACCAGACCGGGGGATTATGATTCGACCCGGTATGAATTACTGGTGAGGATCTTTGATACGGGTTGGAGGGAGGTTTTTTACAAATTTGATCCTATCCCCAACGGGAAAACCGATGTAAATAACCATGGCCCTTTCAGCTTTGACAACATCGGGATGAATTACGACTACCCGGAAGGGAGTTATCAGCAAAGAGAGGAGATCATCAGAGAACACACAAGCTATCAGAAAGGATTACTGTGGTTTCTCAAATCAGATCCCCGGATTCCTGCAGATGTGAGAGATGAGTTGGGCCGATGGGGATTTCCCCGGGATGAGTTTGCCGATAACGGCCATTGGCCCCATAATATCTATGTAAGGGAAGCGCGACGCATGATCGGGGAGTTCGTAATGACAGAAAACGAGGTCCTTGGCAAGAGCCCCGTTGACCATTCCATGGGGATGGGTTCCTACACCATGGATTCACACAATACACAGCGATATATCAAGCCGGATGGCTTTGTGCAGAATGAGGGAGATATCGGGGTTCATCCGTCAGAGCCCTACCAGATTGACATGAGATCGCTTCTTCCATTAAAAGAGGAGTGTACCAATTTATTGGTTCCTGTATGCTTATCTTCATCACATATTGCCTTCGGATCTATCCGTATGGAGCCTGTGTTTATGATACTGGGACAAAGTGCTGCCACCCTGGCGGTGCTCTCCCTTGAATCGGGAAAGGGGATCCATGATTTCCCCTACGGGCAGGTGAGAAAACGATTGTTAGAGGATGGACAGGTATTGCAGCTAAATGAATAATTACACACGTTATGGTAACAATGAATTCCCGGATTAAACGAATGGGTCTGTTTATTCCTCTGCTGATCGCGGCAATGGGGTGCAAACATGAAATGCTCATCGAATGCGAGAGCTTTAAAAACAAAGGAGGATGGGTTGTGGATCCTCAGTTCGTTGAACAGATGGGATCACCATACCTGATGGCCCATGGTATGGGAGAGCCGGTGGAAAATGCCTCTACAGCTGTTGAACTTCCTGCCGGCGGGACTTATCATGTTTGGGCACGTACTACCAACTGGGCTCCCGGACACTGGAATGCTCCGGGGCAGTTTAATGTGTGGGTTGATCAGCAAAAACTGAAGAGAACCCTGGGTGACCAGTACCCGGGATGGGGATGGAATTACGCCGGAAAGGTCGACTTGAAAGAGGGCCCGGTGCTGGTGGAACTGGAGGACCTGACAGGTTTCAATGGCAGGTGTGATGCCATATATATTTCCAACAGGTACAGAACCCCCACCAATCAGACCAGGTACCTGCCCGACCTCAGAGAGAGGCTCACAAGCAGCACTCCGGTACCTGAAAAATCAGAGGAATATGACCTGGTGGTCATTGGAGGAGGCATTGCAGGTTGTGCAGCCTCCATTGCAGCTGCAGAGCAGGGATTACATGTGGCACTTATCCATGACCGGCCCGTGCTGGGGGGAAATGCGAGCAGTGAGATCAGGGTGCATACTTTAGGTATCTACGGACATTTCGAGAGAATCCTCAAACTGCTGGATACCGAGCACTATCCTAATGGATCTCCCGATGCAATCATAGATGAACAAAAAAGACACCGCAACGTAGGGAGCTATTCTAATATCCATCTGTTTCTGGAGTACCGGGCTTACAACGCCAAAACCGATGAAAACACCATCACCTCGGTAGATGCCAGGCATACTTCCACAGGAGAGCAGATCCGGTTCCATGCACCTTATTTTGTCGACTGTACAGGAGATGGATGGATCGGTTACTGGTCGGGTGCGGACCACATGTATGGCCGGGAGAGTGTGAGTGAATATGGTGAGTTGTGGGAAGAGTATGGATCATTGTGGAGCCCTGACAGTGCTGACAACCGTACCATGGGATCTTCGGTCCTTTGGCGTTCTTTCAAGGCAGACTCAGCCTGTTCTTTCCCGGAAGTTCCCTGGGCCATGCCGGTGGCAGGCAGTCATTCGGCCAGTCGCGGAACCTGGCACTGGGAAATGATATCCGATGATTGGCACCAGATCGATCATGGCGAACAGATCCGTGATCATATGTTGAAAGCCATTTATGGTTCCTTTTATAATAAGAAACGGGAGCAGGGTGCAGAACGACTGAAGCTGGAGTGGGTCTCTTATTTACTGGGGAAGAGAGAATCGCGGAGATTGTCCGGCGATTATCTCTACACATTCCATGATATGAAGGAATCCCGAACTTTTCCCGATTCGGTGGTGGTGGAGGAGCGGGAGGTGGATGTGCATTTCAGACAAAACCTGTTGGATGAGAGTAAGCCGGATTTTCTGGCCGAAGCCATGTTTTACCCTGTAGACCGGTATTACATACCCTACAGGTCTCTCTATTCAGTCAACATCAGCAATCTTTTTATGGCCGGCAGGTGTTTCAGCTGCTCGCACATTGGACTGGGCGGACCCAGGGTGATGCGAACCACGGGTCAGATGGGGGCGGCCGTAGGATATGCAGCCTCCCTGTGCCATGAAAAGGATTGCTCACCTCGGGATATTTACGAAAAATACCTGGAAGAGTATATGGAACTGGTTCTATCGTCCAGCCAGCAATCCCGCTAACCAAGTGTGATCAGAGCTGCCACTAAACGATCCATGAATCCACATTCAGAAGATCGAAGAATAAAATTCCCTGGAATACGAACCGGACCAGGCGGGCTAGGGCATAAAGCAAAAAGAGTCTGAAGGGGAATTTCAGCATAGTTACTGCTATCACTACCAATGAGAATGGGGTGAATGGAAAGAGCGCAGCGATGATGATAAAGGCACCTCCCCATTTTCGGACAAATGTCACATAATTTCGTAACTGTCTTTCTGTAAAGCTCTTAACCTTTGGCCACCTGGAAATCCATTGTCCGATCCCGTAAGAGATGACTCCCCCTGTATAAGAGAGAACTCCCAGAAGGGCCAGATAGGGAAGGGGGTGTTGAAATTTCTGGGTCCACACCACAAAGAGATCTACGGGGATCATACCTGTAAAGGACTCGGACACAAAAAAGAGCAGGATCACAAACCGGTCCGATAAGCGATTGATGAAAGATTGAAAGAAACTGTTGAAATCAATCAGGTATTTACCTGTCAGAAAGATCAGAAAAATAAGAAGCGCATACCCCAAAATGATCCACAGTACATTCCGGCCCACATACCTGTAAAATCCACGGGCCTTAAGCTGATTATGCCAACTTTGAGCCATTTGTAGGGTACAATCAGATTTCCATACAAATTAGGAAAAAGAATTGTTAAATGCTACAGGCGATTTTTTATTATAATTAGGCTATTTTAGTGTTCAGTTAATTGCAGGTTTCATGACAAAGTTTGATGTGGCTAATATTGCCGATATTTTTGCCGATGTGGTGATCGCAGGCCGTGAAAAACCCTCTTTTGGTCAGGTGGAAACACTGGCCGACTCCTATGAAATAGAATTGGGCGGTTCCGGACCCATATTTGCTTCCCAATTTGCCAAGTTGGGAGGAAAAATTGCTTTACTCACCGTGGTGGGAGATGATCTGATGGGTGATTTCCTGATCAGAAGAATGAACAAGATGGGTATCGACACCACCTTTGTTCGAAAGAGCAGGCAAAACAAAACCCCATTAGGTTTAAACATCTCTATTGACGGAGACAGATCACTACTCACGGTATTGGGCACTTTGAATGAAATATCAGACAAACTCATTGAGTCGGAGTTACTTAACAGCATAAAACACTGGCATATTGCGGGCTACTTTCTTCTTCCCACCTTATACGATTTCTGGCCCGGTTTTCTTGACAGATTAAAGGAGATGGGTATTACCACCTCTTTGGATACCAACTGGGCTCCATTGGAAAACTGGGATCAGGTGAAGGAGATCCTTCCGAAAGTGGATCTGTTCCTGCCTAACGAGGAGGAAGCGCTGGCCATTACAGGAAGTACCGATTATCAGGCTGCGGCTTTTGAACTGGCAAAGTTGACACCCGTTGTAGTGATAAAAAGAGGGGAGATGGGAGCTTCGGTATTTAAGGAAGGCCGGGAGTATAAAACCACCAATCGGGAACACTGGGAAGGCGAAATTAAGGTCGTCGACACCACAGGAGCAGGAGACAGTTTTGATGGGGGCTTCATCTTCGAATGGCTGAAAGGTGCCTCAATGGAGCAGTGTTTAAGAACCGCCATACGATGTGGAATAAGCAACGTGGGTGGTATAGGCGGAATTAATTCTCAATACAAACCATACACTCAAACTACTTGAATCATGGAAAAGAGAGTTCGCATAGGACTTATAGGTTCACAATTTGTTTCCTCCATTCATGCGGAGGCTATCAAATCAGTTACCGACGCTGAGATCGTTGCAGTGATGTCACCCACTGCAGGCAATGCCGGCAGTTTTGCAGAGAAATTTGGCATCCCGAACTATTTTACCTGTATTGAAGATCTCCTGGCCATGGAAGATCTGGATATGGTGGTGATTGGAGCTCCGAACCACCTGCATTGTGAAATCACCGAGAAAGCTGCAGCAGCCGGTAAGCATGTGGTAGTGGAGAAACCCCTTTGTTTGAACCTGGCTGAAGCCGACCGGATGATCAATGCATGCCGGGATGCCGGGGTCAAACTCATGTACGCGGAGGAGCTCTGTTTTACTCCGAAATATGTGAGATTAAAGGAGCTGCTGGATGAGGGCGCCCTTGGGAAGCCCATATTGTTTAAACAGTCGGAGAAACACGATGGGCCACATGCCGATCATTTTTGGGATGTGGAAAGGTCAGGGGGTGGTGTAGCCATGGATATGGGATGTCATGCCATTGAGTTTTTCAGGTGGTTGAACGACCGGAAACCAGTCAAATCCGTATATGCCCATATGAGTACCAGTGTTCACAAGGAGAAGACCCTTGGAGATGACAATGCCATCATCATCATGGAGTTTGAGAACGGGGTTACCGCCATGGCTGAAGAGAGTTGGACCAAATTGGGTGGAATGGATGACCGTGCAGAGATCCATGGATCGGAAGGAGTGGCCTATGCAGATGTACTACAGGGGAACTCCATACAAACTTATAGTACCAAGGGTGTTGGATATGCCGTGGAGAAGGCCGGAAATACTGTGGGATGGAGTTATACCATGTACGAAGAGATCTGGAACTACGGATTCCCCCAGGAATTTGAGCATTTTGTCGACTGTGTTAAGAATGATAAGGAACCGATGGTTACCGGTGAGGATGGAAAGGCGGTGCTGGAGGTGATTCTGGCTGCCTATGAATCGGCTGGTACGGGAAAAAAGGTGATGCTTCCCTTCCACACCGATGTGGATAAGCCCTACAAACTCTGGAAAAGATAAATGAAGAGCTAGCCAATGAGCGTAATTCAGGCCAATAGTATATCGATTCCTGCCTGCTTGAAATCATTCACAAAAACAGGATCCAGATCGTCGTTGGTGGCAATGTGTTGAATATCCTTCGGATAGCAAATATGGGTAAGTTCTGTTCTTCCAAATTTACTGGAGTCAGAGACGATAAAGACATCCCTTGCCTTTTGAATGATGTAATTTGAGATCTCTGCTCGCATCATATCGCGCAGCGTGAAACCCGTTTCCTCGGTATATCCGTCAATCCCGATAAACGCTTTATCAATGTTGATCTGATCTATGCAGGCTTTGGTCATTTTCCCCAGCAGGGTTTCACTTTCATGCTGGTATATACCTCCGAGAATGATGATGTTTGCCTGAGGATTCTTTCTGAACTGGCGGGCAATGTATACGTTGGTGGTAATGATAGTTACCTTATCGATCTTAAGGAGCTCCCGCGCCAGCAATGCATTGACTGAGCCCGACTCGATCAGGATCGATTCTCCCTCATGTACATAGGTGGCTACCTTTTTCGCAATACTCAGTTTTTTCTCATAGTTGATTCCCAGCCGGTTGACCAGGTCGTCTGCATCTTTTAACACAGCTCCGCCATGAACCCGTTTTAATAGTCCTTCTGATTCTAAAAAAGTAAGATCCTGCCGGATGGTTACTGAGGAGACACCCAGCACTTTTGAAAGTGAGCTCACCGAGGTTTGATCATTCTTTCCCAGGATCTCCAGTATCCTGTTTTGTCTTTCATTCAGCATGGCTTTACAAATTACTCCAGAGTCAGAGCAGCTGCTCCTATTACTCCGGCATCATTAATAACACCCGACAGTTTGATCTCAACAGAATCGAAGATCATATCCCGGGCCAAACCGTAAAAAGTGGCTCTGATCCTGTCCAGATAAAAATCCCCCCAGTTGGTGAGACCGCCACCCAGCACGAAAAGTGAGGGATTCAGCACCTGGAAAAGGTTATACAATCCGATGCCCACATATCGGCCACTATCCAGGATCACCTCTTTTGAAACCGGATCATCCATATCGAGTCCCTTTTTTAACATCTCTCCATTTAACTTTGACAAATCAAAATCGGGAGGCAGATCAAGTGTTGTTTTAATACCCTTCTTTACTTTATTCTCAAACAGATGGGGAATGGCCATACCGCATGCACATGCCATCAGGCATCCTCGGTTACCACATGTGCAGGTAAGTTCGCTATCGGGTTCCACGATCGTATGTCCAAATTCCCCGGCGGTACCAGTCACCCCGCGAAAGAGCTTCTTCTTAATGATAATACCAGCACCAATACCGGTACTCAGAGTCACAAATACCAAATCTTCAAAACCCTTTCCGGCTCCAAACCAATACTCACCCAGGGCCTGAGCGTTGGTGTCGTTATCCAGTATTACCGGGATCTCAAAATGGGATTGGATCGCTGCACGAAGAGGATAGTTTTTAAAACCGTTCAGATTGGATGTGGTGATGATAACTCCATCACGAAAGCGGATATGTCCGGCACATCCTACTCCAATCCCCGGAAGGTCAGATTCCTGAAGGTGATTTCTACTCAGGATCTCCTGAATGTATTCCACGACCAGGGCTACCAGGCCCTCTTCGCTTTTATCTACATGGTCGCTGCTAAGGATCTTATCCAGGATAGTCCCTGTGTGATCCACGAGGGCGATGGAACACTTGGTGCCTCCGATGTCGACACCGCACAATAGTTTGCTCATGGGGCGGCTAGCTTAAAGTGTGTTCTGTTCTGGCTATGATGTCATCTTGTGTATCGGGCGATAATGTAGTGAAAAATGCAGAATATCCGGCGACTCTGACAATGAGGTCCCTGTATTCTTCAGGATTTTGTTTCGCTGCAAGCAATGTCTCCCTGGATACAATGTTGTATTGAACATGCCACCCTTTTAACTCTTCGAAAAAGGCACGTACTATGGAAATCACCTTTTGCTTGTCAGATTCTTTCTGAATGGCTTTCGGAGAGAGCTTCTGGTTCAGAAGTACTCCGCCCATGATCTTTTGTGTGGGGAGCTTCGACACCGATTTGAATGCAGCTGTAGGACCCAGAACATCTGTTCCTGACGAGGGTGAACTCCCCTCAGCCACAGGTGTATAAGCTTTTCTTCCATCAGGGGTAGCCGGAACCACAGCTCCGCTGGGAACATTAGCCGAGATGCTTGAGGTGCCCGCATAGTACTTGCATCCAATGGGGCCCCGTCCATACCGGGTGGTATGATACTTTTCCAGTTCAT
>CAZURA010000114.1:0-18142 GCA_964622985.1 uncultured Bacteroides sp. | reverse complement strand
TCTTGAGCATGGTATGACCGAACATATCACTGATCATAATAAACTCGGCTTTCACCACCACATCTTCGGCCAGGTGGGAGGGAATAAACAATACACCTGTTTTCTTGGCAAGCACCACATCACCAGGAAATACTGTAGCTCTTCCGATCCTGATCGGAACATTGATACCCATCAGCATGCTCCCGGTAAGAAATGAGGGATCGAATCCTCTAACATAGGCATTGAATCCTTCAATATTCGACAAGCCTTCCAGGTCGCGGGATCCTGCATTAAAAACTACTCCATTACCAGAATTGGCATAGATGGCGTTCCCCAGGTTGTCACCGATAAGTGTGCCATCAATCACCTTCCCAAATCCATCAGCCACATAGACATCACCCTGCTGTAACGCATCTATGGGCCAGGAGTTCATGGCTCCGATACGCCCTAATTCATGTCCTTTCTCAGTGAGCCGGTCCATGATCTCAGGCCTACTGGGCATATATCGAGCAGTCAATGCTCTGCCCACCACCGGAACATCATCGTGTATGGATACCCAGTTGCCGTCAAACTGGTTGTGATATCCATTGGAACGAAGCACACCCCATGCCTCTTCAATGGATACCTTCTTCATCCTCTCCAGGATCTCTGCCGGCACCTTTGGCCGGCCATCATCAAAACGCTCACCTTTCCACTCCTGGGTATAGTACTTCAACTCTTCGGAAGAGCTAAAGAACTGGGCATAGGATTGCGAGCAGAGGGTCCAAAACAGGACAGCAGTAAGAAACAGTAGTTTTTTCATATGATTTGATTGTGTTAATAATCGTTTCTGATCGTAGTGATTTTTTGTATCTGCTTTATGAATTATGATCAATCACAATATCGTATTTTTCTAATAATCCCGTCACATGAGGGAGGGAGAATTTTGCATGTCTGATCCGGTTTATCTCAGGATCGACGGAATAATGAAAAGAGGTCCCCAAATCAGCCTTTTCTAAGATGGTGTTTTCGAATTTAGCTCCGGCAAGATCACAACTGTTAAAAATCGATTCAGTCAGATCACACTCCGTAAAATCCACCTCATGTAATTGAGAATGGGCGAATTGGGTTTTTCTGATTACCGTCTGATAAAAGGAACAGTGGTTCAGAGAACATTTGTCGAAACTGAATGACAGTCCGATCTGGTGACAACTCTCAAATTGCAGTCCCAGCATTTTACATTCAGTAAAGGTGGCTTCCACCCATGCTGTTTTATGTATCCTGACCAGGCTTAAATCACATCGCTCAAACTCGCACTCCAGGAACTTGCATTCAGAGAGATCTGCGTTTGAAAGATTACAATCCACAAAACGACAGTTATCATATTCACCCCCAATCAGGGACTTTTCATGAAAGTCAATCCTCTCAAATAGCTGCTCTTCTCGTATCACTTTCAAACTTTTATAAAAAAACTCTGCAACGTGGATGCTAGCTTTTTCGACGCCACCATGTTGCGATAGACGACCCGGTAATATTCATCATGGGACCAAACACTGCCGGTGCCAACCCGATGGTGGCCACCTTGCCCATTTGCAGAGCAATACCCGAAGCCAGACCCCCGTTTTGCATACCCACCTCCAGTGCAATGGTGCGACACGACTTTTCATCCATTCTGGCCAGTTTGCAAATCCAGTATCCCAGCACATATCCCGCTGTATTGTGCAACAGGCAGGCAAAGATTAGCAGGAATCCGATCTCCAGCAGACTATCCCTGCCTGCGGCAGTTATCACGGTAATGATGATACCGATCCCTGACATCGATATAAATGCCAGCACCTTATCCAATACAGACTTATCTCCTTTCACAAGGGACTTAAAGATAATGGCTGCTATCACAGGTAGTACGAGGAACCAGAGCAGGTCCCTTCCCAGTTGAATGAACACTACTCCCGAAACCACATCGGAGGTCTGGAGCAGGATCAGATTCTTGCCCATTATGATGGTCAGGTATACCATAGCCTGCAGGAATGAACTCCTGCGATTTTCTTTCCCGTATGCCACCGCATTGAACATGAGCCCGGCTATAATAGGTAAGATCACAATGTTGATGATCCCCAGCATCATTCCCCAGAAATCAATGGGAACAAACTGTCCGGCCAGCAATTTCATTAGCGATGGAGTGATCAAAGGGGCCAGCATGGTAGCTACCGCAGTTAGCGTAACTGACAGGGCCAGATTAGCTTTGGCAATAAATGACATCACATTTGAAGCCAGTCCGCTGGGGGAAGAACCCACTAAAATAATCCCTGCTGCCACTTCGGGAGGGAATCCAAAGGAGGTTGCAATGGTAAACCCGATCACAGGCATGATAGTAAACTGACATGCCAGTCCCAGAAATACACCTTTGGGCATCTTTACCACTCCTGCAAAATCCCTGAAGCTCATCTGGGAGCCCATACCAAACATGATGACCTGTAGCAGGGGAACGATGGTAGTTTTGAGTTCAAACTCACCCCATGTGATGAAGAGTTCAGGATAAAACATGGAGATACTCACCGCAGCAAAGATCATGATGGTATAAGAGAATCCTTTAGATATGGGATTTCCCCTCACTCCAAATGCAAGGAAAACAAAGGAACTGATCAGTAGAGGTCCGAGGAAAAGGGTTTTATCCAGGAAATAGGCCAATAGGAAGAGAGTTGCCGTCAGGCCGGCCATACCCAGCAATATCTTAAAACGCAGATTGTTCTTCATGAAATAAAAAAAGGGAAGATATGAACTATTTTAATAATTTGTATCCTGAAACAACAAAGAATAAAGCTTCGGGAAATGGATCCAAAAACAAAATCGGAAAACCGACGATCATTTTTAAAGAGAGCTGGTCTGGGTGGTTTAGGCCTGGGCCTGATGTTGAACTCACCTCTGGAAGAGCAAATCAATTACCTCACTCAGGACGTGAGCCGGTATTCGGGTCCGGCCGACCTGAAGGTCACAGATATGCGGATTGCACAGGTAGGAAACGTACCTATAGTAAAAATCTACACCAACCAGGATGTGTACGGTTTGGGAGATGTGAGGGATGGTGCGGATAAGAGATATGCGTTAATGCTGAAGAGCCGGATCCTGGGTGAAAACCCATGCAATGTGGAGCGGATCTTTAAGATCATCAAGCAGTTTGGTGGTCATGGGCGACAGGGAGGAGGTGTATCCGGGGTGGAGATGGCCCTCTGGGATTTGACCGGTAAGGTTTACGGTGTACCTCTTTACCAGTTGCTGGGAGGAAAATACAGAGACCGGGTGAGGATCTATGTGGATACTCCCACAGTAAAGGATCCGGTAAAATTTGCCGAAAAGATGAAGGGAAGACTTGAGAAAGGGTTTACCATTATGAAAATGGATATTGGGATAGGTCTGATCAAAGATATTCCCGGAACGCTGACCAATATGGAGCATTGGGGCGATATGAGGGGGTGGGATCAGAGAAAAGGAACATATGGATGGACCATGCATCCTTTCACCCGTGTCCAGATTACTGAAAAGGGGATAGCTGAGCTGGTAAAATATGTGGCAGCCATGAGAGAGACTATTGGATGGGAAATTCCTGTGGGGATCGATCATGTGGGCCATATGGGGGTGAACAGCATGATCCGTCTTGGTAAGGCTTTTGAACCTTACAATATAGCATGGCTGGAGGATCTGATTCCCTGGCAATATACCGATCAGTGGAAAGAGATATCGCAGGCACTTCATGTACCCACGCTGACCGGGGAGGATATCTATCTGAAAGAGGGTTTTAGGGACCTGATTGAAAACAGGGCAGTGGATATAGTGCACCCCGATCCGGTTTCGGCAGGAGGGTACCTGGAGACCAAAAAGATAGGAGATTATGCAGAAGAGCACGGGATCGCCATGGCTTTGCATCACGCCTCCTCTCCGGTTACCTTTATGGGTTGTGTACATACTGCAGCTGCCACTGAGAATTTTGTTGCCCTGGAGCACCATTCGGTGGATAAGCCGTGGTGGGAAGATCTGGTGACGGGTCTGGATAAGCCTCTGGTGAAGGACGGCTATGTACAAGTTCCCGAAAAGCCGGGGATTGGAATTGATCTCAATGAGGAGGTAGTGAAGGAACACCTCCGGAAGGGGGAGGAGCTTTTTGCTCCCACCGAAGAGTGGGATGAGGTCCGGTCATGGGACAGGTTATGGAGCTAGTTAATATACAAACTGAGGGCTCTCTTCTTTTATTGAAGTATAATCATATATAAAACATACACAGTTCGCTCCGTTTATGTTTTACCGGATCCGGGATGAATTCAAGGTTGCCGTATACCAGGTTTTGACAGAGTAACAGCTTAATCCAGCTCCCTGTGCCAGAGGGTGATCTGGACGGACTGACTCTCCCGAAGGTGTTCTGCCAGTTTTTCAGCACAATACACCGAACGGTGTTGCCCCCCCGTACATCCAAAGCTCACCATCAGATGGGTGTAACTCCGCTCTTCATATTTATCCACCGACATATCCACCAGGGAAAAAGTGTTGCTAAGGAATTCTTGTACATCCTCCTGATGATTGAGATACTCCTCCACAGGTTCATCTTTTCCAGTCAGGGGCCGGAGTTCCTCCACCATATAGGGATTAGTGATTACCCGGCTGTCAAACACGTAGCCCCCGCCGTGACCGTTAGGGTCGTCCGGAATACCGTGTTTGAAACTAAAACTGTTGATAGAGACTGTGAGAGTGGACTTTCTTCCCCCTTTGTCCTTAAACCGTTTCATTTTAGGGGTATGAACCAGCTTTTCAAATACTTTCAGCAGGGTGGGGATCTCGATGGGGAACTCCACATGGTTCAGGATCCACTTCAGGTCATTCAGGGCATAAGGTATACTTTGCAGAAAGTGTGTTTTCTTTTCATAAAATCCCCGGAATCCAAAAGCTCCCATGGCCTGCATGATCCTGATCAGCACATAACTGTAATAGGACTCCCTGAACTCTTCCTGATTTACCGAGGGGTAATTTGCCAGGTTCCCCGTATAGTGTTCCAGCAGCTCTTCTCGGGTCTCCGGGGGAATATCGGCTTTGGAGTCAAACAGCAAAGAAGCCACATCATATTGCAGGGAACCCCGACGACCCCCCTGATAGTCGATGAAGCAAGGTTTCCCATCGCGCAACATCACATTACGGGACTGGAAATCACGGTAGAGAAAATAGTCACTATCCTGGGCCAGCAGATATTCTATCAATGTATTATAATCGTCCTCCAGCATCTGCTCGTTGAAAGGTATACCTGCCAGTTTCAGAAAATAGTACTTGAAATAGCTCAGGTCCCACTGCATACTCTGCCGGTCAAAACTGGACCGGGGATAACAGACCGAGTAGTCCAGTTTTTCCGAACCAGGGATCTGGAACTTCTGTAGTTCCGTCAACACTGTTTTATACACCTCCTTTAACTCTGCCGGAAAACTACCGTTTTCCCTGACCTTGAAGACATAATCGAAAAGGGTCATATCGCCCAGATCCTCCTGAAGGTAGGCATGGTTATCCAAATCCTCCAGGTAAATCTCCGGTACAGCCAGGCGCATCGCTCGAAAGTGCTTGCTGAAGGATATGAATGCTATGTTTTCCTCCCGGTCCATGTTAATGGCACCGATGGCAGTCCTATCACTCCCGGTAATCCTGTAATACTCCCTGGGAGACCCGGAGGCAGGTAGTTTATTGATGGAAATGACTGCTTCTCCACACCACCTGTCAAACAGGTGGCTCAACAATTCAAGTCTGGTCTGGCTCATGGTCGGATCGATCTACTCTTCTCTACCGACAAAGATATTCAATTCTTAAGTGCAGAATCTACCAGCTTTTTAACATGTGCCCCCAGAGGCAGGATGGTCCCTCCATGAGCCTCTGTGGTGGAAGAGATGAAAGTCTCGATTTCCTCTTCTTTTCCTTTGAGCGAGGAAGGATCAGAAAGGGCTTCAATCCCAAGATCAGCCAGCCTGGAGAGATAGTTGGAATGGGCTTCCACCTCTTTTAACCTTTCCGATGTCTCAAATACGGGAGCTAGTTTTTCATGGTTGGATGACCAGAAGTCCAAAGCCTGGGTAATACGTAACAATGCCGGTTCGTCGGCTGATTCCAGCCATTGGTCCACATCCTGTCCAAACCTGTATACCTTGTAACTTTCCGGCAGGGCTGCATCCACCACCCGGTTCAATGGTGTGGTTGAGTAAAGCTCAGGATGATAGATCTCCATCCGGTTGAAGAATTTATCTTCCTGAAGTACACCCACTAATACCTTGAACGGTTCAAGGTATTCAGGTTGAACGATCTTTTGAAGAATCAGGTCGCTGTACCTTCTGTGGTTCAGTCCAAACAATTCCAGCCGGTCGTCCTGGATCATGAGCCGGCGGTACATATCGTTCACATCCCCGGTGAGCACTTCCGGGCTCCATAACTTTTCCCCAATAGCAGCGGCCCGGGGCCAGATACGTGATTCTATGGTGTTCCCATCTACCATTTCTGACCACATGCATGCTTCTCCACCCAGGAGGTTTGCTTCCTGTTCAGGATTAAGCGGATCAATTTTCCTGAATTCAGGAAGTGAATCCCCACCGGTCATTCCACTACCGCCTGACCGATATCCGTTCAGGGAAAGGGTGAAAAAGGAGAGTTTGGCAGTTCCGGAAATGGAATCCTCCCATAGGTCTACTTCAAAATCAAGCTGTCCAAAATTGGTAGTTACGAAAAAAGTGAGATGTGTTCCATCGACCTCTACCTCTTCAAATCCCAATGATCCGTCCATGAATTGCATGATACCCCGCAGATCCTCACCTTCACCAAATAAGTAAAGTGCTCCCTCCATGGTCATGTCTGACAGATCCAGGGTACAGTCCCAACCTTTCCATTGGTTAGAATCGATCTCGATGGAAACTGCTCCGGGTATCACCTTAGGATCTACCTGATAATGAAATGAAGCAGGTTGCTTATAATCCAGATAGTACCCGGCCGACAATACGGCTTTGTTGCCTTTTCTGGCAGATTCCCAAAGGGAACTTTGATCCCGCCAGGTTTGTACGGCTATCCCTTCCCTGGGAAGATCAGGATGTAAGATTTCATCCCATCCCATCATTTTCTTACCATGATGAGCCAGTATTCGTTGCAGCCTGATATTGAAATGAGCCTGTAACTGATGGGAGTCCTCCAAGCTGTTTTCATCCATGAATTCCTGGATAGCAGGATTCTCATTCCAGTGGGTGGCCTTTACTTCATCTCCTCCAATATGCACATATTGATCGGGAAACAGTTTCTTTATTTCACCCAGAAACTGATCTAAAAAGTCATATACTTCCTCCCGGGTTGGGTCCATTACCGGAGCAAGCACTCCAAAAGTGGTATCCAGGGTATAAGGCCCGGGTGCGCTGGCAAGCTCAGGATAGCCTACAAACCATGAAGTGGAATGACCCGGAAGATCAAATTCGGGGACCACCCTGATGCCCCTGTCGGCCGCATATTCCACTACCGCCAAAATATCATCCTGACTGTAATAGTCCCCGTGGGAACCCATCTCATGCAGCTTTGGGAACAATTTCGATTCCACCCTGAACCCCTGGTATTCAGTAAGGTGCCAGTGAAAGACATTCATTTTCAAAGCCGCCATGGCATCCAGGTTCCGCAGGATCACCTCTTTGGGGATCCAATGCCTGCAGGCATCGATCATCACACCCCTCCATGAGTATCTGGGCTGATCCTCCAAACGAACTACAGGAAACACCCATTGTCTGCCCTTGCAGGATGCAAGTTGTAATAAGGATTGTAACCCGTAGAGGATCCCTGTTTCTGAGGGAGCGCTCAGCTCAATCTTCTCTTTGGTAACTCTGAGGGTATAGGATTCATCATCGTCAAGTGCAGGATACTCCGATTCTTCTCCCGTGCAGATAATTGTCAGGACTTTATGATCACCTCCTCGAATGGTCATTTCGGCGATAAGTGAGAGATCCCTGTAAAAGCGCGATACGGCTCGCTCCAACCTGGGAGTCCTCAAGGCCTCAAACGCATGCCCCAGGTTCTCGCTAAGGATAAACAGACCTTTGCCCACCTTCAGTTCTGAAGGCAGTGGCATCAATGTAATCTGTGCCCGGTCTTCCTCCGAGATGGGAGGTGGGGAAGGCTTCAGGAAACCAAACCATGCTATTACAGCTACCAGGAGAAGGATCAACAGGATCCCTCCGACGATCTTAAATGTTTTCTTCACTGTACATACTTAAGGATCTTTTCCACAGGAAAGGGTTTTCCATGACCCGGGTAGATGGTTTTAGCTCCCTCATCAATTACTTTTTTCCAGCTTCTTTTTAATAGTTCAATGTCTTTGGCATATATGGGCAGCCTGGGTTTCAAAACGAAGGGTGCTCTATTATGAGCCAGGCAACCCACAAACGCATCTCCGGTTTCAAGCACCACACTAATGGATCCGAAGGTATGTCCGGGGGTATATACAATCTTTCCGGGTATACCATACTCACTCAGGGAAAGGCCCTCGTCATCCAGGACGATATCGGCTTTTACAGCCGGGAATGCACCTTTGACCTTCATTATTGGTTTGAACATGGCCCTGGATACCCTCCCCCAGGCAGTTACTCCTTCAGGCCAGTGAAAGATACCCTTCTCCAGGTTCTCTCTGTCCTTTTCATGAATGGCAATTTTGGCCCCTGTGAATTCCTTTAGTTCTTTAGCTCCACCCAGGTGATCGAAGTCTCCATGGGATAGGATGATCAATTGGATCTCTTCTGGTTTCAGGTCCTGCTTTTTCAGAAATCTTGAAAAGGATCTGGTCTCTCCTGACCAGGCACCATCTATCATTACGGCACCTTTGTCTTTGAGAATATAGCAGGTGTTAATACTTGTTTGATAGGGTATGATCTGAAGTGACATTTTTACGGTTTTCCCACTAAGTTAAATGAAAGTAACGGAAGAGCAATCACAACAGTGAAGTGTCGGATCAGATCCTTAATTACCAGTAGGCCCTCCAGTCCATATACTTGATCTTGCAAAGATACCTCAGCTGTTTCCGGTGGAACTTGAAGTTCTTCCTTGCTCCGTAGAAAGATTGTTTTGTTTTTTTATTCAGCCATTTATTGGCGTGGGGAAAGGGTTCCTCCGGGATCTCTTTCCCCAGGAATGAACAAAGTTCTTCCCATCCGGCTCCCCTGGTGAAATCAACCACCAGCAGATCGCCCGGGCGGTCCTTAAAATAGTCCAACACCTCCTGGTTATGTCTGTTGTAAACCCCGATGGTGTTCTCCTTATCCTCCATAGGAAGCCCCTTCCCACGGCCATAGATCCATTCATGGGTCGGATTTCTCAGGAGCCCAATATGCCTTGCTACGCTATTATACCATGACTCCTCATCTCTCATAGTCAGGATGAATTTGGATCCAGGAATTCTCTTATCCAATTCCTTGTAGATCATGTACCAGGGTGTATCTTCAAGGGCATCATACTTCCGGATCATACGTAGCACCTTAAGGTAATCTCCTTTCAATATGGGAATCAAAGGGCGTGAGCTGGTATCCTTCACCCGGTATCCCAGTATCTTCAAAGCTTCTCTCAGTGATGAAGTTCCGGTTTTTTGAAATCCGACGCCTATGACTTTCCCTTCCAAATGCGATTCTTATTTAATCAAATTATAGATAGCGCAATTTACCAATTCTAATTGATATTATGTCGTACAAAAAATTGAAATGGTGAGAAGATTTTATACCTTGGGCAGCTTAAACTTTTTTGTATCACTAACACCAACTAAAAATCAATGTACTTATGGAAAAGAGTGAAATCTTAACCCGCGTTAAAGAAGTGGTTAGCAGCGTTCTTGATGTGGACAATTCTGAGATTACGGATGACGCTAATTTCATTTTTGATCTTGGAGCAGATTCGATGCAGAGTGTTGAATTGGTAGCCGGATTTGAGGAAGAATTTGATATTGAAATGGACCAGGATAAAGCCATGGAAGTTCAGAATATTGACGATGCAGTGAATTTCATTGCAGAATATATTTAAGCCTTATGAATGAATTGCAAAAACTCCGTCAGGAGAATCTGGAAACGCTCTTTCACCCGAAGTCAGTCGCCATTGTAGGTACTAATAAGGTAAAGGGCACGGTTCCTCATGACATCCTCGACAACATCCTGAAAGCTGATTTCAATGGAGTGGTCTATCCGGTCAGTCCAAGAGAAAGCAGCATCAAGGGAATTAAAGCCTATAAGTATGTGGTGGATGTTCCCGATGATGTGGATCTGGCCATCCTGGTTTTTCCCAGTTCAGTATGCCATATGGCCCTTGAACAGTGCGGGCAAAAAGGTATCAAATCGGTCATCATCATTTCAGCTGGATATAAAGAGGTAGGTGAAGCCGGGTTAAAGCGGGAGCAGCAGCTTGTTGAGATCGCGAGGAAGTATGACATATCATTTATCGGACCTAATTGTCTGGGCGTGATAAATACTACACCAGAGACAAATCTGAACGCATCATTTTCAAGAGAGATGCCGGAGCAAGGTAATATCGGATTCCTTTCCCAGAGTGGAGCCCTTTGTACTGCAGTGCTGGATTATGCACAGGCAAAACACATTGGATTCTCCAAATTCATCAGTTTTGGTAACAAAGCGGACATCAGTGAGATCGACCTGCTCTATTATCTGATGAATGATGAGGAAACCAAGGTGATTCTGATGTACCTGGAAGAGGTGTCAGACGGTGAAGGTTTGATGAAAGCAGCACAGGAGGTTATCGAAAAGAGCGGAAAACCCATACTTATCATCAAATCCGGAAGAACCGATGAAGGCGCTTCAGCAGCGGCCTCGCATACCGGCTCGCTGACTGGCAAGGATGAGATCTGTGATGCTGCCTTTGAGCAGGCAGGGATCATTCGCTGTGATCACCTGGAAGAGATGTTCAACAAGGCTATTGCCTTTGCCTATCAGCCGGCACCCAAATCGGAAAAAGTGGCTATTATTACAAACGCCGGGGGACCTGGTGTTCTCACCACGGATGCGGCTATTTCAAGGGGACTTAAACTGGCCAGGTTCTCTGAAGAGACCACGAAAGTGTTGAAAAAAGCGTTACCCGCTACAGCCAATATCAATAACCCGGTGGATGTGATCGGAGATGCCAGATCTGATCGCTACCTGGCAGCTATATCGGCAGCTTTTGCTGATCCGGATGTGGATGGAGTTTTTGTGATTCTTACTCCCCAATCCATGACCGATATTGACACCATTGCTTCAGATATTGCGCAGCTCGCGGAAGGACAGACCAAACCGATTTATGCCTCATTCATGGGTGAAAAAGATGTGGCGTCGGGGATCAATATTCTTCAAAAACACAAAATACCCCACTACTCCCTTCCGGAATCCATGTCCACCGCGTTTCATACGGTGCACCATTTCCATAAGAACCTGAAAACAAGGGTATATCAGGATATAAACCTGGAGAAAATTCAGAGCCAGCTGGCCAAGGAGTTTATGGCGAAATTTTCATCCAATGGAAGGGCGTATATTCCTGAGGTGGAGACCATAGAGGTACTTCAGACCTATGGAATGCCGGTACCCCAGGGTAAAATGGCAAAAAGTGCGGATGAGGCGGTGAAAATCGCTGAGGAAATCGGGTTTCCGGTGGTAATGAAAGTGGTATCCAACGATATCATACATAAATCGGAGGTGAAGGGTGTGGAACTGAACCTCGGAAGTGCTGAGGAGGTGAAGGAGGCCTATGACAGGATCCACAGCAATGCTAAAGCGGCTATGCCCGATGCAGTAGTGGATGGGATCTATGTGATTAAAATGGTCAGAGGAAGCGAAGAGATTATCCTGGGTATCAAGAGGGATCCTTCCTTCGGACCAGTGGTGATGTTTGGTATGGGGGGTATCTTTGTGGAGATCTTCAAGGATGTCAGTTTCGGAGTAGCTCCCCTCAGCAATGAAGAGGCCCGGACCATGATCGAGCAGACCAAAGCGTATGAGATCCTCAAAGGCACCAGGGGCCGGTCACCCAGGGATATTGATGCAGTGATCGATGCCATTCAGAGGCTGGGTCAGCTGGCAGTTGACTTCCCTGAAATTGACGAACTCGACATTAATCCCCTTTTCGTTCTGGATGAAGGCAAGGGATGTGTAATCGGAGATGCAAGAATGATATTAAAGAAATCTTAACAACTAAAACTAACAAACGATGAGAATTGTAATTAAAGACACAAAAGCAGATACCGGGAAATGGGTAGCTGATTATATTTGGAACAAGATAGAGGCTTTTGGACCTACAGCTGATAGACCCTTTGTGATGGGCTTACCCACAGGTTCTTCACCTTTGCCTGTGTATAAGGAATGGGTACGAAGATATAAGGCAGGCGAGATCTCCTTTAAGAATGTAGTTACCTTCAATATGGATGAATACGTGAGTATTCCGGAAGATCATCCGGAGAGTTACCATTCTTTCATGTATACAAACCTGTTCAACCACATAGATATCCCCAAAGAGAACATCAATATACTTGATGGAAACGGGGCTGACCTGGAAAAGGTGTGTAAAGATTACGAGGAAAAGATCAAAAGTTACGGAGGTATTGAATTGTTCTTAGGAGGTATAGGTCCGGATGGTCATATCGCATTCAATGAGCCTGGTTCATCCCTGGTATCGAGAACCCGCGTGAAGACACTGAGTTACGATACGATTCTGGCCAATTCCAGGTTCTTTGATGATGACATGTCCAGGGTTCCCACCCAGGCTTTGACCGTTGGAGTGGGCACGGTGATGGATGCCAAGGAGGTAGTTATCATTATCACAGGATTCAATAAGGCCCGGGCGGTACGTGAAGTGATTGAAGGAGGAGTGAGTCACATGTGGACTGTTTCCATGTTGCAGCTGCACGAGCATGCAATCATTGCATTGGATGAACCTGCTACCATGGAATTGCAGGTAGAATCGGTGAAATATTTCAAGGATATTGAAGATATCTCTAATAAAAAAATGCCTTCACATTAAACAACATGAATTATCGTTCATTAACCCAAACAGAAATAACAGCCCTTGAGAATCAGGGCTGTTTTTCTTCCGACTGGTCGACTGTTACCGCTTCAGAAGATTTTTCCACAGAACAGGTACGGAATGTACAATTTGTAGGATCAGTGAAACTGGGAAGAGTCGGGGGAAAGATCAACACAAAGGATGGAGAAATAAAGCAATCGGGACTGCTGAACAGTAAGCTGCAGGATTGTGAGATTGGCCGTGATGTGCTGATCGAAAACACACCTCTTGTAAAGAATTACCGGATCGGGGATAACGTGGTTATCGAAAATGTGAATTCCATATCGGTTACAGGAACCTCCTCCTTTGGAAACGGATTTGAGATCGAAGTGCTCAATGAAGGAGGAGGCCGGGAATTGAAAATATTCGACCGGCTTTCTGCCCAGCTGGCTTATATGCTGGTTTCTTATCAGCACGATCCCGATCTGATCGATGCATTAGACCGGATGATTACCGATTATGCTGAGAAGATAAGTTCAACATACGGGACCATTGGAGAAGGGGCTGAGATCATGAACTCCGGAACTCTTTGTGATGTAATTGTGGGAGCTCATGCCTCCATAATAGGTGCTTCTTTGCTGAAGAATGGTACCATTGCATCCAACAATCACGCTCCGGTATATATCGGGGAGAATGTGATCGCCAAGAATTTCATTGTTCAGTCAGGATCCAAACTGGACAGTGGTGCTCTGGTGGACAAGTGTTTTGTGGGTCAGGGTGTGGAGATGGGAAAACAATACTCTGCCGAGAACTGTGTATTCTTTGCCAATTCGGAAGCCTTCCATGGAGAAGCAGTCAGCATATTTGGAGGACCCTATACGGTGACCCACCATAAGTCCTCCCTGTTGATCGCCGGTATGTTCTCCTTTTATAACGCAGGTAGTGGTACAAACCAGAGTAACCACATGTATAAACTCGGACCGGTACACCAGGGTATTGTGGAAAGAGGATCTAAGACAGGATCTTTTGCCTATTTACTGTGGCCATGCCGCATTGGAGCATTTTCTGTGGTGATGGGAAAGAACCTTGCCAGTTTCGATACCAGTGAATTCCCTTTCTCCTACATCAACGTGGATGGAGAAAGGAGCATTCTCACTCCGGGAATGAACCTGTTTACTGTGGGCACACGCCGTGATAGTGCAAAATGGCCTAAACGGGATAAACGAAAGGATCCGGAAAAGTACGATCTGATCAATTTCGATTTTCTGAGTCCGTATATCGTTCAGAAAGTGATCTCGGCACTGGACATTCTGAGTGCCCTATACGAAAAAGCTTCCAAAAAGCAGGAGACGGTCTTTTACAAAGGGATCCGTATCAAGAGGCTGATGTTGAAATCGACCCGGAAGTATTATGAAATGGCACTGGCCATTTTCATTGGAGATCAGCTCATCAAAAAGCTGGAAACCATGGATAAGGTCACATCTCTTGAATCACTGCGCAGCGGATTTGCTGTCAGTGGGACAGCTGTTTCTGATTCATGGATCGATATGGCTGGAATGATCGCACCCAATGGGGTAGTCCAGGATCTGGTGGGTGAACTCAAATCGGGAAGCATTGATAACCTTGAAGCCGTATCAACGGGATTGAAAAAGGTGCATGAATCCTATGAGGATTATGTATGGGATTGGACGGTTGAGCTATTGTCGGGCAGGTATGGATTGGATATCCAGAGGGTGGATAAAGAACAATTGATTGAGAGGATATCAAAGTGGGAAACAGAATCCATAAAGCTGGATAAGATGATCCTGAATGATTCGAACAAGGAGTTTGACGACAGCAGTAAGTTAGGCTTTGGTATAGATGGCGATAAATCGGTCGTGGATAAGGACTTTGAAGCCGTTCGGGGAGTACGTGAGGAGAACAGTTTTATTGCAGGAGTAGAAGAGGAGATACAGCAAATTCAAGCGAAAGCTGCTGAACTCAAAGATCAGATAGAGAAAATGGAGTAGTTGAAGCCACCGCAGCTCCAGTAGTAGAAGCCACCGCAGCTCCACTTTGTTTGATAAAAGTCCTTCGGGATGTTTTCAGTAGGGTTATTTCCTACGATTCATTCAGGGAGGATAGCCATGTTTCCACCAAATTCACAGCCTGATCAAATTCATAAGCAGATTATAGATCTTTAGTTTTTTTCAGTTCATCCGCTTTATTAACTGTTTCTGAATCACATTCCAGGAGCATGACTTTCAATTTGTTCAACAGGTTACTTAAAAGGATCAGGTCTATCTCTTCTTCAACGGATTCTATGCTGCTGGATTGCTGTTCGTCTGAAAACACGAAGAGTATAAAGAGCTGCCCATTGTCGCCATGACAGCAGATGCAATTGTAGGAGTAAAAGAGAAATGCCTGGAGGTGGGGATGAACGACTTTCTGACAAAACCTATCGATCCTCCAGACCTGTACAAGTCCATGCACAAATGGTTGCAGAAAAGTAAAAAACCTGAGGGGCTCGAAAGTAAAAAACCTGACACCGGAGATGAGGTTGGTGCCTTGGAGATCAAGATACCTCATGTCCCCGGACTGGATATCCAGGATGGATTGAACAGGGTAAGGGGTAATCCATCGCTCTTTCGGAACTGTTGGAAAGTGGAGATATTGAAGCCAGGACTAAATTAAGAGAGATCCGTAAGCTTCCAGGTATCCACATCTTTGAGGAAGAATTGAAGAAAATCGAAGAGCATGTTGAAGCATACGATTTTCTGGAAGCACAAGAAGTCCTGCTTATAATCAGTTCAAAAATTAACAGTAGCAGCAGATGATATTCCATTAAGAATTGTTTAATTTCGCTTTGCAGGGGTAGAGATATGTATATAACCAATATTAAACACTACCTTGATAAGGCGGGGAACATTCCCACAAGTCTACCGAAAGAGGAAAGAGAGCTAGCCAGCTTTCTTGCGTTGATTGTTGACGAAGCCACCAATGTATATCCTGAAAAAATCTGTGATACGCCCATCCGGTGCCTGAATCCGGAATGTACATCGTGTATCACATCTGAATTTGTTCAGGATGATAAAGTGATATATTGGGGGTGCAATGATTGTGAATATGACGGTATCATTAGTGATTGGCAGAAATCGAGGTGGGACAACATCACACTGTTAGAAGGTACACCTGATCCACAATGGGTTCAATTCCAATTGAAAACGAAATGACAGAAGGAGAGTCGCTAAACTCTCCTTTGTTCTCAGTCAGCGCATAAGTAATTCTCTATTGACATGTGCCATTGACCACACCGGGTGTCCCCAGGTCACCTGTGTGATATGGTGTTGAGGATGTGCACCAGGAAGTTCCTGATATGGCATCAGATGGATTGTTCATATTGGGATTGAGGCTAATGGATGCTCCAGTGCCAGCAGGAAAGTTTTCCCCGCCATAGTTGACAGAAAAGATCAAGGTACCAGGTTCTGTCTCCGTACCTTCATTGGAAATTGCCAACACAGCTCCGGTATTGGGCAGTACAATATCAGAATCATACACATAACTGTTTGAGGCATTTGTTGCCGTATCAGCCCGCTGGAAAATAAAATAAGACCCGGGAGATAATTCTACTGGATCCATGATCACATGACGGTTAACACCATTTCTTTCCAGCACCAGGTTTTGCAGGTTGATCATTTGGTCTGAGTTGTTGTAGATCTCGAACCACTCACCTTCAGTGTCGGAGAGAGCAGATGGATTATACATGATCTCTGTGATCAGCAAGTCTCCATATCCAACGGCACCATTCACTGGTTGATTTGAGTCGTCAGTAAGTTCAACCATCTCGACGGGTACCTCTGATTCATCCAGCAGGATCAGAAAGGTCGCTACTCCTTGATCAATAGAAGCATCCACATGTATTTCATAGTGCCGGTTGGCAAGGGGATTAGGTAAGCTTCCGGTTAACCATTTACTGCTTTCTGTTCCGTCAGGATTCAAATAGGAAAGCTCCACCCTGATGTTAAGGGGTGATGTTTGGAAATAACCCATCCTTGTCTCATTTGACAAGTAGACCAGAGAATCCAATGCATTAGAGACAGTGGTTCTGTAATCAATAAAACTGTTTATGATATTAGCAGAATAAATAACGGACACCATGGTGTTGGCCAGTGCGCAAGTAACCGTAACCGATTGTTGCATGTTGCTGTTGAGGGTAAATATATCCGACATGCCGAAATAGTAGGGATTCTCAAAGGCTGCCGGAAGATTGTTATCAGAATGTGCAACCACGTAATAACTACCAGGAACGAGTTCTATGGTATCCGGCATGATAGAAGCACTTTCAAATACCATGGCTTCCGTACCATCCGCTCTGTAAATAATGACTTTAAACTCTTCGGTCTGATTTGTGGATTTCAACGCGCTGCTCAGCTCATTCACACTGAGAAATACACCAATGTCGATGTGTAAGCTACCGGTTTGCTGGGTGGTGGGAAACTCTTCCTTCTGACAGGATGTGATAATGAACATTGAGAATAGTAGAACTAAAAAGTAACAGGTTTTCATAATCATAAAATTTTGTGGTGTAAAAAGGTTAGCTTTTTCTGGTTGATGTGATGGAGTTCAAAAGATCAGCGTCTCCCTTTTTTAATTGACTTCCGGGGCACCTTGTCGTAATGATTTGAGAAGCATGATACCGAATTTAATGGAAGAATTAGGATGCACGTAGTCTTTTACGGAGGTTTTCAGGGGACCGACTGTGAAGAAATGATCCAGTGGATCATTTTAAGGAGGGGCCAGATTGCAGGGAGGAGCCAGCTTGTCGCGGGGATTGTGTGTAGGCAGGGTTCGATTTCGTATCAATATGATAAAAACAAAAAAGGAGAGCTGTTGGGCTCTCCTGAATTGTTTGCAGTCCGTAGGGGAATCCTAATAAATGACTTAAAGGACACTATAACAGTAACATAAGGTAAATCAGCGGAATCGAAGGTTGTTAATTAGTTGAGAAAAATAGTTGTTAATTAGAATCGAATGATTATCTTTGCAGAAGAAAATAATCAAACAATGAAGAATACAACTATTAAGACAAACCTGTTCCGAGTTCGTTATAGGCGAGATGACGGAACTAAACAACTAAAAGTATTGGCTGCATATTCCAGCGTAATTGAGCACCCTATTCCAATTTAAACTGAGCAGTGCA
>CAZURA010000113.1:12754-18228 GCA_964622985.1 uncultured Bacteroides sp. | reverse complement strand
AGTTCGGTTATTCCTCAGTGATGCAGACCCCACGTCTCCAGAAGATCGTGATCAACCAGGGTGTTGGTCAGGCCATTGCTGACAAAAAGCTTATTGATGTGGCACAGGAAGAGCTGACCATTATTGCAGGGCAGAAGGCGATTCAGACTGTCTCTACCAAAGACATCTCTAATTTTAAGCTGCGCCGCGGAATGCCCATTGGTGTGAAGGTGACCCTTCGTCGTGAAAGGATGTATGAATTCCTGGAGCGTTTGATCAATGTGGCACTGCCAAGGATCCGCGACTTTAAAGGAGTTACCTCCAAATTTGATGGTAGAGGTAATTATACCATGGGGATTACCGAACAGATCATCTTTCCAGAGATCGATATCGACAAGATCAGTAAAATAATGGGCATGGAGATCACCTTTGTGACTTCGGGTCCATCCGATGAAGAAGGTACAGCTTTGCTGAAGGAATTTGGTATACCGTTTAAACACGAAAAAAAATAGAAGTATGGCCAAGGAATCAATGAAAGCTCGCGAAGTAAAGCGGCAGAAACTGGTTGAAAAGTACGCTGAAAAAAGAGCAAAATTAAAAGCTGAAGGAGATTATGTGGGACTGAGCAGGTTGCCACGCAATTCAAATCCCATCAGGCTGCATAATCGCTGTAAACTGACCGGTCGTCCCAAGGGATATATGCGTCAGTTTGGAATCAGCAGGATTACCTTCCGGGAAATGGCTTCTGAAGGATTGATCCCTGGTATTAAAAAGGCCAGCTGGTAATAGTGCTCAGTGCTCAGTACTCAGTAGATAGTAGTAAAAGTATATATAATAAAGAGAGAAGAAATGACAGATCCGATTGCAGATTATCTTACCCGCATCAGAAATGCTGTAATGGCTAATCATAAAGTGCTGGAAATTCCTGCATCCAATATGAAGAAGGACATCACTCGCATTTTGTTTGATAAGGGATATATCCTGAACTACAAATTTGAAGAGGAAGGTCCCCAGGGTAACATCAAGATAGCATTGAAATACAATCCTGAAACCAAATTATCAGCTATTAAGTCGCTTGAGCGAATCAGCAGACCCGGTTTGAGAAAGTATGTGGACAAGGACCACCTTCCCAGAGTACTGAACGGACTTGGTGTAGCCATATTATCAACCTCCCAGGGCGTGATGTCTGACAAGGAAGCCCGTAGCCTGAACATCGGTGGAGAGGTACTGTGTTATGTATATTAATTGATTAAGGAGAATAACTCATGTCAAGGATAGGAATTTTACCCATCGAAATCCCAGCAGGTGTAACCATTGAGGTGGACAAGGACAATCTGGTGACTGTAAAAGGGCCTAAGGGTGAACTGAAGCAGCAGGTGGATAAGAAAATTACTGTAAAGGTGGAAGAGAACCAGGTGAGTATTGCCAGATCCACTGAAGAGAAGGACCATAAAGCAAAGCACGGGCTTTACCGTTCATTGATGAACAATATGGTGATAGGTGTATCGGAAGGGTATACCATTCAGCAGGAACTGGTCGGTGTAGGGTACAGGGCTGAGGTCAAAGGGACCAACCGCCTGGAACTGAGCCTTGGATTTTCCCACGACATCATCATGGAGATGCCCCCGGAGGTAAAGGTGGAGGCTAAGACAGAGAGGCGTGCCAATCCAGTTATTACGCTGACCAGTATTGACAAGCAGCTGATTGGGCAGGTGGCCGCAAAGATCAGATCGTTTCGTCCGCCTGAGCCTTATAAAGGAAAAGGTATCAAGTTTGTTGGTGAGCAGCTGCGCCGGAAAGCAGGAAAAGCTGCTAGTGTATAATTAGCGGGCAAGTGAGCCAGTGAAAAGGTGTGACTCTTCACCGATCACCCATCACTGATCACCCATCACCCGAAGGAAGAAAATAACAGATAAACAACGTTAAAAATGGCGTTAACAAAGAACGAGAGAAGGCAGAGAATCAAGTACAGGATCCGGAAGCGGTTGTCAGGTAGTGAAGCACGTCCCAGAATGACTATCTACAGGAGCAACAAGCAGATCTATGTACAGCTGGTTGACGATGTTACCGGGAAGACCCTGGTAACAGCCTCCTCAAAAGAAAAAGAGATTGCCAGCCAGAAGGTCAATAAGATTGATCAGTCCAAACTGGTGGGCAAGAGAATTGCTGAGAAGGCAAAAGAAAAAGGAATTGAAAATGTCGTATTCGACCGAAACGGCTATTTATACCATGGCAGGGTAAAGAGTTTAGCAGATGCTGCCAGGGAAAGCGGACTTAAATTTTAGATAAGATATGTCAACAGGTATCAGAAAAGTTAAAACGAGTGACCTTGAGCTAAAGGACCGTCTGGTTAGCATTCAGCGTGTAACCAAGGTGACAAAAGGTGGTCGTACTTTCAGCTTCTCAGCCATCGTGGTAGTAGGAAATGAAGAGGGTATTGTGGGGCACGGACTGGGCAAAGCCAATGAAGTGACCACAGCCATTGCCAAGGGTGTGGAAGATGCCAAGAAGAACTTGATCAAGGTACCCATCATTAATGGAACCATTCCCCACGAGCAATATGGAAAGTATGGTGGAGCTAAGGTATTTATTAAGCCTGCTTCCAGTGGTACAGGGGTAAAGGCCGGTGGTGCAATGCGCGCTGTACTGGAGAGTGTGGGTGTAAAAGATGTATTGGCCAAGTCCAAAGGCTCATCCAATCCACACAACCTGGTTAAAGCTACCTTTGATGCATTGCTTGAGCTGAGAGATGCCAAAGCAGTGGCTCAGCAGAGGGCGGTATCTCTGGATAAAGTGTTTAACGGATAATTGGAAGAACGATGGGAAAAATAAAGGTTACCCAGGTAAAAAGTGCCATCAAGCGTACAGCTAGGCAGAAGAGAACTCTTGAAGCACTCGGTCTCAGAAAACTTCATCAGACCATTGAGGTGGAAGCTACCCCCCAGGTATTGGGTATGGTAAATAAGGTGTCCCACCTGGTAGAAGTTGAGGAAGTAAAGTAGTGCCTAGTGCCTAGTGCTTAGTGCATAGTACCTGGATAAATAGTAAAAAAGATTAAAGACGATATAAAAGATGGATTTAAGCAACTTAAAACCGGCAAAGGGTTCCACCAAGGGCAGAAAAAGGGTAGGACGCGGACAGGGATCCGGATATGGAGGCACCTCCACCAGGGGTCATAAGGGACAGAAATCCCGTTCCGGCTATTCCAGGAAGACGGGTTTCGAAGGCGGACAGATGCCACTTCAGCGCAGGGTTCCCAAATTTGGTTTTAAAAACATCAACCGAAAAGAGTACAAAGGGATAAACATCAGTACTTTACAGGAACTGGCGGAGAAGAAGAAACTGAAAGAGATTTCAGTGGAGACCTTAATTGAAGCCGGACTGGTCCAGAAAAATACACTGGTGAAGATCCTTGGAAATGGTGAACTTAAGATCAAACTGAATGTAAAAGCACACGCATTTTCCAAATCAGCTATTGCAGCCATTGAGGCGCTGGAGGGTAGTGCGGAGCAAATCTGATTGAATCAGGAGTTATGAAACGATTTATAGAAACCTTAAAGAATATCTGGAAGATCGAAGATCTGAGGGCAAGAATTGTCTATACCCTGGGAATCATCCTGATCTATCGTCTGGGTACACACATTGTACTTCCCGGAATTGACCCGGTGATCATTTCCCAGCTGGCCAACCGGCAGCAGGGAGGTTCAGGAATACTCGATCTGCTCAACCTCTTTACCGGAGGTGCCTTTGCAAGGGCATCCATATTCGGACTGGGGATCATGCCCTACATCTCGGCATCCATCGTGGTGCAGTTGCTGGGTATAGCAGTTCCTTATTTCCAGAAGTTACAACGTGAGGGAGAGAGCGGACGAAGGAAGATCAACCAGATCACCAGGTACCTTACTGTGGCTATTCTGATCCCCCAGGGATTAAGCTATATCACCAGCCTGCGTTACCAGCTTCCTGCTGAAGCGTTTTCTGAGACATTCTCTCGCATGGCTGCCATGGTTATTCTTACTGCCGGAACCATGTTTATCATGTGGTTGGGTGAAAGGATAACCGATAAAGGAATTGGGAACGGAATTTCGCTGATCATAATGATTGGGATCATTGCACGACTGCCCCAGTCACTGGGTATGGAATTCATGTCACGTCTGGAGCAACAGGGAGGTGGACTGGTAGCATTCCTGGTGGAGATCCTGATTATGTTTGTGGTCTTTATGGGAACCATATTGCTGGTACAGGGTACCCGAAGGATTCCGGTGCAGTATGCCAAGCGGATTGTAGGTAACAAGCAATACGGTGGGGTTCGTCAGTATATACCGTTGAAGGTGAATGCGGCCGGTGTAATGCCTATCATTTTTGCTCAGGCATTCATGTTTATCCCCATCACTGTGGCTGGATTTGCAAAAGCCGATGCAGCATCTGGATTTGCCGCAGTATTTAGCAATCCGGTGGGATTCTGGTACAATTTTACCAATGCTATGCTGATCGTTCTCTTTACCTATTTTTATACAGCCATTACAGTGAATCCCACACAAATGGCAGAAGATATGAAGAAAAACGGCGGATTTATTCCTGGTGTGAAACCGGGTCGTAAGACTGCCGAATTCCTGGATGCAGTGATGTCCAGGATCACTCTGCCCGGATCCATTTTCCTGGCTTTCGTAGCCATCATGCCTGCTTTTGCGATGATGGCCGGGATAAACCAGAGTTTTGCTCAATTTTTCGGCGGCACTTCCCTTTTGATTATGGTGGGTGTGATCCTCGATACATTGCAGCAAATTGAAAGTCACCTGCTGATGCGTCATTACGACGGATTGACCAAATCGGGCAGGATTAAAGGTCGGGCTGGCAGTGCTGCTGCCATGTAGGCCCGAGAGAGTTCTTTGATGATTTTAATTAAGACTGCGGACGAAATAGAGTTGATGAGACAAAGTAATATGCTTGTTTCACAGACTCTGGCAGAAGTAGCAAAACACGTTGAGCCAGGAGTATCCACTCAAAAGCTGGATCAGGTAGCAGAATCGTTCATCCGCGACCATGGAGCCGTACCCGGATTCCTGGGATACCAGGGCTATCCAAAGACGCTCTGTACTTCTGTGAATTCAGAAGTGGTTCATGGAATCCCATCCGAGAAGGTTGTTTTGAAGGAAGGGGATCTGGTTTCGGTGGATTGCGGGGTGCTGTTGGAGGATTTTTACGGTGACAGCGCTTTCAGCTTCGAAGTGGGTGAGGTGAACGAAAAAATCCGCAGGTTGTTAACTGTAACTCGCGAGTCTTTGCTCAAGGGTATCGAGCAGGCGGTGGAAGGCAAACGGATTGGTGATATAGGTAATGCCGTTCAGCAACTGGCCGAGAGCAATGGGTACAATGTAGTCCGGGAGATGGTGGGTCATGGTTTGGGTCGTCACATGCATGAAGCCCCCGAAGTCCCCAACTACGGTAGGAGGGGATCAGGACCGAAACTGAAAAGGGGCATGGTGATATGCATT
>CAZURA010000113.1:0-12738 GCA_964622985.1 uncultured Bacteroides sp. | reverse complement strand
GGACGCAGGCAGATCAAACAGGACCCTGACGGATGGACTATTCGCGCAGCAGATAATTTGCCATCTGCCCATTTTGAACTGGCAGTGGCTATTGATAAAGGGAAGGCAGACATATTGTCCACTTTCTCCTATATTGACGAAGTGTTACATAAACAGAGCAATTAAATGGCAAAACAGCCTTCTATTGAACAGGACGGTGTAATTACCGAAGCACTCTCAAATGCAATGTTCCGGGTGGAGCTTGAAAATGGACACATTATTACGGCCCATATCTCGGGAAAAATGAGAATGCATTACATTAAATTGTTACCTGGTGACAGGGTGAAAGTAGAAATGTCGCCCTACGACCTGACCAAAGGAAGGATTAGTTTCAGATATAAGTAGTGATCGGTGAATGGGTGATGAGTGATCGGTAGTTAAGAGTAAAAGGATAATAGATAATAGAACTCATGAAAGTTAGAGCATCTGTAAAAAAGCGCAGTTCCGATTGTAAAATTGTTAGAAGGAAGGGACGCTTGTACGTGATTAATAAGAAAAATCCCAAGTTTAAACAACGTCAGGGATAAGAAATTAAAACTAGATAATTGAAACGTTATGGCTAGAATAGTTGGTGTTGATCTGCCCAAAAACAAAAGAGGTGAAATAAGCCTCACCTATATTTATGGCATAGGTCACAGCCGTGCACAAAAGATTCTTGATGCTGCTGGTGTCGACCGCAGTACCAAAGTCAAAGACTGGAATGATGATCAGATAGCTGCCATCAGGAAAGTAATCAATGAAAATGATGATTACAAAGTTGAAGGTGAACTGAGGTCAACCGTTCAGCTGAATATCAAACGACTGATGGATATCGGGTCATACCGGGGCATCCGTCACCGTATCGGTCTTCCCACACGCGGGCAGAGTACTAAGAACAATGCTCGTACCCGGAAGGGAAGGAGAAAGACTGTAGCAAATAAGAAGAAAGCAACCAAATAAGAGTTAAGAGGTTATGGCTAAGAAGACAGGATCGTCAAAAAAACGAACAGTTAAGGTTGAACCTACAGGACAGGCACATATTCATGCCTCCTTTAACAACATCATTATCTCCCTGACCAATAATCAGGGTCAGGTGATCTCTTGGGCTTCATCCGGAAAAATGGGTTTCAGAGGTTCAAAGAAGAACACCCCTTATGCTGCGCAGATGGCTGCTCAGAATTGTGCCAAGGTGGCATATGATATGGGACTGAGGAAGGTAAAAGTATTTGTTAAGGGGCCAGGAGCAGGAAGGGAATCGGCTATCCGTAATATTCATGCTTCGGGTATTGAGGTAACTGAGATCGTTGACGTGACACCGCTGCCGCATAACGGCTGCCGTCCCGCGAAAAGGCGGAGGGTATAATTCAGCCTTAAGGAGCTATCCAGGCTGAAGAGGAATTATAAACAATTAATTAGATAATTAGATGGCAAGATACAGAGGTCCAAGGACCAAAATTGCTCGCAAATTTTCAGATCCCATTTTCGGAACGGACAAGTCTTTCGAGAAGAAGAACTATCCTCCGGGAATGCACGGAAACAACAAAAGAAGACGTAAGGCTTCCGAATATGGAATTCAGTTGAAAGAGAAACAGAAGGCTAAGTATACATACGGAGTGTTGGAAAAGCAGTTCAGGAATATGTTCGACAAGGCCTCCAGGAGTAAGGGTGTTACCGGTGAGGTACTTCTCCAATTGCTGGAGTCGAGGCTTGACAACGTGGTATTCAGGTTGGGACTATCACCTACACGTGCAGGGGCACGTCAGCTTGTTACACACAGACACATCACAGTGAACAGCGAATTGGTGAATATTCCTTCCTATACAATGAAACCAGGCGATGTAATTGGTGTCAGGGAGAGATCAAAATCATTGGAAGTGATCACAGATTCTCTTACCACTGCCAGGTACAGTTCGTCTTCATGGCTCGAATTTGATGAAGCTACCATGACAGGGAAATTCCTGAATCGTCCTGAACGAGAGGATATCCCTGAGAACATTAAGGAGCAGCTCATCGTTGAACTTTATTCAAAATAATATAACCACATTCGTACTATGGCCATTTTAGCTTTTCAAAAACCGGATAAGGTCATCATGCTCGAAGCCGATGACAGGTATGGTAAATTTGAGTTTCGTCCTCTCGAACCGGGTTATGGGATCACAGTAGGTAACGCACTGAGACGTATCCTGCTCTCATCTCTGGAGGGGTATGCCATTACCAACATTAAGATCGACGGAGTAGAGCATGAGTTCTCCACCGTTACTGGTGTGATCGAGGACCTTACAGAAATCATATTGAACCTGAAGCAGGTACGCTTTAAGAAGCAGATCGAAGATGTGAACGATGAAAAAATCATTGTCACTATTACAGGCCAGGAGGAATTTAAGGCTGGAGATTTGCAACGTTTTATCAGTGGATTCAAAGTACTGAATCCCGAGCTTGTGATCTGTCATATGGAACCTGATGTGAAACTCCAGGTAGAGGTCTCCATCAATAAGGGACGTGGCTATGTACCTGCTGAGGAGAACAAGCCCACCGAAGCCGAGTTTGGACTCATCGCTGTGGGTTCCATCTACACGCCGATTAAAAATGTGAGATTTGACATTGAAAACTATCGTGTAGAGCAAAAGACCGACTATGAGAAACTGATCGTGGAGATTGAGACCGATGGATCCGTTCATCCCAAGGAAGCTTTAAAAGAGGCAGCTAAGATCCTTATCTATCATTTCATGCTCTTCTCCGATGAGAAGATCACACTCGATACCGATGAGAAGTTTGCCAATGAAGAGTTTGACGAGGAGGTGCTTCATATGCGCCAGTTGTTAAAAGCTAAATTGGTAGACCTGGATCTTTCCATAAGGGCGCTTAATTGCCTGAAAGCTGCCGAGGTGGAAACACTGGGCGACCTGGTAAAGTTCAATAAGAACGACCTGTTGAAATTCAGGAACTTTGGTAAGAAGTCACTCACCGAGTTGGAAGAGTTGCTGACCAATATGAACCTGACATTCGGGATGGATACAAGTAAATACAAACTGGACAAGGATTAATTGAAATGAAAATTTCAAGCAGAACAATAAGAATTTGAAAATTTTAAACGGATGAGACATAAGAAGAGTTTTAATCATCTAGGGAGGAAGAGTGCACACAGGAAGGCCATGCTAGCCAATATGGCATCTTCACTGATCATGCACAAGCGGATTGAGACGACTACGGCCAAGGCTAAATCGCTGAAGAGGTATGTTGAACCTTTGATCACCAGATCCAAAGACGATTCTACCCATTCCCGCAGGGTAGTATTTAGTTACCTGCAGGATAAGGAGGCTGTATCTGAACTATTCCGCGAGGTGGTTTCCAAGGTGGGAGACCGTCCAGGAGGATACACCCGGATTATCAGACTGGGTAACCGTTTGGGAGATAATGCCGACATGTGTCTGATCGAGCTGGTGGATTATAACGAAAACTTGTTGGCAGAAAAGGCCGCTTCCAAAAAATCCGCTTCCCGTCGCCGTCGCGGTGGAAAGAAGAAAGTGGAGGGTGCTGAAGTGGAAACCGATGTGGCTGTAGCTGAAGTGGCTGAAGCAGAAGTTGAAGCTCCTGTTGAAGAAGCCCCGGTCAAAGAAGAAGCTGAAGAGGAGCCTAAAGCTGAAGTTGAGGCACCTGCAGAAGAAACCCCTAAGGCTGAAACAGAAGAACCAGCTCCGGCAAAGGAGGAGACCAAGGAGGATGAAGCAGAAGAAGAGAAAGAATCATAATAGACTAAAGTGACATCTTCGAATATAGAACAGGGATGAGGTATTTTGAATACTTTATCCCTTTTTTTATTTCTTCGGGATGTTTTTTCGCAACGTGCTTGTTTTGCTTCGCAAAAAAATGCCAGGTTGCTCCAAAAACATCCCTCATTAAATAAACTACTTTAACAACAAAACTTATTTATCATGGGACAAATCATCGATATTCATGCACGTGAAATACTGGACTCACGAGGTAATCCTACTGTAGAAGTGGAAGTTACGCTCGCTAGTGGCTTTGTGGGTCGCGCCGCAGTACCTTCAGGAGCCTCTACTGGAGAGAATGAAGCACTGGAACTGAGGGATGGTGACAAAGACCGGTACCTGGGGAAAGGTGTACAAAAAGCAGTGGAAAATGTAAATAAGGTCATTGCCAAAGAGCTGATGGGCATGGACTCACTGGATCAGGTAGCTATCGACCAGAAAATGCTGGATCTTGACGGAACCAAGACCAAGAGTAAACTGGGTGCAAATGCCATGCTGGGTGTTTCCCTGGCAGTGGCCAAGGCAGCCGCCATGTATCACGACATGCCTCTTTATCGCTATATAGGGGGTACCAATGCCAAACATCTGCCCATTCCCATGATGAACATTATCAATGGAGGATCTCACTCCGATGCTCCCATTGCATTCCAGGAGTTCATGATTCGTCCGGTAGGTGCCAGCAGTTTTAGCGAAGGCCTCAGAATGGGTGCCGAGGTGTTTCATGCCTTGAAAAAGGTATTGAAAGAGAGAGGATTAAGCACTGCAGTTGGAGATGAAGGTGGTTTTGCCCCTGAACTGGAAGGTACCGAGGATGCATTGGAGAGCATTCTGAAAGCAGTGGAAAAGGCCGGCTATAAGCCTGGTAAAGACATCACCATAGCGCTGGACTGTGCAGCTTCTGAGTTTTTTGAGAACGGGATCTACGACTATTCCAAATTTGAAGGCGAAGGAGGAGCGAAGCGGTCCTCAAAGGAGCAGGCCGAATACCTGGCAGAACTGATCGAAAAGTATCCTATCGACTCCATTGAAGATGGTATGGATGAGGCAGATTGGGATGGATGGGTAGTACAGAACAAACTAATTGGCGATAAATGTCAGCTGGTGGGCGACGATCTGTTCGTAACTAATGTGGAGTATCTTTCCAAGGGGATCGAATTGAATTGTGCCAACTCCATTCTGATTAAAGTGAACCAGATCGGGACGCTCACTGAAACCCTGAATACCATTGAGATGGCACACAGGGCAGGGTATACTACCGTTACTTCACACCGTTCCGGTGAAACTGAAGATGCCACTATTGCTGATATCGCTGTGGCTACCAATTCGGGTCAGATCAAAACCGGTTCACTGAGCCGCTCCGACAGGATCGCCAAGTACAATCAGCTGTTGCGGATTGAAGAAGAGCTCGGTGGTACAGCCATATACGGGTATTAGGATATTTAAAACGGTGCTGAACCGAGTTTACGAGCTCGTCGCAGCCAAAATCTCCTTATCAGGATATTTATAGGTACCTTATTTAAATATCTAATACCTGGAAAAAAAAGAAGGAGGGCCATCTCATTAGAGGTGGCTTTTTTTTTACGCGGAACCGAAAAGATTCTGAAATATATAAGGGGTAACTCCATTTGACAATGTGAGGAATATAGTCATTCATCACTCTCATTAACAGATCGTATCAGCAGTTTCTGGTTGCCTTAAAGTATCAGATGGATGGAGTTTCCTGGGAAGATTCACTCTCTTTTGTACTGTTTTTGGGCATTTTCAGTACGTTTAAGGCCTTTTAAGGCTGGAAAAAAGTGGAAAATGTGCTATATTGTATTGCCCTAATTATTATTTTTTATTCTTTATATAAACCTTATTTAACATGCCAACATTAAAAGAAAAGCTTCATCAGAAGATAGAAGAGTGGAGACCCAGAACCAGAAAGCTTATTAAAGATTATTGCGATGTGGTTGTCGATCAGGTGACCATTGCGCAGGCCATAGGTGGTATGCGAGGGGTAAAAGGCCTCGTTACCGATATCTCTTATTTAGATCCTCAGGAAGGAATCCGATATAGGGGATATACTCTACCCGAGGTATTCGAAAAATTACCCAAGCCGGAAGGAGCAGAGATGCCCTATGTGGAGGGATTGTATCACCTCTTGCTTATAGGTGAGATTCCAACGGACAACGAAGTGGCCGACCTGGTGGATGAATTCAGGAAGCGAAGGATATTACCTCGTTATGTATATGAGGTTATCGATGCCTTTCCTACATTTTCACCTCCCATGGCTATATTTTCAGCAGCCATTCTTACCATGCAGCGTGAGTCTTTCTTCGCCAAGAAATACCAGGGCGGGATAAGTAAAATGGACTACTGGGATCCCACTTACGAAGACTCTTTGAATCTGCTGGCCAAGCTGCCCGAAGTAGCAAGCTACATCTATGCCAAACTCTACAGAGATGGTAAAAGGATCCAGGCCAATCCCAACCTGGATATGGGTGCTAATTTTGCTCATATGATGGGAATACCTCAGCCTTACGATGATGTTTCCAGGCTGAACTTCATTATTCATGCCGACCACGAAAGTGGGAATGTGAGTGCCCATACAGGTCACCTGGTGGGGAGTTCACTCTCTGATATCTATCTTTCCATTTCGGCCATGATCAACGGACTGGCAGGTCCTCTGCATGGATTGGCCAATCAAGAAGTGCTCAGGTGGTTACAGGACCTGGCCGAGAAGATGGACGGACAGGTACCCACCGAAGAGGAGATGAAGCAGTTTGTATGGGATACGCTGAATTCGGGCCAGGTCATTCCTGGTTTCGGTCATGCGGTACTCCGGAAAACGGATCCTCGTTATGCGTTGCAGCGCGAATTCTGTCAAACGCACATGAAAGATGACCTGCTGTTCAAGTATACCGATATGTTATATAAGGTGGTTCCACCCATCCTGACGGAACAAGGAAAAGCTAAAAACCCATGGCCCAATGTGGATGCCCAGTCGGGGATCATACACTGGCATTACGGCATTACTGAGTATGAGTTTTATACGGTATTGTTCGGTATTGGACGGTCCATTGGGATCACGGCCAACCTGATCTGGGACAGAGCCCTTGGATATCCCATTGAACGACCAAAATCTGTTACCACAGACATGCTGGAAAAGATCGCCATGAAAGCTAAGGAAGCCAAAAAGGATTCCAAGAGCGGTAACTGTAAACAGGTAACCAATTAGAAGGGACCAGACTCAGGCGAGCCATTTTTTCATTTTCTTAATCAACACATCTGCCGTAAAGGGTTTCGCGATGTAATCATCGGCTCCTGCGGTCAGACAATGCTCACGATCACCAACCATGGCGTTGGCTGTGATGGTAATGATGGGGATATGGCTATCACTGGACGATTCCATTTTTCGAATCTTCTTGGTAGCCACAATCCCATCCATCACAGGCATCATAATGTCCATGAGAATCATGTCATAGCTCTTGAGCCTGAGCATTTCAAGAGCCTCTTTGCCATGATTGGCTACATCGATCTCACTCACCCGCTTCCTCAGACTCAGCAGTACAATCTTCTGGTTGATGGGATTGTCCTCAACCAGCAGTATTTTGGCATCTTGTAAGGCAACTCTGCTCTTTTTTTCCAAAACCGCTTCAGGTTCCAGGGTGGGTTCAAACACACTATGGGTAGGATCCTTTGCAAAATCCTGAAAAAAGGAGATCGATGCAAGCTCACCCAGCCCCACGGCTGTCAGTTCACCCTCACTTTCCTGCAGAAGGCTGTAAGCATTGGCCAGATGGGAGATCTGGTGTTCGCTCTCCCGTTTCAGTGACTTCACATAGTCTACCAGATCAGCTACCAGATTAGTCTCCAATCGGAATTTGAACTCCAGGCGCACCTGACCGGGGCTCTCCCTCAGGTTTTCAACAATGAGTTCTATGGGGTGGTTGTTATGCTTGTAAATACTTAATCCCTTGATAATGCTTACAATCAGACTCCTGAGAAGACCTGGATCACCGATAAGGTAGTGTGTAATACGGTCTGATCGCTGGATTCTAATCTCTTCATGTAAAGGACTGACCGAGCTCACCGTTCCAATTGCCTCCTCAAGCAGGCGGGTCAGATCAAAGGGAATGATGCTCTTTTCATAATCAATAGTCCCCCGTGAAGCAATCTCCACAATACTGTTCACATCCTCTATCAGATTATTGGTGGATGCTTTCAGTGTTTCCATCAGCTCCTTCTGCTGTGAGCTTAAACGACTATCATGTACCAGGTTGTTGATCAGGGTGATATTACTCAGAGAAGTCCTCAGTTTGTGTGAAAGTTTTGCAATGATCTCTTCTTCACTTAACGAGCGGTTTCCGGTGTGCTTCGATTTGTTGAGGAAATCACGGCTCGAACGCTCAAGGAAAATGGTGAAGATGATCACCGCAGCTATCCATATCCCAATCATTACGGCAATCAGAATAGGCTTAGAAGTGATTGAAAACCAAGCAATCGACAAACTAAGCACGATCAGAAGTACAATGAACAAGAGACTCATCCTTCTTACTCTCCTGGCATGTGAAGGCAATACACTCTCCTTCTTTCCAAAGGAGAACATCCGTTGTAAGAAATGACGGAACATGAGCATTCCAATTAGGCTTTCATTAGCAAAGAAAGGAGAAAAATAAAAATTACTGAACAATATTGGCTTTATTTTTGTATCATAAACACATATTAGTTAGTAATTTTGTGGATAGAGGAGAGGTAAGGATGCTAAGTCGAATATCTGCCATAGGATTGTTGTTGTTGCTCACTCTGCCGCTTTTGGCGCAGGATGATGCTCCAGAAGGAATGGTGAAATATTCCCATGACTTTACATTCAGGGATGGTATCTACGCCAATTTTAATAGGGTAAAAGATAACCAGCCGATCTCCCCTGCAAGGATCGTGACAGACGCAGATATGTTCGACAGGGAATTTTATGACAAGATCACTGCCTTGAAGGAGATTGTGATCTATGACGATAACGGGGTCAAGAAGGTGATGAAAACCAAAGATATCTGGGGATATGGACGTAACGGAGTCCTCTATATCAATGTGGGAAATAATTTTCACAGGATCAGCTTCGTGGGTAACATCTGCCATTTCGTGGCCTCAGTGACCACTTACAACTCCAATTACTACGATCCTTATTATTCCCATCCTTACTATTCCAGTTCCTATTATTACAATAGGTACAACACGCCCCATTCGAACTATGCAAATACAGAGTTAAGGCAGTACCTGTTCGATTTTCAGACCGGAGAGGTGATGAATTACGATATTGAAAGCGTAGAGGTGTTGCTTATGAAGGACCCGGAGCTGGCCGATGAGTTTATGGCCCTGAGGAATAGAAAGAAAAAGCAAATGAAATTTGTCTTTATCCGCAGGTTTAACGAGAAACACCCACTCTATTTTCCTGCCAATTAACATACTATACAACCTTTCAAAACCATATTCATGAAGCGCTTGTTTGCCCTATTGCTTGCCATGGTACCGTTCATCCATCTGCAAGCTCAGCGGGAGTATCTCCCTACTGCGGAAGATCTGAACCATTTTCATACTACCAAAACCTATGTGGTAATGGGGGCTAATCCCCTGTCGGACTATAACCTTGAGATCCAGGATGCCATTAAAAAGCACTGGGATATTACAGAATATGAGTTCCTCCCATTTAGTCAGTTTGGTGCAAAAAGCGTGGATAAGAATGCTTCATTTCTGTATGTGGCTGCTGTAAATTTTGAAAAAGATAAATCGAATACCCGGTACAAATTCCTCTGCTTGTCGTTAGGAGGTGACTATGAGACCATTGATGACATGAAAGACGTGGCCAATCTTCCGTTGAGCTATCATGGTGTGGACGAAGATCGTTTCGCTTATAAGCTGGGTACCATGATCAGATTCCTTCAGGATCATGTTCGTTTGATCACAGAAAATCCGGATATGGTATCTCAGAATGTGTATAAGCATTACAATGACAACATGGCTGAAGTAAAGGGAAAAACACTATATCTGGTAGAAGATGAGCTTGCCAAGTCTGTTTCATCGGAAGCCAGGATCAGAAAGGTATACCCCTATGAGGTGAAAATCGTTGACCGCGAGGAGATCAAGCAATTGATTATGGACGGAGATGAAAATGCAGTAGTGCTTCATAAGGTGGGACCGGAAGGAAAAAAAATGGAGGCCAGAGTATATAAAATCCTTATCGGTGCAGCAGATGCGAAGTTTTATTACTTTGATTATCATAAGGCCAGCGGTAAAAAACCCGATGCATTTCTTGAAAGTGATTTTAAAAAACTGGCCAAAGCCAGCCAATAGACGAGGATAACTACATGGCAGATAAACCTTCCATCCCTAAAGGAACCCGGGATTTCATTCCTCTGGAAATGACCAGGAGGAATCACATATTTGACACCATCCGCAGAATTTTTAAAATCTATGGATACCTTCCCATTGAAACTCCCGCCATGGAAAATCTCAGTTCCCTGTTGGGGAAGTATGGAGAGGAAGGGGATAAACTCTTGTTTAAGATCCTCAATTCAGGTGATTTTAAAGGGAAACTGAGCCATGAGGAGCTTACCTCTACCCCGGCCGGAATGCTGGGGAACCTGATATCTGAGAAGGGACTCAGGTACGATTTAACGGTACCTTTCGCCCGCTTCGTAGTGCAACATCGCAACGAAATCTCATTTCCCTTTAAACGATATCAGATCCAGCCGGTATGGCGGGCCGATCGTCCACAACGGGGAAGATACAGGGAGTTTTATCAGTGTGATGTAGATGTAATCGGCAGCAATTCACTCCTGAACGAATTTGAATTGATCAGGATCATGGACCAGGTATTCCTTGAACTGGGACTCAAGGTGGTAATTCAACTGAACAACAGGAAAGTACTGGCTGGGATCGTTGAGGTGATCGGAGAACCGGAGAGAATGATCGATGTCACCGTGGCCATTGACAAGCTGGAAAAGGTAGGGATGGAAAAGGTGATCCTTGAGTTGGAGCAGAAAGGATTGAATAAGGAATCGTTGGAGAAGCTGGAACCCGTGTTACGGATGGAAGGCACCGGTGTGGAGAAGCTGGAGTTTCTGGACGGATACCTGAAAGAGTCGGCCATAGGATGGGAAGGAGTGAAGGAGATCCGGCAGTTGTTTGGGTATCTGGAAGGTAATCCGGTGGAGTCAGAGGTGGAGCTGGATCTTACACTGGCCCGGGGCTTGAACTACTACACAGGAAGTATTTTCGAGGTGAAATCGCTGGAAGTGGAGATTGGGAGTGTTTGTGGCGGGGGACGGTATGACGACCTTACCGGGATATTTGGAATGGATGGAGTATCCGGAGTGGGTGTCTCTTTTGGAGCTGACAGGATTTACGATGTTATGCTTCAACTTGAACGGTTTCCGCGAACGGGTGAGATGGATACCCAATTGCTCTTTGTGAACTTCGGTGAGAGGGAAGCGCTGCACATTTTACCCATTCTGGACCAGTTGAGACAGCAAGGTATCTCCTCGGAGCTCTATCCCGATACAGCTAAAATGAAAAAGCAGATGAGCTATGCCCATGCAAGACAGATTCCTTTTGTGGTATTGGTAGGGGAGAAGGAGATGCAGGATGGGGTGGTTACCCTGAAAGAGATGGAGACCGGAAAACAGGAGCAGCTCACTGTGGAGCAGCTGATCAAACGGCTCGCCTGACCATCAGCTCACAAGACCATACTGACCATCAGCTCACAAGACCATACTGACCATCAGTTCACAAGACCGTCCCGATCATCAACTCTTTAGATCCTGCCGACCTGCGGCTGTCTTAAAACATCACATATTCTGTTCCAGGATCGTTTTTTTTTCTGTTATTCGTTTTCAAATGTAAGGGATATGGACAAGGTACACCTGGTAACCACCGAAGAGATCGGGTGGAAGAAATTTGAAAAGATCATTTCCGGACAGCAGCAGATTGTTCTCTCTGACGAAGTAACTGGAAAGATTCAAGCCTGCAGGGATTATCTGGACCGTAGGCTTGAAAGTGAAGATGAGCTCTTGTATGGGATCAATACGGGATTCGGATCACTGTGTGATACGGTCATTTCTAAGGAGAACCTTGGATTGCTTCAGAAAAACCTGGTGATGTCGCATGCTTGCGGTGTGGGGGATGAAGTTCCTAAAGAGATCACACGGCTCATGTTGTTGCTGAAGATCCAGTCACTCTCCTACGGGAATTCCGGGGTGCAGGTGGCCACGGTTCAGCGATTGGCCGATCTCTATAACCACGATATCTTACCAGTAATATATTCCTATGGATCGTTGGGGGCCTCAGGCGACCTGGCCCCATTGGCGCATATGTGTCTTCCTCTGCTCGGAATGGGTGATGTGGAGGTGAAAGGAAAACGGAGAAAGGCCGAGGAGGTGATAAAGGAGATGAGTTGGGATCCCATTGACCTGCAATCCAAAGAAGGGCTGGCACTGCTTAATGGCACCCAGTTCATGAGCGCCTACGGAGTCTATCTCTGTATGAGGGTTTTCAAACTCTCCCGACTCGCCGATATCATCAGTGCCCTTTCCCTGGATGCCTTTGACGGACGGATTGAACCGTTTCATGAAATGGTTCAACAGATCAGACCCCACCAGGGTCAGATTGTCACCGCACGCAGGATCAGGTGGCTTCTGGAGGGGAGTGAACTGATCAGCCGGCCCAAGGATCATGTTCAGGATCCCTATTCATTCAGGTGCATTCCCCAGGTACATGGGGCTTCAAAGGATTCCATTAACTATGTGGCTTACGTATTCCGGAACGAAATCAATTCGGTAACGGATAATCCCACCATTTTCCCGGAGGAGGACCTGATCATCTCTGCCGGGAACTTCCATGGGCAACCCCTGGCCCTGGCCCTGGATAACCTGGCAATCGCTATGAGTGAGATAGGTAACATCTCCGAAAGACG